>CAYNKV010000019.1:0-18203 GCA_964397905.1 uncultured bacterium
CGCGAGTTGGGTTCAAAACGTCGTGAGACAGTTTGGTCCCTATCTGTTGTGGGCGCAGGATACTTGAGAAGAGCTACTTCTAGTACGAGAGGACCGAAGTGGACGAACCAATGGTGTGCTGGTTGTACTGCCAAGTGCATAGCCAGGTAGCTATGTTCGGAAAGGATAAGCGTTGAAAGCATCTAAACGCCAAGCCTCCTTCAAGATAAGGTATCCCTATCAGACTCCCGGAAGATTACCGGGTTGATAGGTTGGGTGTGTAAGCGCAGTAATGCGTTGAGCTAACCAATACTAATAAGTCGAATGACTTGATCTTTCTTTTTGTTGTTCTTTGACATTCCTCTTTTGAGGTTGTGTCAATGGCAATAAGAAGTTAAAACGCTAGTAATATTGTAAACAATTATTTACAAGCGCTATTTTACATCTATGATTTTATTGAAATGATTTTCCTGGTGGCTATTGAGAGGGGGAAATACCTGATCCCATCCCGAACTCAGAAGTCAAGCCCCTCATCGCCGATGGTACTGTACGCAAGAGTATGGTAGAGTAGGTTGCCGCCAGGTTTTTTTTTAGAATACAGGTATTACATTTCCTTCATATTTTTCTATAATGAAGTTTTTCATTTTTTCTGACGTCATGGCGGACTTTAACGCTTTGATTTTGGCGTCATTCTCTTTATCGGCATGAACGGCTAATATATTGACGTAGGGGGAATCTTTTTCCTCTAGGCAAAGTGCATCTGTTTTGGGATAAAATCCTGCTTCCAGAGCATAGTTAGTATTCATGATCGCAATAGTCACATCTTGTAAAGATCGAGGGATCATTGCAGGATCTATTTCTATAAATTTCAGGTTAAGCGGGTTTTTTATGATATCAGAAAGGGTAGATAGCCCTTTATTACGATTGCTTAACTCGATTAGGTTCTCTTTTCTGAGAAGAAGTAATGCTCTTTCTTCATTAGAGGGATCGTTCGGGATGGCGACGATATCTTTTTCTTTTAATTGGGAGAGGTTATTGATTTTTTTTGAATAGACTCCCATCGGCTCTATTTCTATTTCGGCTATGCTTTTGATTGGATAAGAAAACTGTTTGATTTGTTCTTTCATAAACGGAAGGTGTTGAAAAAAATTTGCATCTGCCTCTCCGTCTGCAACGGCGCGGTTAGGTAGGTTGTAATCATCGCTCATGTTGATCTCTAGTTCGATGCCTTGGGATTCTAACTCCGGCTTGATAAATTCCAACATTTGTGCGTGAGGTATCGGTGTAGCAAATATTTTGATTTTTTCTTTTTTATTGGAGTTGCAGCTAAATAAGAAGAGTGCTAATAGAAACGAATATATCGGTTTACTCATAAGGAATGATTCCCCTTGTTTTATAGATGGAGCGAGTAATCTGGTTTCCTAAAGATTGGACGCTTTTTACCAATAGGATGAGCAGTGCGACTGTGATGCTCATGATAAAAGTGTTGAATCGCTGATATCCATATTGAATAGCAATTTGACCAAGGCCTCCTCCTCCAACTAATCCTGCCATCGTGCTATATCCAATTAAATTGACTAATGTGATGGTGAAGCTAGATATAATCTGGGGTAGAGCCTCTGGAATTAATACTTTTCTGATGATTTGTCCATGAGTGGATCCCATTACTATCGCTGTTTCTAAAATCTGGCGATCTACTTCTTGAAGGTTTGTTTCGATCAATCTTGCAATAAAGGGAGCTGCGGCAAGAGTTAAGGGGACTATTGCAGCATTGGTGCCTAGGCTGGTTCCAACGATGAGACGGGTTAATGGGATAGCAACTACCATCAGAATAACAAAGGGCAGAGAACGTCCTATATTGACGATAAATTGTAGTGTTTGATGTAAATATTTGTTCTCCTTTATATGACCTTTTTTGGTTATCGAGAGCAAAATCCCGATAGGGAATCCTATAGCGATGGCAAAAAAGGTGGAAGCAAATGTCATATAGAGTGTATTCCAGAGTTGTAAAGGGATTAGATTCCACGCAGTTTTTATATTTTCAATGTTCATCTTCGGTTATTTCCTCATAATGGATCTGTTTTCTCTGAAGGTAGTCGAGAGTTTTCTCGATATCTTTAGGATCTCCTTTGAATTCGACGATAAGGGTGCCTACGCTCGATAGCTGCATGTAGCCAATCCACGCAAGGAGGATATTTGTTTCGATATGGAATTGTTGGCTGATGATGGAGAGGATCGGCTCACTTTCGATGTTGCCTTTCACCTGTAATCTTAACAATTTTCTATTAGGAGCATAGGGTTTGATCAGTTCTTTTGGAATTTTTTGAAAATAGTTTTGTAACAAGCTTTTGGTAGTGGGCTGTTTGGGTGTTGAGAAGATGTTTAGGGTAGATCCGATTTCTACTATTTTCCCCTGTTCAATGATCGCTATCTTATTGCAGATTCGCTTAATTACCTCCATATCATGGGTAATGAGCACTATGGTAACTCCTAGGGAATGGTGGATCTCTTTTAGAAGAAGCAAGATCTCCCTCGTGCTTTTGGGGTCGAGGGCAGAGGTTGCTTCGTCGCAGAGTAGAAGGATAGGGTTGAGTGCTAATGCTCGTGCAATACCTACGCGCTGTTTTTCTCCGCCGCTCAGTTGGGAGGGGTAGTTTTTTCTTTTTTCTTTAAGATCAACCAGTTCTAGAAGTTGCTTTAGTCGTTCCTGCTGTTGGTCATGATTTAGGCCTGCTATTTCTAGCGGGTATAATATGTTTTCTTCAACGCTACGACTGCTGAGGAGGTTAAAATGCTGGAAGATCATCCCTATTCTTCGATAATATTTTCTTAGTTCTTTTCTTCCCATTTTGCTGATGTCTACTCCTTGAAATAATATTCTGCCGCTATCAGGAGTAATCAGTCGTGCTAGGCAGCGGATCAGTGTCGATTTTCCTGCGCCGCTAGGTCCAATGATTCCATAAATATCTTTTTCTTCGATTGTGAAAGATATTTGTTTAAGGGCAGCTACAGAGCGATGGTTAGCGACGTAGTTTTTGGAAATGTTCTCTATGAGGATTAATGGAGAAGACATCAGGTTAAATGGGAGTATAGCTGTTAGGGAGATAAAAATAAAGTTGGTTTGATTTGGTTTTGTCTCTATGAGGATCGATCTTTTACTGATTTGGCGCTGCAGCTTCTGGGCATAGCTGCTCGATTAAGTTTATCTATCAGAGCTGGATCTTGTTTCAGGTTTTTATCTAAAAATATGAGAATTTCCTTGCTACCTACCTTATCTGCATCTCGTAGTAATCTATATAGATTGTAGTTGTTTAGAAAAAGGGCTGATCGAATTTCGTTGCTGGTTGATAGGATGGTTGCTGAGCGAGCTTTTCTAGATCTAAGATAGTGATCCAAGGATTCCTGCTCATAAAATAGTTTTACCGATGCATTAGGCTGATAATGGGGATATCTGGTTCCAGGGGAAGCGTGCGACCCTTCTATTATGGGTATAGTTCTGCCGGCGATTTTTTCTATTGTCTCAAGAGGGATAGCTCCTAATCTCAATAGAGTAGGGTTATTGTCAAGCAAGCTGATCACAGTAGATTCTATTCCATAATCGGATGGTCCGCCATCGATAACGGCGGCTATCTCTTCTTGAAAATCATCTATCACATGCTCTGCGTCGGTGCTGCTAGGTTTTCCTGAGATATTGGCTGAGGGTGCGGCTATAGGTTCTCCTAGTTTTTCTATCAGTTCTACTGCTATTTTATGGCTAGGCATTCTAAAAGCTACGCTTTCTAGTCCTGCGCAGATGGAGGGATCAACTGAGGGATGTTTCTCTAATACTATGGTTAATGGGCCTGGAAAAAAAGCTTCTGCAAGTGAATAAAAGAGGGGAGGGATATTTGTTGCAATCTGTTCTACTTGGCTTAACTGTGCAATATGGAGTATCAACGGGTTCTCTTGAGGGCGACCTTTCACTTTAAAAATGGTTCTAATTGCTCTATGCTGAGAGACCGCAGCTCCCAAACCATATACTGTCTCGGTCGGAAAAGCGACTAATTTGCCCTGTTGTAAAAGAGCTGTTGCTATCTCTATCTGATCGGGAGTTAATATCAACATCTAGGTGAAAATCCAGAAAAAAAGAAGGGTCAACACTATTTTTCCGCTTATTATAATCAAAAATCGATGAAAATGTTTTTCAATAAAAGATTTAATAGGCAATCCCCATTTGTAGCTAGCGGCAGCGATGAGCAAAAAACGGAGTGAACGGGCTAATAAGATGATCGACAAAAAAGAGCTGAGAAGAAGTTCACATATGCCAGCAGAGAGGGCAACAATTTTGAAAGGTATGGGAAAAAAAGCGCCTACAAAGAGGGCAAGGTGTTGATGGTATTGATAATGGTTTACTATTTGTTGAAATAAATTATTTGATATTAGGTGGGTAAGTAGATAGGAGCCTACCATTTCCCATGCTGCATATCCTAAGCTGTATCCAATAATTCCGCTAATTAGGGAGGCAACTATGGCTGCTAAGGCATAATAGTAGCGTTGCTTAGGGTTTTCTACACAAAATAGTAGAAGAATTGCATCCATGGGCAAAAAAAACATTAGCTCTAATAGAAAAATAGCTCCCAACCAGATTGCAGAATGAGGCGACTTTGCCTTGCGAGATGCCCAACTGTACATTTTGCTTGCTGAAAAGAACATGCTTCCATATTTTATAAAAAATAGACTTTTTTGTCAAAAAAAAGATAGTAATTTAATTTTTTCTTCTGTCGATGGGTTTCTCTTTAATAAAGATTTTTT
Organism: uncultured bacterium; assembly: GCA_964397905.1. GTDB lineage: Bacteria > Chlamydiota > Chlamydiia > Chlamydiales > Rhabdochlamydiaceae > PALSA-1444. Next base: position 4,771 of record CAYNKV010000019.1, read on the forward strand.
ATTATTTTAATAAAGATTTTTGATTTAATCAGAACGATTCCGCTGCTTAATCGAATTTTCTGAGGGAGCTGTTTCACTGATGATTGCTTTTTTTCTACCGCTTTTTGGTCGCTTATTTAGTTGAGCGATGGTTAAAATGGATGCCTATTTTGGTGATCAGGAATCGGATCGTGTATATGGGGTATTTGATGAAATAGCTGAGGAGAAGTTGGTAGTTCACCTCTTTCATCTCTTTCCTTAACAAACAGCTCTTTTTTTGTCGCGCATCCTCTATCCAGCTTCGATAAGGATCGGGAAAAAGAGGGGGGAGTTGATCGATAGAAAAGAAGCCAGCTTCTACGCTTTCATCTGTGGAGGAGAGAAGATTTCCTCCTACAACTTCCATTTCATATAGGTGGGTAAAGCGGGAAAGTCGGTTTATCGGGATATATTCGGCAACTTTTCGTTTGATGATTACCTTGTAACCACTCTCTTCTTCCATTTCTCTACAAGCGGCTTTTTCTGCTGTTTCTCCTTTTTCAATAGCTCCTCCAGGTAATGCCCAGACGGGAATATCGCGTCGTTTGATGAGAAAAATCTTCTCTTTTTGAAAAAGAATACAAGCAACTGATTGACCTCTCATCGATATTCTCCTATCATATGGCTCTCTCTATGGGGTTGGTGGTTCTCATTTGCGAAGTTTATCTTTAAAAAATTTTCTTCTTTTAATGAAAGGGTTTTGTTGGATGGTGGCAATATGTTTGCTGGCATCATGCCACAAATACTCCCTTTCTTTACAGGAGATTTCTGTGGGGTATTTCTCTTTAGCTAGTACTCATCTGGGAACTCCTGATCCTAGGCAGTTAGATCCTCCTCTCGGAACTAAGATTTTGATCTCCTGGGCGGTTCCTACAGAGTTGTTGGAACAAAATCCTAAAATTCTTCTCCATATTATCTATAAAAATTATTCTGAAGAGCGATTTTCCTATTTAATCGACGCTCCTAAAGGGAGTAAAATTTACTCTTTGCTGGGTGATGATTATCTGCAAAAGGGGGATATTTTAACCTATCGAGCCGCGATTGTTAGAGAGGATGGCTCTATTTGCAGAGAGTGGCTCCATCAGCTTTGGGTTAATTTAGTCAGAGTGGATCGCTGAAGTTGTTCTGCACCATCCAAAATAAGCTGTTCTGTTTCCTTCCATCCAATACAGGGGTCGGTGATAGAAACTCCATATTTTAGCTTGCACGCTTTTGCTCCAAATGGCTGATTGCCTTCATCTAAGTGGCTTTCTAACATTACTCCTAGAATCGAGGAGGGGCACTCTATAAATTGAGCTAACGTGACCTGGAATGGCTCTCTTTGTTCTCTAAAATTTCTCTTACAGTTTCCGTGAGAACAGTCAACGAGTATTCTCTTATAGCAGCTCTCTTTTCTCATCGTCGATATCGCATTGCTGATCGATGAAGAGTCGTAGTTGGAGCGAGAAGAGGAGCCTCTTAATACGAGGTGTGTATGCTGATTTCCACTGCTGCTGCAAGTGGCTAATGATCCATCACTGTTGATGGAAAAAAAATGGTGGGAGCTTTCTGCTGCCTTCATTGCATGAATCGCTTGCTCGACGTTTCCGTCAATGCTATTTTTAAATCCAACGGCAACAGGGAGTGAGGATGCAAGTTCTCTATGGAGCTGGGAGGCGGAAGTGCGTGCTCCTATAAAAGCCCAAGCGATCAGATCGTCAATGTAGGGAAGGAGAAAAGGGGTTAAAAGTTCTGTCGCTATAGCTATGTCTGATTCGATTAATGTTAAAAACAATTGACGTGTCAAGAAGAGTCCCATCCTGATGTTATTAGATCCATCTAAATAGGGATCGTATACAAAACCTTTCCATCCGTTGATAGTTCGTGGTTTTTCTACATATGCGCGCATGATGCATGGGAAGGAGTTCTCTATTCTTTTCTCTAAATTTTTAAGGCGAACTCCATATTCGATGGCAGCAGCAGGGTCATGGATAGAACAAGGGCCCAAAACGATGGCAAAGCGATTATCTTTACCTGTTAATAGGGAGTGCACCATGCTTCGATGAGAGGAGACTTTCTCTCTATTTTCTTCGGTTAAAGGCAATATTTCTTTAATTTTAGAGGGAGAGGGTAGCGATTTCTCTATTCGCCGGGTCATAAAAGAATTTAATTACCATTGCTCTAGCTGTTCAGAGAGGGTAGAGAGCTCCTTTTCGATTGCCTCAACTTTTTCTCTAAGAGAGCTTTCTATCTTCTCTTTCTGGGCTGATTTTAGCTGATCCAGCTTCTCTGCGAGTTTCTTCTTTTTCTTCAATAGATGCTCCTTTTTCTTCTGAAGAAGCGAGGGTTCTATAAGAACCTCTAGCTCAGAAGATTCTGCTGAAATAGTTACTATTTTTTCACCATTTGCCAAATCTAGAGAGGTAGAAACCTTTGAGGGTACTAACGCCTCTATAAGAGAGCGATGAGAAAAGAGGAGGGGAGTAGTCTCTTTTATGGAAAAGAGGGTAGGCGTTTTAGAGGGCCACTCCATTTCTGCTCTTAGATGACGGATTGCGTGCACTATTTTTTCTATAGAGGAAAAAAGTTTTTCTCCATCTAGATCTTCGTTTCCAAGAACTTTTGGATAGGGAGCGATGATGCAGGAAGCGGATGAAAGCGCTGTTAATGCCTCTTTTAGATATATATCGGAGGGTATTGGGCTCTCTTGCCACCGTTTTTTTAATATTTGAAAAAGCTCTTCTGTGATGAATGGCATTATAGGATGTAATAGGCGTACTACGGTGGAAACAATGAATAAAAGGAGTTTCTGTTTCTCCCTCTTTTCCTTTATGTTGCCTGCTTTTCCTAATAGGGTGGGTTTGACTATTTCGAGGTAATAGGCACAGAGTTCGTTCCAAAAAAAATTATAGGAGAGAGCTACTGCCTTATCAAAAGCATATTTTGATAGATGATGGTTGATCTCTCCAACTGTTTTATTGAGGCGAGAGATGATCCATCGATCTTCTAAAGAGCCTATCTCTATCTGTTCCTCTTTTTCTATCTGAAGCGATTCAGTGTGGATCAAAATAAAGCGAGCTCCATTCCACAACTTATTGGCAAAATTTTTAAACTCCTCAAAGCGGCGGCGATCCAAGTCGATCTGCTGCGCTTGAGTAGCTAATGATGCTAAAGTGATCCGTACTGCATCGGTTCCATAGCTTTCGATCATGCTGATAGGATCGATCACGTTTCCCTTCGATTTAGACATCTTTTCCCATCGGCTATTCAGGTCGGAAGGAAGTTTCTCTCCTAAATCATATTTAAGGCGCTCCTCTGCTGAAAGGTAGGAGATTGTTCCATCGGGATGAGATCTCCAATAAGATTTACCAAAAATGAGGCCATGGAGAAATACTTGGGAAAAAGGAGCTGTCTCTGTCGCATAGCTTCCCATCATCATCATGCGAGCTACCCAGAAGAAGAGGATGTCGCGACCTGTGATCAGTAGAGAAGTGGGGTAAAATTTTGTAAAGGATTTGCTCTGTTCAGGCCAGCCTAAACAGCTTAAAGGCCAAATGGCAGAAGAAAACCAGGTGTCTAGTACGTCCCGATCTTGGACCCATGCTGATCTATTCTGATCTACTTCTGGGGGGGATCCCTCTTCTGCATAGCAGATCATCTCTGAAGGGTCGTCGATTCGGTACCATATAGGTATCGGATGTCCCCACCAAATCTGCCGCGAGATGCACCAATCGCGCAGCTGGTCAATCCAATGAAAATAGGTTTGCTCGAAGGAATGGGGGATCAGCTCTACCTGTTTTGATTCAACCATTTCTATCAATTTTTTCTTAAAATGTTTGAGGCGAACAAACCATTGCTTGGAAAGGTAAGGTTCTATGGTTGCTTTAGAGCGATAAGAGAAACCTACTCGATGTCGATAAGGCTCGACTTTCTCAATCAGACCAAGAGAAGAGAGTCTCTCTACAACCGCTTGGCGCGCCTCTTTCATAGAAAGATGGGTAAATGGAGCTCCATTTTCATTGATATCTCCGCTAGGAGTCATAATGTTAATCAGAGGAAGCTGATGTCGCTCAGCCATTTCGTAATCTTCTGGATCATGGGCAGGAGTAACTTTTACTGCGCCTGTTCCAAATCGCTGGTCAACAGATTTGTCTCCGATAATAGGTATGATTCGATCTACTATGGGTAAAAGGAGCGATTTCCCAATCCACTGCTGGTAGCGAGGGTCTAAGGGAGAGACTGCGACAGCACTATCTCCCATCAATGTTTCAGGACGCACTGTCGCAACCACTAAAAAGCGAGTAGGAGCGTCTACAAGTGGGTAGCGAATGTAATATAAAAAATCCTCTCTCTCCTCATACTCTACCTCATCATCGGATAATGCTGTCTGAGTAACAGGGTCCCAGTTGACAAGGTAATTTCCTCTATAAATCAGCCCTTCATCGAACAGTTTTTTAAACATCGAGCGAACGGCTCTAGATCGCTCTTTATCCATAGAAAAAGAGAGACGAGACCAATCACAAGAGGCTCCCAATTTTCTAATTTGGTTTACAATCTGTTTTCCTTTCTCATCTGTCCACGACCACGCTTCTGCAATAGCCTGTTCGCGGGTGAATTTTCCATATTTCTTTTTCAGCTGCTGCTGTTCTACTATGGTCTGTGTTGCAATTCCCGCATGGTCTGTGCCTGGCAACCAGATGGTTTCAAAGCCACTCATCCGCTTCCATCGAACCAAGATGTCCTGTAATGTATTATCTAACGCATGTCCCATATGAAGTGTTCCGGTCACATTAGGGGGAGGCATTATTATGGAAAAGGAGCGCTTAGAGGAGTTTGCTTCTGCTTTAAAAAAGCCGCCTTGTTCCCAAAAATCATACCACTTTGCTTCGATAAGTTGGGGTTGAAATGAAGGAGAAAGAATCTGGTCCATAAGCTCGTTAGTCTAGCTTAATCGATGGGAAAAGTAAAGGAGGGATCTATGGAGGGTTTCCGATGCTTTTTTTAAGTTTAAGTAGCTTATGGATGCTTTTTCTTTTTTTTTCTTTCTGGTTAGAACAGTGATAAAAAAGTATGAAATAGCGATAAAGTTGGATCTGCTCCCAAATAAAGTAGTTTTTTAACCTCCATTTCACTCTTCCGGTTACTAATAAGGGTATTAAGGAATAGATCTGCGGGTTAGAGCATTCTTGTACGGAATGAAAATGGCGTAAGGCTGCCTCTTTTCCTTCGGTTGCATAGAGAAAAGAACCGAAGAGGGGCAAGAGAGGGGAGTTTTCTTGAAGCCGCTCTTCTAAGCTATATTGGAGAAGAATGTTTTCTGCTAATTCCCAGCGAGATGATAAGAGCAATGCCGATATTTTCAAAACATCATCGTTCAGGTAAGGGAAGAGATGATCATCTATCTCTCCTTTGTCCATAGAATGGCGAAAAAGGTAGAGGATCAATTTGTTTGAGATGGAAGGGGTGATCGCAACTGGACCTTTATTTTCGATAAGAGCGGTAACTGTTTTCTCGATTTCTGGATAGTTACCTATTAGAGGGTGTTGCTCGATCTGTTTGAAACATTCTAATTCAAGTAGGGCATAAAATCCATCCTCGGTATAGAGCTCTTGCTCCATTAAGTTAAGGAGAGCAGCCGGTTTTCCGAGAAGGAAAGCGATATGAACGGCAACAGATTTGGGATTTATTAAATTGGAGGTTTCCCAATGTTTCTGAATTTGATTAATCAAGCTATGATGGATCGGATCATTTAAGCTATCAGGTATCTGTCTTAATATCAAAAGCGCAAAGTAATAGGTGGAAATTTTGTTGCAAGAAGAGGCTTCATGAAGGCGGAAAAGCGCATGCTCTACCAGTCGGAAAAAGAGGGGATGTTTTCGATAGCGGAGAATAGCAAATTCTATGCACTTCGCCTCTTCTTCCCAATCTTCTAACACTTTGTAGACAAGAGATTTGCCTATATATTCTAAAGGTTTTCCTGAAGTTTTCTTTAATTTCCCAAATTCTTCGATGGCTGCATGCAAGATCTCTTTTCTTTTTTTTCCTTTTTCGCTTAATCCTTTTTCTAACAGGGTGATTCCTGAACGAAAAAGAGCTTCTCTTTCTTCTCTACTTCCTGGAAAGGAAATGGCGATTTTTCGATATTCAGTTACTGCTATTCCAAAAAGTTTTCGTATTAAGAATGCATCGGGAACTGCAAGGCAGCTAGATTGTAAATTTTCACTTCCTCTAAAAATCCCTATTTGTGAGATAGAGAACTCCCCATCTTTTGTTAGAAGACCTACCTTGGTTCCCGTCAATGGTAGGTGGCTTATATAGTCGATGATGACCGCTTTGTTGATCAATAGCTTAATCTTTCCTTCAGTTTTTTCAATTTCTATAGAGTAGCATTGTTCTGCTGTTAGGAATGTCTCCTGATGAGAGATGAGTTGAATGTTATTTTTAAAAAGTTTACAGCCTGGAAAGCGGTGCGATCCGATCCAAATACAATATCCAATATTTAAATTTTTGTTGCTGTTTTCGTAAGCAAGATCGACTAAAAAACCGATCCCTTTGCTGGAAGATCGAAGAGAGAGTAGCGCTTCTATCTTGAGATTTCCCATAAAGCCTTTTTTTGATATCATCACGTTGGCCCATTCGCTCACTTGGGTATAGTGAGTCACTGCGATCTGTTGTGCGAAGAGGATGTTTTCTTGTAGTTCCCAGTCACTTTTTCGATCGATCTGTAAGGTTTGTACTCGGATCCATGCTGACTTTCCAGAAAGGAATAATTCCAAATCTTTAGTTAGTTCAAAGCTTTTTTGGTAACGCGCTTTTTTTAAAGGCTGGAGACATTTTTTGGTAATTTGGTTAAGAAGCAGGGGGATTTCTCGGTAGGGAGTTGCTTCGATCGGTTCGATAAGCTGTTCCAAAGAAAAGTTTTTTCTGAAAGAGGTTAAATTTTTTCTTTTAAAAGGCAGTTGGAGCGTCAGGATCTCATATAAAATGACTCCAAGAGCATAGATATCGCTCTGTTCAGAGGCAGGTTCGTCAAGAGCTCTTTCGGGGGCTAGATAAGCTAATGTTCCTACGATTTTTCCTGGTATGGTGAGATCTGATTTTATATCTATATTCTCTATTTCTGTCGATATATCTGGTTCACTTCTCATCTGGGCAAGGCCCCAATCAAGGATAAAAACCTCTCCAAACTTTCCTATTATTATATTTTCTGGCTTTAGGTCTCGATGAATTATCCCTTGGGAGTGGCTATAGGCGACTGCTTGGCATATGGCAAGGAAAATCCGTATAAAATGAGGATGGTTTTTTTCTGAATTGTTGCCCCTACTCTCTTTTAGTAGCTGTTTTAAAGTTTTGCCTTCTACGTAAGGCATCGTATAGTAGCTGCTATTTCCCTTGTAAACGATGGAAAGGATTGGAATAATAGCCGGATGACTAAGCCTAGCGGCAATGGTCGCTTCTCTTAGAAATCGGTTTTGTGCCGACTTTAAACCTCTCATCTTTTCTCGGATTAGTTTTAGGGCAACCCATCTTTGACAAGAGAGGTCTTTGGCAAGAAAAACCTCTCCCATTCCCCCCTTTCCTAAAGTCTTGACTATTTTGTACTGATCTAAGATCATTTTTTTGGCCAATATATATATTTTATAGTAGAGAAATTCAAGCGTGGAAAAAAGGTCGATAGTATTGTCGGGTGATAGGCCAACAGGTCCATTGCACCTAGGGCATTATGTGGGTTCTTTAAAAAGAAGGCTACTACTTCAGGAGAAATATCGCTCTTTTATAATTATTGCTGACATGCAGGCACTTACGGATCATATGCTCGATCCATCCAAAATCAAGAGCTATCTTTTGGAGGTAGCGCTCGATTATCTTGCCGTCGGAATCGACCCTTCTAAGACCACTATTTTTATTCAATCTTTGGTGCCCGCACTTCCTGAGATAACCCTTTATTATCTCAATTTAGTTACCTGGGGTCGTTTAAAAAATAATCCCACTGTAAAACAGGAAATTATTCAAAAGGGATATGGAGAAGAGGTTCCTGTTGGGTTTGCTATATATCCGGTTAGTCAGGTTGCTGATATTACCGCATTTAAAGCCAGTTTGATTCCTGTGGGGGAAGATCAACTTCCTATGTTGGAGTTAACAAACTGGATGGTACGTCGTTTTAACGCTGTCACTGGGACTCAGTTTCTGGTAGAAGTAAATCCTTTGGTTCCCGAAGAAGGGATAGAAGCGCGTTTGCCTGGAACAGATGGGAAGAGAAAGATGGGAAAATCTTTGAACAACGCTATCTATCTTTCTGATACGCCCGATCTTATATCGAAAAAGGTGAGAGGGATGTATACCGATCCCAACCATCTTCGTGTAGAAGATAGAGGAGAGGTGATAGGAAACCCTGTGTTTGATTATCTTAAAATTTTTGACAATGATAAGGAAAAAGTTCGTTCGATGGAAGAGCATTATAAGAGGGGTGGGCTGGGTGATGTTGTAGTAAAAAGAAGACTCGAGGAGCTGTTACAGGAGTTTATCAAGCCTATTCGGGAAAAGCGTCTTCTATTTGCTGCTGATAAAGGGGAGGTCATGAAACTTTTGTATCGGGGTAGCGAATCTGCCGCTGCTGTTGCGCATCAAACACTCACCGAAATCCGCAGCGCTATTTCTCTCTGCTATGAAGTCAGTCCAGATTTTTCTATTTCTAAATAAGAGAGAAGCAGCAGATGGGTGGGCTATTTTATCTCTAATGAGAATGGGAAGGGAGTGATGGTAAGGACTAAGATTATTTGCACGATTGGTCCTGCTGTTTCATCATATGAGCAGCTAGTTAGACTGGTTGATGCAGGAATGAATGTAGCTCGGATTAATTTGAGTCATGGATCTGCTGCAGAATCTGTAGAGGTTATTCGTTTAATTAAGATGATTCGAGAGGAGAGAAGGATTCCTTTGGCGATTATGGTTGATACAAAGGGATCTGAAATTCGTATGGGAAAGCTCAGGGAAGGATTTATCTCTCTTCAGGCTCGTCAAAAAATATTATTATCTCGAAAAAAGATAGTGGGCGATCAAGCATCCTTTTCTTTAACGCCTTCTCATATCTTAGATGGAGTTGTGGTGGGGATGGAGTGTCTTTTCGATGATGGATCTATAGTAGCCCATGTTTCTCGTGTAGATGAAATGGGTGTAGAGATAGAAATTCAAAACCCAGGAATACTTAAGAGCTATAAAAAGGTCTGCTTTCCTAAACTTCATTCGCCATTCTCTTCTGTCTCAATTCAGGACGAAGAAGATATTCTTTTCGCATGTGAGAATGATCTGGAGATAATAGCTGTTTCTTTCATTCGGTCACCAGAACAATTGGTGGCTATTCGGGAACTTATAGCAAGTCGAAACAGGTCAGATATTTGGATTGTTGCAAAAATTGAAGATCAGTTGGGAGTTGAGAATTTTCACTCCATTGCAAAGATTGCAGATGGAATTATGATTGCCCGTGGAGATTTGGGTGTGGAACTTCCGTTAGAAGAGATCCCTCATCTTCAGAAGAAGATGATAGCTGTCTCTATTCAGATGGCTAAGTCGGTGGTAACAGCTACCCAGATGTTAGAGTCGATGATACACCACCCTAGGCCGACACGGGCGGAAGTCTCTGATGTAGCCAATGCTATTTATGACCTTTCTTCTTCATTGATGTTATCGGGAGAAACTGCTGTTGGGAATTACCCTTCTGAAACTGTAGAGATGATGCGAAAGATTATAGAGAAAGCAGAAAAGGATTGTTCTTATAGAGAACTCTCTTTAAAGCCTAAGGAAAAGAGAGGAGAGATCGCTTTTTCTGTTGCATATGGAGCAATTCAGGTCGCCTATGATGTGGGAGCAAAAGCTATTTTTGCTTTTACCTATAGTGGGTTAACAGCACAGTTGCTCTCCTGTTTTCGTCCTGAAATGGCTATTTTAGCTCTCACTCTAAATCAAAAGGTGTATCATCAGATGGCTTTTGTTTGGGGAGTTATTCCTGTACAAGCGGAGACCGTTTCTTCTTTTGAAGCATCTTTCGCTTTGCTCTCTCGTGTTGCTCGTGAAAAGAAACTTGTTTCTGATGGAGATCGAGTGGTGTTGGTCACCGCTTCTCCTTTTTGGAATCGAGGAGCTACCAACGCTATTATAGTAGAGAGTGTGGGTAATTAAGAGGGGGTGATCGATCGCTCGTTTTTAAGGAAAATTTTTTACTAGATGATATTGACTTAATGCAGCAATAGCAGCTGTTTCCGTTCGTAGTGTATGGGGAGAGATTCCAAAGGGAGAGGCAAGAAAAGAGTCAAGTCGCGCAATTTCTTTTGGGGAAAATCCCTGTTCAGGTCCAATGAAGATAGTAGCATCAGCTTCCAAAGTGGCTTGCATTCGGGGTGCAGAAATCATTCCATACGATAGAGAGCCCGAAGGCTGCTGCCACTCAACAAGAGGCGGATGCCAAGAAATGATGGGCAGGAAAAGGTTTCCCGACTGTTTTAATGCTTGGATAGAAATCTTCTTAAGTCGATCCATCTGGGATGAGGATAAATGGCGCTGGAAGCTTTTTTCTCCAGGAAAAAGCGAAAACTGGGTTGCTCCAAGTTCACTTCCTTTTTCGATGATCCATGCAAGAAGGGGAAAGCGGGGAATCGCTTGTGCTAAAGTGATCGATTGCTTTGGCGGCTGCTGCCGAATTCGTTCGATGATCTGTAACTTAGCCTCCTTTTTTTCTAAAGAAACTATTTCTGCTTCAGCTAAAGAACCTTTTCCATCGACTAGCTCGATCCTATCTTTCGGTTTGAGTCGCATCACATGAGAGAGATGATAGAGTTCTTCTCCTTTTAAAGAAGATATACTCTCTTCAGTGATTGGAGAAAAAAATCGATAAGCAGGCATATAAGTGTAGGATAGATGCTATCTCTCTTCCTGGATAATAATTTTATTTTCTTCCAGATAAATTTCTGGTTTAAATCCTGCTTTAGCAGATCGATAGAGAGCGAAATTTTTCATATAATTCCTGAAACGACGTCTACAATGCTCCTCTCTTTCCTCACCAATCATTCGGTCGTTTTCTTTTTTTTCTTTTGATAGAGCTAAAGATATATATTTTTCTTCTAAAGAGCGGGAATCGATTAGCTCTACTGCCCAATCAAGGACTCCCGATGATTCATGCGAAGGAAGAAGAATGGAAATTGCTAACCTATTTTCTACTAGTTGTGCAAACAGCTTACTTACTTTTCCAATATAGATTTTTTTTTCTAAAAAGATGGTCGGACTTATTGGTAGAAGAGTTTTATTTCTTTCTAAAAAATATTGCTTCGGAATATCGATTTTTTCTTTGCTATAAGGAAAAAAAAGAAGAATGGGAATGGGATTTTTTATTAAGTACAATTGATCTTTAATAATATCTATGTTCAGCTCTTTAGCTCGAGGATCATCTATATAAAAGGGATCGGTTGAAAGAGAAGGGATCTCTACTTTTTTCCATTGATCGGGTATAGCATAGGAGAACTCTTCATTGCTATTGTGTAGGGAATCAAAATCCTGCGAAGAGAGGTTGTTGAGATTGAAGGTTAGATCAACCCCTCTTTTTTGTAAAGATCTTACCAATTCTAACGGTCCACTTACTGTGACAAAAAGATGGCGTGGCCAAATTTCGATCCACTGATATCCGCTAGGTAGTTCTCCTATCGGATGGGTAATAGTAACCGGTATCTTTTCTGTGGAGATCTGTGTAAGTGAAATGAGAATAGATTGGTTGCCCACCTTTTTTACTATTTTGGATAGATCGATAGCTGAATTGAGGGAGCAGAGCTGCTTGAGAGAGATTGGCGCAACCCATTCGTTCTTCTGATTTTTAGCATCGATTACTAGTTCCAGATCTGCCGAGTTAATTTCGCTAATCTGCGATTTATTCCCTTGTATCGAAATAGAGATAGTTTTAGATAGTTTTCCATTGGGTTGAATTCCTACTACAGTCATCCCTTCCGGTATGTTGATAATATGAACGGAAACATTGTCTAATACTTTTGTAATAGTCAATGAACGATTTACTCCTATCCATATTGCTACAGACAATAAAAGAGAGAGTAATTTTCTTTCCCATTCTTTAAAAAAGAAGATCTTTATTATGGTTTTTATCTGTTTAGCCATTGGCGTAGATTAAATTTAGTGGTTAAATCAGAAGCGGCGGATATGGTGAATATGCTTCTTATAATTCCCTTGAATTTTTCAGCTTGTATTCCTTGGATCATCGATCCTTCGCGAACAAAAGTTACCTTGCCGCTCTCCTCTGAAACAACCAGTACAATAGCATCAGTTCGCTGAGAGATTCCTAATGCGGCTCGATGTCTAGTTCCCATGGATCGGGATATCTGTGCCGATTCTTCTGATAAAGGGAGAATCACTGCTGCAGCAACTATGGTCATATTTCTGATGATCACCGCACCGTCATGAAGGGGAGTTAAAGGAGAAAAGATCGTTTCTATTAATTCTGGAGAGAATTCTGCATTGAGAACGATCGATTTTTGCACAAACTCTCCTAGCTTATCTTGATGTTCTAATACGATAAGCGCTCCGATTCGCTCCTCCGATAGGCGGTAGAGAGAGCTTGTCAGCTGTTCTAAAAAAAGGTCGAACGTAGTCGCTTCTCTATAAGGTTTTCCTTTTAGACTCAATTTGGATAAAGCCACTCTTAATTCAGGTTGAAAGATAATTACCAAAGCGAGCGTTGCAATATTAACTAGATTAGTCATGATGCTATAGAGGACGGGAAATCTTAAGATGGAAGTTAGAGTGACCAAAACTAAGAAAGCAAAAACGCCTATGAATAGATCCATAGAACGGGTATTCCAAAAAAAAGAGAGAAGGTAGTTAATCATCAAAGAAATGACAATGATTTCTATTGCAGGAGTAAATACTCCAAAAAAACTCATAAATTCTCTCTGGAAAGATCCCTAATGATACAGTTAATGAAACAATCTTTCAACAGATTGTTAACCTGTTTGTTTAAAATGGTAAAAAAGAGGGATTTTGGTGAAAAGAAGCTATTGTTCTTCGATCAATTTTCGATAACAGAGGATCAGATGATCCACCCCGTTCATCGCTCTGTGAGGTTTTTTTTCTGCGGGGAGCTTATAAATTTGTGCGATCTTATCTTTTGAAAGGCCGGTGATCCAAGGAAGGCGATTTTCCTCTTTTTTTCCTTTTCTCATCGCTTCTAACCAATACATAGAGGCTAAGTCGAGCCAATGATAAGGCCATTTGAGCGCTTCTTGAGTATCTGGATTAATAATTTGGGAAAAGAAAATTCGATCAAAAGAGGGGTTTTGGCATATAAATACCGCATTATTTCTATCAATCTGATGATAACCGAACAGCTCGATTATCTGCTTGCCGATCGATTCTATCGAATTTCCCTGCTTGACTATTTCATA
>CAYNKV010000020.1:0-17533 GCA_964397905.1 uncultured bacterium
GCATCGAATTAAACCACATGCTCCACTGCTTGTGCGGGCCCCCGTCAATTCTTTTGAGTTTCACCCTTGCGAGCATACTCCTCAGGCGGTGTACTTAACACGTTAGCTCCGATACAGCTAGGGTTGAGCCCAGCTACATCAAGTACACATAGTTTACGGCAAGGACTACCAGGGTATCTAATCCTGTTTGCTCCCCTTGCTTTCGCGCCTCAGCGTCAGGTATAAACTAGAAAGCCGCTTTCGCCACCGGTGTTCCTTCACGTATCTACGCATTTCACCGCTACACGTGAAATTCCGCTTTCTCCGTCAATCCTCTTAGACTTACAGTTTCGAATGCAGCACCAAGGTTGAGCCTTGATATTTCACATTCGACTTATACGTCCGCCTACACGCCCTTTACGCCCAATAATTCCGATTAATGCTTGCACCCTACGTATTACCGCAGCTGCTGGCACGTAGTTAGCCGGTACTTTTTCTTCTAGTACAATCAAATTGGCCTGCTATTTACAAACCTCTCTTGTTCCTAGAGTAAAAGAGCTTTACAACTCGAAAGCCTTCATCGCTCACACAGCGTCGCTCCGTCAGGCTTGCGCCCATTGCGAAAGATTCTCGACTGCAGCCTCCCGTAGGAGTGTGGGCAGTTCTCAGTCCCACTGTTGGCGGTCAATCTCTCAATCCGCCTAGACGTCTTAGCCTTGGTGTGCCATTACCACTCCAACTAGCTGATATCCCATGAACCTCTCTATAACCGCAAGGTCAATTGCTTGATCCCCCACTTTGATCGACAAAAGATTTCTTTTGCTACCTCATTCGGTATTAGCGACCGTTTCCAGTCGTTATCCCCAGGTTAAAGGCAAGTTATCCATGTATTACTAACCCTTCCGCCGCTAAATCATAAGTTGCCCCACGATTTCGCTCGACTTGCATGCCTCATCCACGCTGTCAGCATTCAATCTGAACCAAGATCAAATTCTCAAATAAAAATCAAAAAAATTAATAAATTAACTGAGACTTTCGTCTCATGTATAAAGAACAGATATTTGCTTACATATCGCTTCTCTCTAATTGTCCAAATAGCAGCAAGTAACTTTTACCAAGTTACCATTCAATTCAGCTTTCACATTTACTTGATCGCTAAATGAAAAAATCAGACTAATAGATTTCATGTTTTTTCTCAATCATTTCAAAAAAAAATAAAAAAATCATAAAAACCCTCTTCGAGAAAAAACTTTTTATCTGCATATAGCCCTCTCTTAGAGAGAAATTTAGGCAGCAGATTTCTACACCTCTCCTTCAGCCAATCAACACAGCTATAGCTATGTTTCTAGGAGAGGAGCTCCTCCTATCTTCTGCCTAATCCCGCGATCCCGATTGGCCCTGAAATGATAAATTCCAATGCTCGCAGCAACCAGTAGAAGATAGTTAATTGGAATAAAACTCACTCACACTATCGCTGAGAAAAACTTCCCAAGATCAATCCGCAGCCGCCTTCCCTCCTACCTAGATCGATCCATCGGCAGCCCAAAGATCACCCTTTTCGCCTCTTCCATCTTTCGATTCTCTCTTCTCCCGTCCATTCATGGGTAGATGGTTCATTCGATTCGTTCTCCTTTTGCATTTTTTTTAGACAAATAAAATAAGTAATTTCCTTGATACGCTCGAAGCACGGAATTATTTCCTTGATACGCAGAAAGCCATTTTTGATAAGTCTCAGACGCTCTTTTTGAACTCCTATCTTTTTGTCCATGTCCGCACAAACTGCTCTTAGAATATAAGCAACCAACAAAGAGAGCGGAAACAACAAAACATTTGCCTCTTCAAAAGAGTTGAATCCTCGAAAAAAAAAGCTTCCTATCTGGTTACAGCATCTCATGCATCTCCCCACAGCCCCTCATACATTTCCTCTCTCATTTTGAGCAAATCCCCCTGCTTATCTTCCTCTACCCTTGTCTCTCTATCCAGCTTTTTGGATTCCCCCTCTTTTTTTAGAAGTTCAAAAATTTTTTTGGGTATATAGACAAAAAGTAAAAAAATAGTCACCAAGGTTAACCCCCTATTTATCCATCTGCATTTCTCAAAAAACCTCTCTTTTCTTTGGACAGAAACAAAACCAGCCACGGATCGCTCGACTATAGACACCTTTTATCCCTACTCATCTGCTGAGGAATTCGAATCAAGGCCTGAGGCTAATTGATTTTGTATTTTTAATATATTTTTTTTGAAAATGCTGTTTTTCAGCTAAAGATCTCTAATGGTCGCAGCAACCATCGGAACTCTTTGTTAACTGTTGCTGACACTGTTATTACTAATATTCCTGTTACTAATACTATCATTGCCATTAATGGCACTCAATAACCCATGCTTTTCTAACTAGCCTTTATCTTCGGAGCAAGATGATTGAAAAGCAAATAAAGGATCAAACTGAAAATTAAAAATTTTATGATAGTGGCTGCCGATTGCTTTTCTTTTTCTGCTAATTTTTCTTCTTCTAACGCTTTAAATAATAATGAAATCAATAAAATTGATAATAGAATTATTTACAACCAGCATAATACATGTTTTTGAGTTCCACTTAACGAGTGAAATAGAAATCTTACTGAACTAATTTTCACTAGATCTATCTTCCATGGTAAAGCTAGCCGATGCTTTAACATAATTTAGATTATTTTTTAATAAAAGTCTTTTTTTGATAAGAGGCCTTTTGGTTTTCTATTACTTATGGATTAAAAAAGGTTTTGAAAACAATAGACTACTACACCTGCTCCATAGCCAATCAAAACAGGTATAGAAATCTTTCTAAGATAAGAAAAAAAATCGATCCTCTCCATGCCCATCAAAGCGATACCGGAAGAGGATCCTGTAATTAATATGCTTCCTCCAACTCCGGCAGAATAGGCAATAAGGTGCCACAAAGGAGAGTCGGCACCAACCTGCTCTAAAGGATAAATCCCGATGGTCGCAGCAACCATCGGAATGTTGTCGATTAGAGCAGAAAATCCCGCTATAATGAGCGAAATAAAAAGATAATTAGATAGGTGCGTCTTAAGCCATAAAGCGATGATATCCAATAAACCTATCGCTTCCAATGCGGCAATAGAAAGTAATATGCCTAAAAAAAAGAGGATAGTAGAAAGGTCTAATTGGGAAAAAATGTAAGACATCCTTAAGTGAGGACGCTTCTGACTATGAAGTTTGTCGGTGATCATCCACAATAGGCTAAGAGCTGTTAAGACGCCCATATAGGGGGGAAGCGCCGTAATTTCTTTAAGTATTGGAGCCAATATGAGCCCCATCAATCCGATAACTAAAACAAGAAAAGCAGCTGGCTCTCGCGACTGATGCGATGATACTAACAAAGGTTCAGCCTCTTTTTTGCTCTTTTTAAGAAAATATAAGAGAGGAACAAGAAGCGAGACAGCACTAGGCAAAATTAGCGCCTTCATCAGAGAGCATGGAGATAATCGGCCAGCAATCCATAACATAGTGGTGGTGATATCACCTATGGGAGACCATACTCCACCTGCATTAGCGGCGACGACAATCAGCGCTCCCATCATCAACCGTTCCTCTTTATCTTTCGAACCGGTGTTGCGGATTAAAGAGAGCATCAAAATAGTCGCTGTAAGATTGTCCAATATAGCGGAGAAGAGAAAGGTGGCTACAGCTATTCCAACCAGCAGCTTTCGTTGAGAAGCTGTCGCAATTAGATTAGTTAGCCAGATAAATCCACGATGCGCATGGATCAGTTCAACAATAGCCATCGCTCCCATCAGAAAAAAGAGTATCTCGCTTGCATTAGCAAGTGCATGATGAAGAAGGGCTAGATTTTCATTTGGCAAATCTTTGCGGGCAAGAAAAAAAAGAGCCCAACACGCCGCTGCCATCGAGAGAGCTACCGATGTTTTGTGAATTTTCAAAAACTTCTCTGCGGTGATCGCAGCGTAGCCAACAAAAAAAAATATCGCTATTAAATAGGTAGTCATTTTTACGACAAACCGGAGTGAATAATATCATGCATACGAAGCAGCCCCACTATTCTAGAGTCATCTAATACAGGAAGAACATGGATCCATTTTTCTCTCTGATGCTGCATCAGCCGCAATCCATCCCATGCTAGTGAGTTCTGATCTATGACTAAGGGATGAGCAGTCATCACCTCCCCAATAGGCGTATTCATCAGCTTATCAGCCATCTTCTCTAAACTGCGCCTTAGATCACCATCGGTAAAAATACCGAGAAGATTCCTCTCATGATCAGCAATTAAAATGCAGCCCACTCTTTTTTCAGAAAAAAGAGGTAATATTTCTCGGACAGTATCAGAAGGAGAGCAGAGCGGGAGCAATTTCTCTGGGATCATCAGATCGCGCACGAGCAGTCTAACTTTTTTTCCAATTGCACCAGAAGGATGATTTTCTCCATAAGAGGCCAAAGGAAACTGCTTATGTTTCATTAAAAAAACCGCAAGTAAATTTCCAAAAATTAGCTGTATCTCCGTCGAAGTAGTGGGAGTTAAACCAAAGGGACAGAGCTCTTTTTCCATAGGTAAAACGACCAGCTCATCAGCCTGCTGTGCCAAGCGACTATTACCATTTGAAACACAGGCAACCAGTTTGCTCTCTCTCTTCTTTATAAAAGGGATCAATCTTAGCAATTCTTCACTCTCTCCACTCTTACTCAAAATAAATACAAGATCATCCTTAGAAATAATACCTATATCGCCATGTAAAAAATTAGTGGGTGAGGAATATAAAGCTCTGGTGCCAGTAGAAACCAGCGTCATTGCTATCTTTTCAGCCACAAATCCACTCTTTCCGACACCGGTCAAAAGAATAATACCAGGCGTTGCAACGAAGCAACTCAGAACAGACTCTGCCCTCTGAAGATCAAAATGGTCGAAAAAAAACTCTATCTGCTTGCGTTGCTCCAAAAATAGTTCTCTTAACATATTCTTTCTTTTGAATTAGCGTGGAGTAAAATAGGCTGATCTGCTTTTTACTCCCATTTTCTATCTTATCGAAGAAAAATCAATATTATAATAAGGAATTGTTTTTTTTATTTGAAGTCGATTAATCTAAAAAAAAGGTGAATCTATGCAGCATCCTATTGCTATAGCTCATGGTGACGGAATAGGACCAGAGATCATGAAAGCCACCCTACATGTTCTAGAAAAAGCGGGAGCACCTTTAGAGATCCACACGATCGAAGTGGGAGAAAAAATTTATTCGAAAGGAGTTTTAACAGGTATCACACCCCAAGGATGGGAAACTATTAAACATACGAAAGCGCTCCTTAAAGCTCCCATCATGACCCCGCAAGGAGGCGGTTTTAAAAGTTTAAATGTTACCATCCGGACCAGCCTAGGACTCTACGCAAACATACGACCCTGTATCACCTATGCCCCCTTTATTCCTACTCGACACCCTCAGATGGATCTCGTAATCATCCGAGAAAATGAAGAAGATCTCTACATTGGGATGGAGTACCGCCAAACAGCTGACACCCGTATAGCCCACAAATTAATCAGTCAACAAGGGTGCGAAAAAATTCATAGATATGCTTTCGAATATGCACGCCACCATAAAAGAAAGAAGATAACCTGCTGTACCAAAGATAATATCCTAAAACTATCAGACGGTCTCTTTCATGAAGTTTTCGAAACGATCGCCAAAGAGTATCCTGACATCGCACATGAACATTGGATCATCGACATTGGAACAGCCAAGCTAGCAGACCATCCAGAACGATTTGATTGTCTAGTGCTTCCTAATCTCTATGGCGACATTCTCTCCGATCTAGCTGCTCAATTATCCGGATCGATAGGGCTAGTCCCATCGGCAAATATCGGCGACTCAGGAGCAATGTTCGAAGCTATTCATGGTTCAGCTCCCACTCATGCTGGAAAAAACAGCGCCAATCCTTCAGCCCTTCTCTTAGCGAGCGTCATGATGCTTGCCTATTTAGGGGAAACCTCTCTTGCAGAGGAGATCCATGCAGCCTGGCTATATACGATTGAGAAAGGGATCCATACTCAAGACATTTCCAACCCTTCGACTACCCAAATCGAAGTAGGCACCCAAGAATTTGCTGAAGCAGTAGCTAAAAACTTGGGCAAACGACCCGAACAACTGAAGATCCCAAGCTACAATGTTTCCAATAAAATCACCCCTCTACTTGCGCCTCACTACTCTCATATAGACCGAAAACTAGTAGGGATCGACCTATTTATCTGCTCTTACGACCCTCCTCCCCTCTTTTTAAATAAAATACTTCAAATAGAAACCGCTCCCTTTCAGCTCCATCTAGTGAGCAACAGAGGCACTCGGATCTGGCCCAACGGACACCCCGAAACTTTCTGCATCGATCAGATGCGCTGCCGATTTATGGAACAAAAAAGATCTGCCCCTCTCAAACCGAACCAGATTCCCCTACTGCTCCAAAAACTGATCCATGCAGGTTACGATATTATCAGAACAGAACATCTCTACACCTTCAACAACCTCCCCGGCTACTCCTCCGCAGAAGAATAAAACCAACCCTCTACCCTTTTAATTATCATCTCCTTATAATCCCCCATTTCCTATGAAATCTAAAATTATCGATTCGGTTGACAAAAGCATAGCTGCCATTACCTCCATCAGAGAGCCTCATGCGCTCCAGTTTATCGAAAAAGCAAGCAAATCGTTAATTTCCTGCTTTAAAAGCGGCAACAAATTGCTAATAGCGGGAAATGGAGGCAGCCTCTGCGATGCACTCCATTGTGCAGAGGAGTTTACCGGCATATTCCGCAGCAGAGAAAGAAGAGCTCTTCCCGCCATTGCCCTTGCCGATCCAGGACACCTTTCATGCATCGCTAACGATATAGGGTACGAAAAAGTGTTTAGCAGGAGCATAGAGGCGTTAGGAAATGAGGGGGACTTCTTTATAGCCCTTACAACTAGCGGCAACTCTGCCAACCTTATCGAAGCAATTATAACAGCCCATCAGCGAAAGATGCATAGCATCGCATTTTTAGGCAAAACAGGAGGAAAATTAAGAGGAATGGCTCATCTCGAATGGATTGTTACCGCACCCCTTGAGTCGGACAAGATCCAGGAAGCACATATGAGCGCCCTTCATATCATCGTCGAAATGGTCGAAGATGGGCTATCGTCAGCTACCTCTTGAGAGTTACCGTGAGAAGCTTCTTTCTCAAGGAAGAGCAGGAAGAGGCCTTTTACTCATACTAAGCTACCTTTATCGAACAGCCATCTCTTTACGCAACTACCTTTATGACAAAAAGATCCTTTCCTCAAAAAAGCTAACCATCCCCCTCATCAGCATCGGAAACATCGCCGCTGGAGGAACAGGTAAAACCCCCCTAGTCGAATTATTGGCTAAAGAATGCTCCTCCTTTGCAGAAGTAGCCATCATATCGCGCGGATATAAAGCTAAAAGAGTGTTCGCTCCCTTCCGAGTGAAAGAGAAAGGAGTAGCAGAGGAGTCGGGTGACGAACCCCTCTGGCTTGCAAGAAAGCTCCCTACAGCTCAGGTCTGGGTCGATCGACGCCGAAAGAGAGCCGCAGAGTTGGCAATCGATGAAAAAGCGCAACTTATTATCTTAGATGATGGCATGCAACATCGACAGCTTCAGCGAGACCTAGAGATCGTTGTCGTCAACGGAGAAAAATCTCTAGAAAAACAATTTTTCCTCCCTTATGGACTTCTGAGAGACTCGCCCTCCAGACTAAAAGCAGCCCACCTTATCGTCGCAATAAATCAAGGAGATCCCTTAGAATCAATTGAAAAACAGCTCAATCGCTATGCACCCCTTATCATCATGGAAGTAAAGCCGCTCTTATCTTTAGAAAATCGCTCCGTTGCCGCCTTTTGTGCTATAGCCCACCCGCAACGATTCATCAGATCGATTCAACAGGCAGGAGGAAGGGTAACTTCCACACTATTCAAGCCAGATCATGATCATTTTACCCTCGAAGAATTAGCCCTTTTTTTAGACCAGTCAAAAGCAGAAACACTTATATGCACAGAAAAAGATCGGGTTAAGCTCCCGCCAGACCCCCCCTTTCCCCTTATCACACTTCCCATAGAGCTAAAAATTGTTTCAGGGGCAGAAGAGTGGCATAAACTCCTTTCCCAAATTAAACAGAAGGTATCCGATGCAAGAAGAAGAGATTAGACTCCCCAAATTGGGAGAGAGCATCCTCAGCGCTACCCTTGTGCGCTGGTTCAAGAAAGAGGGAGAAAAAATCGAACGAGATCAACCTCTTGCAGAAGTTTCCACCGACAAAGTCTCTAGCGAAATCCCCTCACCCTTATCGGGAACCATCACCAAAATATGGGCCCATGTCGACCAAGAGCTAGAAATAGGAGCGCTCTTAGCCACCATCTCAGCAGCAGAAACCTGCCAAACCAGAGCTCCTCTTTTTTCTCCCGCAATCCTCCACCTTGCTCAGCAGCATCAGATAGGAATAGAAGAGCTCAATACGATTGCCACCACAGGAGCTGAAGGACGGCTCACCCGAAGAGATGTAGAATCCTATCTGGTCGATAGAAAAAACTCCCAAGAAGAAATAATTCCTCCCCCCTCTTCTCCTCCCCCATCCCCCTTTCAAAGAATTAAGATGAGCCGAATGCGAAAAGCGATAGCAGACAACACCAGCCGCTCCTTCTATTCTGCCCCTCATGCCACCCTGATCGCAGAAGTAGAGAGCAGCTCACTGATCGAGCTTATCGCCTCACAAAAAGAGCCGTTCCGTGCCCGCTATGGAGCAAAACTTACCATCACCAGCCTCATTGCTCACGCCATCTGCCAGACATTGCCCGGCTACCCTTTTCTTAACTCCTCCATAGAGGGAGAAGAGATAGTGATCAAGCCAACCATTAACTTAGGCATTGCCGTCAGCATCGACCATGGACTCCTTGTCCCCGTGATCAAAAACTGCCATACGATGGATGTCGCCACCATTGCCCAAAAAATCGAACATCTCTCCTCTCGAGCTCGATCGGGAACCCTCTCTCCCGAAGAAACAGCTGAGGGAAGCATCACCCTCACCAACTTCGGAATGACCGGAATTTCGATAGGAATCCCGATCATCCGCCATCCAGAGGTCGCCATCCTAGGCATTGGCGCCGTAACGCAAAAAGTTTTTGCGCTGGACAACAAAACCCTTCAGATCGGATCCTCCTTCCATATCTCCCTCACCTTCGATCATCGCGTCATCGACGGCATCTATGGATGTCACTTCCTCTCCTCTCTCAAAGAGAAACTCTCTTCAAAAACCTCTTTATAAAACCGAAGGATCGACTAAAAAAGGTGGCACAGAAGGATCCAACCAGAATAGATAGAATCGTAGCTACTAAACTCTAGAGAGAAAAGAAGAACCCGATCTATCCTTCCCGGAAAATAGACAATAGTACACAAAAAACATAACACATAAGACAGAGACCTGCTTTTTTAAAGCCATCAGACATTTCTTCTGAGCTTTTCTCTTCTTTCAAGTAGACAAATAGGTCGCAGATTGACTTTACTAAAAAGAAGACCACCAAAGCCTCAACCACGTCCCAGTTAAATAGCTTACTCGAAGAAACTCCCACTTGGCAACCGCTTTCAATCCCTACTCCATTAACACGCATAGAGCAACCTTATCAGGGTCCGCAACAGAAAAACCATCCCCGGTTGCACCTTCTATAATCGATCTTAGATGTACCCCCCCCTCTTCGTGAGCGCCCCTTAACGCAAGCAGCACGAACGGTAGAGAGATAGCCCCCCAAGCGAGAAAAGCGGAAAGAATCCAGATCAAAGAGAGCCTATTTCGGAGAAATGCCTCATCAAAAGAAAGCGAGCCATACCTAGCGCGCGAAAACCCAGAGATAAAAAAACCGGGCAGACAACTAACCATCAGAAAAAAAAGGAGAAAATCGACAAACTTTCCCATTAGCCACTGCCCTAACCAAACCTGAGTGGAAGAAAACAAGACCCCAAAACCCAGAAATTAGCAGAAATCGATTTCAAACTTAAAAAAGCTGCCTGAGCTAAGAAAAAACTTCGGCAGCCCCAAAATCCTACGACCTGCCTAATTATGCATCCTCATCTAAACGTTTCTTGTTTTTCAAAAGTCCCATGTCCGTGGTCAGTTCGCTTATTTTCTGGCCCATATTGTTAATATTCGATCCTATACTAGAGAAATCTGATAACAAATCCCTAACTTTTTTCACTCCGTAGAATAGGAGAGCGGAAGCCGCCATCGAAAACAATCTATTCTCATTGAACAAAGAAATACTCTTTAACACAAAATCTAACGGCTGATGAAAAACAGTTTTCGAAACCTCTTTGCAGAAAAATTTTCCAATCCTTGCTATACTCATTGTGACTTAACCCCCGACATATGGAAGAAGATATTAAAAAAAATTTTTTTTATATCAATAATTTTTTATAAAAAAATAACAACCTCTCTCTCCCTTCTCCATTTCGGATAGCCGATGATCAGCTCTACGCTAATTCCTAATTGGATTGGAGTAGCCGGTTGCTAAAAAAATTCCTCTGCTACGTAATCATCGGTTACTCCTCAATTTTCTCTAAATCCATCTTCGAATAGAGGATCATCTCTTGCTTTCTGTTGTCGATTATTCTTCTTTCAGTAAAATCGCCACCTGCGTGTTGTTATGAAGATCGTTGTAAAATTATTAAAAAATGTACCGTTGCAGTTGCTCATATGTTTGCTATTTTCTTTAACCATTGGGCACTACCTACCTAAAGTCGCCGTTGAATATGCTTATACCGTCAGCACTGTTTTAACCGACATTTTAAAACATCTCCTTCCATTTCTGGTCTTTTCTTACATTGCGTTTTCCCTAAGCTCTTTTCATGCAAGGAGCCTTTTTCTGATCATCTTCATTATTTTAGGAATATTCCTCTCCAACGCATTGACCGTATTAACAGGGTATGCTGCCAGTTTAGTCGCCCTCCCCTACTTCATCACCGCTTCTAACACAGTTGCAACCATCGCCTCTGCAAATAGCCTCCCCATCAACAGCCTGTGGGAGCTTCCCCTAAAACCGTTTATTCCACTTAACATCAGCATGATGGCTGGAGCAATCTTTGGAATCGCCCTAGGCTGTTTTCCCATTTCATGGTTAAAAAAAATCATTTTACATCTGCGGGAGCTAACTACCGCCCTATTTAAAAAAGGATTTATTCCCCTACTTCCCCTCTATATCTTGGGCTTTCTCTTAAAAATTGCTAAACAGAACCTTCTTTGGCCGATTATCCAAAGTTATACCGGAGTACTTCTCTTCAGCTGGCTTGTCCTATTGCTCTATCTCGGCTCCCTTTATATGGTGGCCGCAAAAGGAAAAATCACTCTCTTTAAAGAGTATTTAAAACAGATGTTGCCAGCAACCATTACAGGATTTAGCACCGTATCGAGCGCAGTCACAATCCCGGTTACTATCGACGCCACAGAACGCAATCTAAAGAATCGTAATTTTGCCGATTTTGTGATTCCTATAACAGCTAATCCTCATCTTATCGGCGATGGAATCAGCATCTCAATTACAGCTATCGCTTTACTGCTCATGCATGGATTAGCAGTTCCCAATTTCGCATCTTACCTCATCTTCATATTCTATTACTGCCTTGCTAAATTCTCTTGTGCAGGCGTACCAGGAGGAGGAGTCTTAGTACTAGTGCCCGTATTTCAACAATACTTAGGCATGTCCCCAGAATTGGCAACCCTTTTAGCGAGCATCTATATCCTGCAAGATCCTATTTTGACCGCAGCCAACGTAACCGGCAACGGCGCATTTGCCATCATCAGCCATCGCTTAGCAAAAAAAACAGGACTAGCCTAAGTTCCGCCCCCTTATTATCACACACTCCCATCTTGTGCGCCATCTGGGAAATAGGCCAGCTTCCCCTTTCCCTAAAGCTAGAAACGGCGATAAAAGTTGCCATCAGCAACAGTTCTCAAGATAGAGCAACCCCTACCATCCCCCCAGATCTCTAAACGGAAAGCTTGCCCCTCATCCAAACAGAGATCGGCTCCTAGAAAAAAATATTAGGGCAAGGATCCTCGCGAGACAATTACAAAAATAGAAAAAATTTCCAATCAGAGCTATCCTAGAAAAGATGAAAAAAAATCTAAGTGCCTCACCCCCTCTTTTGATCCTAAGCAGAAAGAACGAACGGTTTAAGAAGCTGCTTCTCATGCAAAAAAACAGAGGCAGAAGAGAGCTCTTTTTGATCGAAGGCTTTCGCGAAATCGACCGAGCCATAAAAGGAAAGATCGAGTTTGAATCGCTTTGGATCTCGCCCCCCCTCTTTTTAGGAGAGGGAGAAAAGAAACTAATAGAAGCGATCGCCGCCCCCTCTTTTGAGCTCCCCCCCCCTCTCTTCAAGGAGATCTCCTATAGAGACCGACCCGATGGATTAATTGGAGTAGCCTACCGAAGAGAAAAAAGATTAGAAGCACTCCCTCCCACAACCCTATCTTCCCTCTACCTAGTAGCAGTAGCTATCGAGAAGCCAGGCAACCTAGGCACCATACTTCGCTCATCCGATGCCGCTGGCGTCGACGGAGTAATCATCTGTGATCGCTGCACAGACATCTATAACCCCAATGCAATACGCTCCAGTGTAGGAACCGTTTTCACCCAGCCGATAGTAGAGAGCGAAAGTAGCGAGCTCCATCGCTGGATCAAAGAACGGAAGATCAGCATAGTAGCAGCCACTCCATCAGGAGAGATCTGCTACAGAAAGGCCCCCCTCCATGGACCGATAGCGCTCCTTGTAGGAAGCGAACAGCTAGGACTCCCCTCTTTTTGGCTAGATCAGGCCGATCTGAAGCTTCGGATCCCGATGAGAGGCGTTGCCGACTCTTTAAACGTAGCGATGGCTACCACCCTCATTCTCTATGAAGCAGCGTGGCAAAGAAAGTTTTAGCATCATCCACGAGGAACGCCACCTGCTCATCATCCATAAACCGGCAGGCTATACCACACAGCCGGAAGCAGTAGAGTGGGCACGCCGCTGGCTTCAAGAAAAATATAAAAAAGAAAATCTCCCATTTCTCCACCCAGTCCATCGCCTCGACAAACCCGTATCTGGTCTACTGCTCTGTGCACGGAGCAGCAAAGCACTCTCCCGCCTCCATGCCATGATGAGAAAAAGAGAGATAACCAGAGTCTACCACGCCTGGGTAGAGAATCCCCCTCCCCATCCAGAAGGAAGAGCGATCCACCACCTCACCCACAGCTCCTTCCGGTCGCTCCTAGATGAGAATGGAAAAGAAGCAATTTTAGAATACAAAGTAATCGACACCATCCCCTCAATAGGATGGAAACTAGAGATCCAACTGATCACAGGACGCTACCATCAGATCCGAGCCCAACTAGCAGCTCTAGGCTGCCCCATCCTCGGCGACCAGCTCTACGGAAGCAGAAAAACATGGCCAATAGGCATAGCCCTCAGCCACGTAAAAATCCAGTTCCAAAACCCCATCTCAGACCAAACAGAGATTGTTATTTTCAATTCTGCACTTGATTTTTTCTTGTAAAAATTGAGAAAACTTTTTGGTAAATACTTGATTCGCTTATTCCGTCCTTCCATTTATAAGCAGCAAAAACCGGCACCGCAATATAAAGCCATCTCTTTAATATTCCTAAAGCTATATTTCCAAAACGATCTTTGGTCATCAGACGACAAATAGCTTTCCCATCTTCAACTGGGGTCTTTAAAGAAGATTCATATATTTTTTTGACGCACGTGCTAAAGCTAAAGCCATAATAATCTTCCATTATTTTCAAGCAAAAATCCGAGAAAGAAAATTGTTTTAACAGATAATCGATTTTATTTCTTAGTTGCTTACAAGAAAACTTTTCCACCAAGCGATCGTTCATTCGATGATGATCCAGCGGGTTTGTCTCCCCCATCTTAAACAGGGGCGCCCTACACTCCAAACCAGAAGTCTCTGCAAAAAAAACGGGAGATGTTAAACGAGACGATCTATTGATTAATTTTGCAAAATCGAAACGATCAATATCCAGCATATTTGAAATATATATCTCCCCAATGGGCAACTACGCTGCTTTAATAATATATAATATTTATCTATGTTACTGATTGGCTCTCCAGAGCGTATAGCTACCGGAAGGGAGCGGAAGCGGTGCAGGGGTGAGTAAGCTCCGCAGAAGAAAATGTTTCTCCTCTTTTCCATCTTCTTCAAACTGTTTTTTTATTAAATAGAAAAACAAACCGCAATCGATCTGCTCTAAAAAAAAAGCGGAAGCCTCCCATAGATACCTCCGCTCCATCGTTCATCCCTTGTTTCCAAAAAAGATCCCCTTATTTAGGGGCAAAACAACTTAACTCTTTCCTCCTATCTACCGAATCCTAGCTGTAGAAATGCTGAAAGATCTGTTTTTTTTACTCTGAAATCTCTAAAAAAACAAACTGCTACTTAGGTTCACAGTCCTATGCTTTTCGGAGATACTCAATTTTTTTTATTCTCTGTATTAGATTCTCCAACTTGTGAAGATTCTTCAACTGATCCAACCTCCATCTGAGAATTGCTAATTGAGTTATAGTTTCCTTTAATCGAATCCAAAAACTTCTTTACACATAGTGAAGCCTCTGTGCACAATGGAACTAGTTGCTCTTTACCCCATTTGCAAAATTGAGGTACTTCGCCCGAAAATCTTGCCCAATCTTTCTCCCTTTTTTCCCAAAAAAGATTGGAAACTTCTTTGAAAGTAAAACTTTCTTTCAAATCTCTTTGAGAAGAAAAATAGCCAGCCACAAATGCGATCACAGCCGATGAAAACAGGGTGCATTTGCTGGACTTATTTGATGGAACTGGCTTATTAAAGTTTTTTTGTAATAATGGACAAATTGGTGCTCTTACTCGACGCCAAAACATGTTTTTACCCCCTTTTGAGCAAAAAGGATAAAATGTTTAAGAAAAAAAAGCAATATATTTTATAAACCCCTCTTATTTTTTTGATTAAAAAAATGTATATAAAAAAGTGCACGCATTTTACCTTTAATGGATAAAAACATTCTTTCGTTTCTTTTGTCGCATAATAAACAGAAAAAAACAAAATTAATCATCAATTCTTTTTCGATAAAAGCGCGAAAAACTAACTGCTCTCGCTTTGTTTATCTTTTTGCCTACATTTTTTTGCTTTTTATAAACCCCATGTCTCTTTGAGATTCGTCATTTTTTGATATATTAAATACTTGTTATTTTAATAAATAGTCGAAATGGAAAACCAGTATAAATCTTTATTCTCGACCTACACAAAACTCATTTCCACACCCAGCGATCACCCACTCTATCATGAGTCAATTGGTTTCGAAACGAGCGAGGCTTTAATCTAAAATAGGCAGAGCTCGCCCCAAAAACCGGAAGCCTCCCATATTGACCTCCGGACCACCGTTCATCCCTTGTTTCCAAAAAAAGATCCCCTTATTTAGCGCCAAAATAGTTTCACTTTTTTGTCCCTATCCAGATCACAAATCTCAGCGGTAAAAGGGTTGAAGAATGTTCATTTTTTTCCTTAAACCAATGAGATCCTTTCTCTTCAAAAAAAGCCAACCGCTATTTGATCGAGAGCCTCCTTTTTTTTTGGTATTCCCCCCAACTCCTTATCGAATTTTGCTCATTTTATTCTTTTTTTTCCGAAGAACCTTTCTCCCACCACACCTGTGTAAATTGAAACCGTTCTTTCCTTAGCTTGAACGAGAAATAGTGCGCTCTCGTCGGAGAAACATCTCTCTTCATTCTGCTCAAAAAGAGCTCTCAACTTCCTTTCTCTCGAAATTTTTCGAATCCGCTAGGCCCTCTCATTTCTTGTTTTGGATTTATTAGATCTTTTAGCATCTTTTTGGCCTAAGTAATGGCCAAATATAAGTCCAAAAAAAAGTAAAAATTAAATTTTATCCCTCTGGATTTCTTTTTGAAAAGCCTAGCCTGCCTTCCGACTTAGTTGAGTCTGCTCTTCGAGGTATTGAGAGTCCCCTCCGATGGCCCGAATTTTCTGTGCGAAGCATTGAGCATCCTCTTCGAGGGCTCTAATCTCTTCTCCGAAGCCTTGAACGTCCTTCTTCAACCCCTTCAAAGAATTGATTGCCTCGTCAGATTCAGATCCGAATCCAAGGAATTTACTTACCCTTTCCACACTTCTCAAAATTGCATTATCTTTGAAAAAGGCAAGCATCTTTTTGAGGAATTCGGTTTTTCCTCCGAAGGATGGAGTTTTCTGCTCTAAGATTTGAAGTCTAGTTTCTAAGGATACAGCTTTTTCTTTGAGGGATTCGTCCATCTCTTTATATAGGGAGAAATTTTAATTGATTAATTTTTTTTTATTGAAAGCATGTTAGTTAAACAGTACAAAGAATTTGTTGTAATAAAATTAAGATATTTTACATATAAGCGTTTTTGTTATTTGGCTCTCCAGAGCGCATAGCTACCGGAGGGAAGCGGAAGCGGTGCAGGAATGAGTAGCTCGGCCGACTCTAGGCTACCTTGCGGCAGCTGCTGCTGCAAAAGATGGCGCAAAACGGTGGGAGAGTGGCCTGCGGTATGAGAGGAGAGCAGAAGGAAGCGAGGATCAGGAGAGAGGAGTTTGGAGCAGAGGCGGATGAGCTGAGGGAGATCTTTTTCAATCTTAAACAGCTCGCCCCTATTCCCTCTACCAAAACTCGGGGGGTCAAGAAGAATAGCCTCATATCGCGCTCCTCTCCTAAACTCTCGTTCAAGGAAACGGATTACATCTTCTACAATCCAGCGAATGGGAGCGATTGTGAGCTGATTTAAAGCGGCGTTTTCTCTTGCCCATCTTACTGCAGCAGCTGAAGCGTCTAGATGGGTCACCTGAGCTCCCAGTTTGGCTGCAGTGCAACTGGCGCCTCCTGTGTAGGCAAAAAGATTGAGGAAACGGTCGTTCTCTCTTAATTCGTTCCGAATCGATTCCCAGATGGTTGCATGTTCAGGAAAAAGGCCCATATGGCCAAAGCTGGTAGGAGCTATCTTAAAGTAGAGGGAAGCATATTTTACTACCCAATGAGAAGGAAGGGAAGGGCTCCAGAGAGGGGAAGGATCGCGGGTAAAAAAAGCATCAGCACTGTTCCACGCCTGCTCTGGGAGTAGAGGATCCCAGATCGCCTGAGAAGCAGGGCGAACTACAGAATAGTTGCCCCACTTTTCTAGACGACGTTGATTACCGGTATCGATAAGCTGATAGCTCATGGAAATTGGCCGAAAAGAGAGAAGCGGTTGTTTCTCTCATTGTGCAGCTCCTTTTTATTTTGGATGAAAAGCATCAATAATTCTATCCTCTAAAATAGTGGTCATAACCACTTCTTAGCTATCGCAGTTTCTCGCGATGGAGTAAAAATTAGCCAAAATGCGCCTACAACAATCAGGCTATCTGCCAGATTAAAGACAGGGTAGGAGTAGCCCCAGAAAACAAAGTGAAATAGGTCCCACCCTGTTTGGACTAATCCGATCTTAAGGGTTTCCCCTTTTCGAAAGGCAGC
>CAYNKV010000021.1:0-16318 GCA_964397905.1 uncultured bacterium
CCTCTAGTGATTGGAGTACAGTGAAAAAGATAGAAAAAGAGATGAACGATCTACGAAAAACCATGTCTCAAAAAGTGTGAGATTAACTACGTGTCGGTCGGGCCAATTCAATCTACCTCCTCTTCTTCGTTTAATGTGGATTCGACCGATCCTAACTTCGGTAAAGCGGTTGCATCCCAGCTGGTGCTTTCTAGAGTATCTAGTTACGCTACAAGCGTGACAACAGAATCTGCTGCTTTTAATAGTAATAAAGCTATTGCTCAACAAAATTCCGACCTTGAAGTCTGGTCTACTATGGCAGAGCTTGATCAGGAAATAAAGAAGAACGGTTCATCTAAGAAAGCCATCGAATTGGCTAATCAAATCATCAATCTCTCATCTAACTGTGATGAAGAGGGAAAAGCTGCCGTCGATACGGCTAGCAAGTACTTTTCCTTTTCAACAGATGGAAAGGTGGTTGGTGTAGCCCCTTTTCGCCCCTGGTGGGAAACGATGGGTATTGAACAAGCATTCTCCTGGTTGAATCAAGTGGGCAATAAAAACCCCGCCCTTATGCCTAGTATCAATTCTAATGGGTTTGCTCCAGATGCTTTTGCTAACCTTGGGATTATTTATGCGAATGCGCTTACTATTCCAGCCATTACGAAAAAATATAACCCTGACACCAATTTCTGGGGTAGCTCCGCAGGAACCAAGTTTTCTGTTAAAGATGTGATGGTCTACGCAATTCCTGCATCCATCTATGCAGAAGAATTCATTTCCCCGGAGGGAACCCATAATTGGGATGTTTTTAAAGAAAAGCTCTCCTCCCTCTTTTCTTTACTGCCCTCTCCCTCTTCATGTTCTCCACCTAATCCAATAAACTACTCTCGTATGTACGCCTTCTTAGAACAGCTAGTGAAAGAGGGAGACCCCTCTCAAATTTTCGTCGATGTTCCCCCTCAGATGGAACCCTATTTCTCTTCATTTCCTGATCTCTCTTTCTTCTACGCTGTCCCTCTTAGTGATATCTGGAGTAACATGGTTCTTAATAATAATCCGACCCTTCCCCATCATCCTTAGTCAAAAAGAATTGTTTATTCTCAAAAAGATCAGCTATTATATAAACAAAAACCAGATATTTATAAAATAATTGTTAAACACTTTTGACAGTAAAATTTAAAAGTGTAATACTTTATTTAATAATAAATTAAATATCTCATGAATCCAATTTATACAAATAACAGCAAAATAAACAATAACCCAAATGATATTGGGAGTTTAACAGCAAAAAGCACAAATAAAGAAGAAAGGGTAATGCCATGGGATCCTAATGGGAATACTCCCGATCCTTCTCAGTTCCAAATCGATTGGAGTTTATCTGGAGATGCGTTAGTAGTAGAAATCGAAAGAAAATATGAAGCGCTAGTTCAATGGCTTCAAAATAATCCAGGTTGTTACAACGGCTATCTTTTACTACTTCAAAACACTCTTGAAATTGGAAGCCATATGGGAACAATTGCACCTCCTGATACCCAGCAAAAGGTTATCTCTTTCATGAACTTTCAGCTTTCTTCTCAGACAAGCAATGTCACGCTTATGCAGCTACTGGTCGATATGTCGATTAAAGGTACTGCTGTACAAAGTGGAGTGGCAGCTGCAGAGAAGTTTGCAGAAGAATTATCGGCCGAGTTGTCCAAAGAGAGCGACTATGGATCTACATTCCGCACAATGGCTTTAGAAGCAGCAAATATGAAAGTGGGAATCAGCAGCTGGGCTGCTTCTCATCAACAGATTTTTACTGACCCAACGAGTGGCAAAACGAAAACGGTCTGGTTAGATGATGATGGAACTCCGATGAATTTTCAGCAATTTGCTGCTTTAAGCTCATTTCAAGTAGGAACCTTTCTAATCAAGCAGGCTAATACACAACAATATATTGATCATGTTTATCAGACTCAGATACAACAACTTCTGGCCACTTGTAAAGATCCGTGGCTATTATTGCTCCAATTAATGATGCTTATCTCCCAGCGAGACGCTGATAATGGACGCGTTATCAATGGAACGGCTAACAATCTACAAACTTTAACCGACGCCAACTCTTCCGATATTCTTGCTATGCTCAACGACCTGAAACAGCTCTCTTCTGCCAACGTAAAAGATTTTTACGCTAAATTTAATAACTTAAGGGATCTCATAGAACTTAATCCCAATTTTTCTTCTCTCTCAGGAAATATCGAACAGGTTTTTGGAATAGTGAACGGCATGGTTTCCCCAGTTCCTGCAGGAAAATCTATTGCCTGGAATGTTTCTTCGGGAAATTATAACCTCCCGCTCAATGTCCCAGTAACCTACACTTCCGGCGGTAAAACGCAAACGATGAAATGGGATGGCTCTAAAATCTCTATCTGGGATGGAACCTCTTCCTCTGGAACACCTGTCAAAACCGTTGCTTCTTCTACAGGATTAACCTTTCTTTCAGGAGGCTCTTGCACTATTACGGCAGGAACCACTCCTTTGGAACTCTCTTTTGGACAACTTGCTGCGATGGGCAACTACGATGCGATCTCCTCCTCTCTAGCCAACTCCCAAGGAACAACCAATATGAGCAATTTAATCAACACGATCACCTCTCTACAAACTTTTATGAACTCACCTGCTCAAGCAATGAACCAGATGCTTCAGCAAGAGACTCAATATAGCCAAACCATTGAATCTTTTATGAAGGCTTGTTACCAAAACTATGGGACTCAAGAATCAACGCCCAACAAACTTGCACGCAACTCTTAAAATAAGGTAGGTAATTTTATGTCAGATAATGTTGGTGGAAAAATCATTAGCGCATCGTCTAACTTATTGAATGCATTTAACGTTATCTCCAACTATTTAGCATCAGAAAACCAGCTTAATGCAGTCAATACACAGCTAACGCAAACTATCTCAAATAGAGCGGCAGATTGTACTACGGAATTTCAATATCAGATGGAACACCCCACAGGGGATAACAAAGACTATATCCATATTCTATCTACAGGTAAGGACGACCAGGGAAATGCTGTGGGAAATGAGCCTAACAAGGAGGGGCTCACCATACAGTCGGTAACCACCCAATATACGGCAGCAAACGCCAAAAACCAGGCTACTTTAAAAATTTACGACGGTCAAAGCCAGATGATGCAAGGGTTGTTGAACCAATATGCTCAAACCCAGCAATCGATCGTTCAAATGATGGGATTGCTCAACCAACCTGGCGCAAACCTAATTCACCTTCTTTCATCTGTATAGAGGAAAACTATGTCGATTCAACCTGAAAAATATATTGAAAAAATAGAAGAGCATCCTAAAGAGAGCTCTCCAGCTGTTTCTAGCCAAAATCCTTCTAGCTTAGAAGTGCTTCAGATGGTTTTCCAGATGTTAATATCGATCGGTATCAACTTAGGTACCATTAGCCAAAATTGCGCAAAAATGCAAAACGACCAGGCAACCATTGCTGATCGACAAGCGGAAACCACCAAAGAAGCTTCCGATGACTACCTGAAGAAATTGGATAAATTTTATGTAGAACAAGCTAAGGCAAAAAAGTGGGGGATTTTTGGAGAAGTGATGAAGTGGGTAGGTGTTTCCATAGCTGCTGTAGTAGGGGCTTTGCTCTGCGAAACAGGCGTGGGATTTGTCCTACTCGCAGGAGTGATTGCTCTAACTGCCTCAGGAACTATGGAAAAGGGGATCTCTGCTTTAGGAGATCTTTTAGGAGAACAAATTGGAAGCTCTGTCTGGGGTAAAATTTTAGCACAATTGATTGTGATAGCTGTAGTAACAGTGGTGACAGCAGGTGCAGAAGGAATCTCATTAGGCATCTCTAAGGCAGCAACTGCTACAAGCGAAGGTGGTGAGATTGCAGCTCAAGCAGCGATAAGAGGTGCAGAAGAGCAGATCGGTGAAATGGTTGCTGGGGAAGGGGCAGCTGCAGCAAATAATGAAGCTGCAAGCGGTCTTAGCAACTACCAACCTCGATTTAGGTATGCAGCACGAGCAGTAGGGGTTCAAACTATCTGCTCAAGCAATTTAATAGGAGAGCTGGTGGACCAGTTGATCAATCAGATTCCAGGAGATGAATCAGCCAAAAAATGGGCTGCTTTAATCACCACGATTATTCTCGACCTATCTGTTGCTCTACTCTCTTTTAAAGGAGTGGGAGATGATGGATTTGTGAACAAATTTATCACCCAAGCTCCAAAAATCAAAATGGGACTTTTTTCACTGCAAGGAACAAGTCAAATAGTAGGAACCGTTCCACAGATTGGAATGGCAACAACACAGATGGCAGAAGCGGAAACGTTAAAAGAGATGGCTCCTCTAGAATCTAATTTTTTAACTAGCGAGTCAATGATACAAATTTTCACTTCTCTATCTGAGCTATTGTCAAAAATGGGAGCATCGATCGCAGAGGGAACGCAACAGCTATTCCGCATCGATTTCTCCTCAGCTTACAAGGCTGCTACCGAAGCGATGAACCGTTACACAGGTTAATAACAATCATTAAAGGAGTTAACATTATGTCTGAATGGGTCCCATCTTCTAGTGCATTAGCCGTACTTTCTACCAATTATACGATACTTAATAACGCGAAGATGCAAGATGCTCTTTATGATCTCTTCTCCTCCAACAGCAATGCAGCGTTAGGGGCAATTAGCTTATCTGCTTCTTCTACCTATGATCAAGTGATGGATCAAGGCAAACAGCTAAAAACGCAAGGAGAGTATGGTTTAGCTGGAGCAATTGCAGGTGGTGCGACAGCAATTGCAGGTAGTTTAGGAGGGTTATACAATAGCTACAAAGCTTCTAAAGTAGAGCTAGGAAAAGGAAAAATGGAAATAGAGATGAAGGAAATCAAGCCAGCTCCTGGCAAAAAAGGCGAGATAGAACTGCAAAATGTTCAAAATCCAGGACAAGTAGAAGTCTTTCAAAATGAAGCATTAGTAGAAGGAAGTATAAATAATCGAGAAGCCAATCTAAGAGGTAGCATAGCAGGGAAACCTGGGAAAGCAGGTGGGGCAGGAGCAAAAGGGAAAGAAGAAGAAAACGATGCCCAAAAAACAGAAGCGGCTAATATGGCAAAGCAATATCAAGAAAAGGCACAGCTATGGCTTCAAAACGGAAACATGTTTTCCCAATTGATCCACAGTGGAATACAAAGCCTTGGAACTATGGTATCAGCATCCTACCTATTCGACCAAGCAGCAAAACAATCTAATGCTTCTCTCTACCAAGGATTAAGTCAAACGCTTAACACTCAGTCTAGTCTATACACCAGTGCATTAGAAAGTAGCAGCGCAGCTAGTCGAGGTGCGTCTCAAACTCAGCAATCTCTATCTCAAATCGCAGTTTAATCAGATAAATATCAGCTATTCAATAGGAGAGAGGGCTCTTCCTCTCTCTTTCTCTTTTTTTCAGTAAAGCAAGCTTTTCTTTTATTAAAATCAGAGCGATTTTTTCTGGACTTTCAGCTCTTTTCTCATATATGGTGGAGTGAAATCTATGCAGGATGTTCTACTTTTTCATCCCACAATAGACGCCATATATCTAAGGAAATAACAAGAGAGAACCGTCGTGAAAGAATCCTCTTCTACTGATCTCATATCTTCTCCTATAGAAGAAGTTGTTGCTATTGCAATAAACCATCCTAGCTCAGCGATCCAGATCGATCTCTCTACTGTAGTAAAGCGAGATGGGACCATTGTTCCATTTCGAAGGGAGCGAATTCGGCGTGCTATCGATCTAGCGTTTCACGATACGAAGAAAATTGCTTCCGAAGCTCCTCTTCCTGAACTGCTCCAGAGGGCAGCTGAAGAGGTGGCCCATCGTACCATCAACCAGTTAGCATCTCTAGTATCAAAAGGGGTTAATTTAACTGTTGAAGGAATCCAAGATCTGGTGGAAACCATTTTAATGAAAATGGGCCATCATGATGTGGCGCGAGACTATATTCTCTATAGAGATGGAAGGAAAAAGAAGCGTGAAGAATCGCCCTCTCTTCTTAGGATCTGCCGAAAAGATGGCTCATTAGTGCGGTTCAATCCGATGAAGATCGGCAGCAGTATCGAACAAGCGTTCCGTCGTGCAGAAGAAATTCGAGGACAGACTCCCGACGCTACCCTAAGCATGGTTAACTCGCTAACCCAGAAAGTGGTAGAACAGCTCTTCCTTCTCCATCAACAGGGAGAGGAACTTTCAATAGAGAGCGTAGAAGATTTAATTGAGCTATTTTTGATGCAAGAAGGCCATTTTAAAACGGCTAAAAATTACATCTTATTTCGCGCTTCTACTTCGTTGCATGAAAATAAAAAGATGGGAAAAGAGGAGCGTAGGTTCAAGGTAGCAACGGGTGATGGAAAGCTCAGAACGATCACCGAAAAACATCTACGACATCGTCTACAACTTGCGTGCGACGGCATACCGGAGGTATCTGTTGAGGAGCTTTTGGAGCAGCTGCTGCTTCAGTTTTACGAGGGGATCAAAGAAAACGAGATCGATTGGGCCTCCATTATGGCAGCACGTGCCAAAATAGAGATGGAACCTAACTACTCCAAGGTAGCCGCCAGATTGCTCAACGACAAGCTCTATCAAGAAGCGATCGAAGTAAGTAGCTATGATCCTTCGATAACTTCTCTACATCAGACCAATTTTGTCAAATATATTAAATTGGGCATATCTCTTAACCGGCTCTCTGCATCTCTACTCGAGTTTGACCTAGATCTCCTCAGTCGCGCCATAGATCTTAAGAGAGATGATCTTTTTTCCTACCTAGGCCTTCAAACGCTTTACGATCGATATTTTATACATCATAGAGAGCGTCGAATAGAGACTCCTCAGATGTTTTGGATGCGGATTGCAATGGGTTTGGCTATCCATGAGGGAAAGAAAAAGAACCAATATGCGATACAGTTTTATGATCTCCTCTCCCAATTTTTGTTCACCTCAGCCACCCCTACTCTCTTTAATTCAGGAACTCCTCACTCCCAACTTAGCTCCTGCTATCTATCTACTGTGATGGATGATCTCTCTCACATTTTTAAAGTAATTGGAGATGATGCTCAATTATCTAAATGGGCAGGTGGAATTGGAAACGATTGGAGCAATGTACGAGCGACTGGATCGCTGATACAGGGAACCAATGGGAAAAGCCAAGGCGTTATTCCCTTTCTTAAGGTAGCCAATGATACTGCTGTAGCAGTCAACCAATGTTTTGCTCCTGAGACAGCTGTTTACACTTCTGAAGGAGCCACTCCCATCGCAGATATTGTTCGAGGTGATCTAGTTTTGGGAATAAGCGGCCGCTACCGAGAGGTAGTTCGCACATTTTCTTACCCTCAAAAAGGAGCGATGGTTTCGATTCAAGTGGAGGGTGCTTTCGATCCATTACTGGTTACCGCTTCACATCCTTTGTACGCGCTCCCTCAATCCTCTTTATCAAACAGTTTCGAAGAAAAGGATATCTCTTTTCAATGGACCGAAGCAACCCATCTGAAGAAAGGAGACTATATTGCGCAGATTCTCCCTCGAGAAAAACTGTTGCAGCCAGGAATAGAGAGAGAGGATATCTACATTTATGGAATCTTTTTGACAGCCCGCTCCTACTGTGAAGGAAATAGAGTCGAGTTGGAGTTTCCCTCCTACTCTCCCCTTCTCTCCTCCATTCGAAATTATCTGCATCAAAAAGGCCTCTTTTTTTCAGAACGAGTAGAAAGCGATGGATCGAGCAGAATAATCTGGTATGGAGAAGAACTACTCCTAGAAGCTACCTCTGGAAGAGCGGTGAGCGACCGCACCCGTTTAAAGCTCCCTTTTTATAGTGAAGAGATGGATAGCTGTGGGAAACAGATCCCCTCCTCTCTATCCCACCTACCCGAAGAGCTAACGCTTTTGCTTCTTCAAGGTTTTTTTAGGGCAACGGAGGCAGAATATAGAGAAGGGAGCATTAGCTGTTTTCACCGATCACCATCTCTGATGGAGGGAATCCGTTATCAGCTCTTAAGATTAGGCATTTCTCCAAAGAGGGCGGAAAAAGATGAAAAAGAGCCCTCTTCTCCTCTCTATCGGATAGAAATTCCCTCCGTTGATCCTATTGCCTCCCTTTTAGGTTATCGATCAGTAGAAAAAGATCCGCGCCTTTTCTGTAACGGCCATCTTTGTGCTAAAATTAGCAGCGTAGAGATCACTCCCACCATTCCATTAGTTTACGATCTAAAAGTGGAGGGAGATGAATCTTATATGACTAGCGGAGGGCTTGCTCATAATGGTGGAAAAAGAAAAGGAGCTATCTGTGCCTATTTAGAAACATGGCACCTTGATATTGAAGACTTTTTGGATCTGAGAAAAAATACTGGCGATGAGAGAAGGCGCACCCATGACATTAACACAGCTAACTGGATTCCTGATCTCTTTATGAAGAGGGTGATGCAGAAGGGAACCTGGACCCTTTTTAGTCCCAGCGATGTTCCTGATCTTCATCATCTTTATGGCAAATCATTTGAAAAAAGGTATGAAGCGTATGAAAAGATGGCAGAAGAGGGAAAAATAGAGCTTTATAAACAGGTAGAGGCAGCAAGTTTATGGAGAAAAATGTTGAGCATGCTTTTTGAGACAGGCCACCCTTGGATAACATTTAAAGATCCATCCAACATTCGCTCTCCTCAAGATCATGCGGGAGTTATTCATAATTCAAACCTATGTACTGAGATCCTTCTGAATACATCAGCAGAAGAGACGGCTGTCTGCAACCTGGGCTCGATTAACTTAAGCCTTCACTGTACTCCTACAGGAATAGATGAGAAAAAATTGGCAGAGACCATAGCGACTGCGGTCCGCATGTTGGACAATGTAATAGATATCAATTTTTACCCAACCGTAGAGGCCAAACGAGCCAACGAACGACATCGACCTATAGGACTAGGCGTTATGGGATTTCAAGACTGCCTCTATATACAAAACATAAGCTATGCGAGCCACGAAGCAGTCGAGTTTTCAGATGCTACCAGCGAGATGATCTCTTATTACGCCATCTTAACTTCAACAGAGCTAGCTCGTGAAAGAGGAGTTTATAGCTCCTATCCTGGATCTAAATGGGATCGCGGCTATCTTCCTATCGACACGCTCGATCTGCTAGAAAAAGAGAGAGAAGGGCATCTGGATCTGAATAAAACTGTGAGAATGGATTGGGCCCCTGTTCGTGCTGCAATAAAAAAAGATGGGATGCGCAACAGCAATCTATTAGCTATTGCTCCTACAGCTACCATCTCTAATATTACGGGAGTTACCCAATCGATAGAACCTACCTACAAACATCTTTTCGTGAAATCGAACCTCTCCGGCGAGTTTACCATTCCCAATCTCTTTTTAGTAAAAAAACTTAAATCTCTTCGCTTATGGGATCAGGAGATGTTAGACGACCTTAAATATTTTGATGGATCGATTGCAGAAATTGAACGCATTCCTGCAGAAATAAAAAGAGTCTATCTTACTGCTTTTGAAATTGCTCCTGAATGGATCATAGAGGCGGCGAGTCGGCGTCAGAAATGGATCGACATGGGACAATCTTTAAACCTTTATATTGCAGAACCTAATGGCAAAAAATTAGATCAAATGTACTTTTTGGCGTGGGAAAAAGGATTAAAGACCACCTACTATCTTCGTTCCGTTGCCGCAACACAGATAGAAAAATCGACCACCGACATCAACAAGCGAGGCTTACAGCCTCGTTGGATGAAGAACAAATCTGCATCAAGTAACATTCAGGTTATAAGAGAAAATGGAAAGGAAGAGAGTATAGTCGTATGCAATATAGATGATGAAAGCTGCGAGAGTTGTCAGTAGTAAAAGGAGTAGTAGCTATGGAAATCAATT
This sequence comes from uncultured bacterium, assembly GCA_964397905.1. Classification (GTDB taxonomy): domain Bacteria; phylum Chlamydiota; class Chlamydiia; order Chlamydiales; family Rhabdochlamydiaceae; genus PALSA-1444. Next base: position 9,886 of record CAYNKV010000021.1, read on the forward strand.
CAGATCTATCAAAAAAAAGAGTTAAAGTTGAAGAAAAAAGGTTGATTAACTGCAATCAGGTGGATGTGAATCAGCTGATGCCCTTAAAATATAAATGGGCATGGGAGCATTATCTTAATGGCTGCTCCAATCATTGGATGCCTACAGAAATAGCGATGTCAAAGGATATCGAGTTGTGGAAGTCAAAAACTTTAGGCGAAGATGAGCGGCGGGTGATTATGCGCAATCTTGGCTTTTTTAGCACAGCAGAAAGCCTTGTAGGGAACAATATTGTGTTAGCTATCTTTAAACATGTAACCAATCCAGAAGTGCGCCAATACCTTCTTCGTCAAGCGTTCGAAGAAGCGATCCATACCCATACTTTCCACTATGTTGTAGAATCGCTCTCCCTCGATCAAGGGGAGATATTCAACATGTATAATGAAATTAAGACGATCTACAATAAAGATCAGTTTGAAATGAAACTTACTGAAGACATTTTACAACCTGATTTTACCACCGCTACAGATAGAGGAGCTCAGAAATTTCTAGAAAACATCATAGGTTACTACATCATCATGGAGGGCATCTTTTTTTATAGCGGTTTCGTGATGATTTTATCGTTCCATCGGCAAAACAAAATGACAGGTATTGGAGAACAATTTCAATATATTCTCAGGGACGAAACGGTCCATCTTAATTTTGGCATCGACTTAATCAATGGTATTAAGGAAGAAAATCCCTCTCTATGGAGCCCATCTTTCCAAGCTCATATATCTGCATTGATAGAGCACTCCGTCGAGTTAGAATATCGGTATGCGCAGGATTGTTTGCCCCGAGGTGTTTTAGGATTGAACAGCCCGATGTTTCGGGAATATGTGCAATATATTGCAGATCGACGCCTTGAAAGAATTGGGTTAAAACCGATTTATCATTCTAAAAACCCTTTTCCTTGGATGAGCGAAACGATCGATCTACAAAAGGAGAAGAATTTTTTCGAAACTCGTGTAAATGAATATCAATCTGCAAGCAACCTAATCTGGACATGAGGTTTCCCCCTTTTTCAGATGCTGGTTTAATAGAGATAGCTGTTTTCACTGAAAGTAGCTCTTTTCTTGTGTAGAAAAGGGCTTTTTTTTAGATTGGAGGATAAATGTTTGAGCAGGGTAGTTTTTATAAAGGTTTTTTTGTAAAAAGGTCGTTCTACCTTGAAGAGCTTCAGGCTACCTTCCGCGAGATCGAACATATCGCTTCAAAAGCAGAAATTATACGGATAGAAAACGATGATCCTGAAAATCTGTTCTGTATCTCTTTTCAAACCCTTCCCTATAATTCTAATGGAATTGCTCACATCTTAGAGCATGTAGTACTTTGCGGCTCTCGCAAATTTCCAGTAAAAGATCCCTTTTTCGCCATGATCCGGCGTAGTCTCAATACTTTTATGAACGCGATAACAGGACCTGATTACACCTGCTACCCAGCTGCAACTCAAATAGAGAAAGATTTCTATAACCTACTTGAAGTATATCTAGATGCTTTATTCTATCCTCAACTTAAAAAAGAGAGTTTCTTCCAAGAAGGATGTCGCTTAACATATGTTGACTCGGAAAATGTAGATTCTCCTTTAGAATGGAAAGGCGTCGTCTATAATGAGATGAAAGGGGCTCTTTTATCTTCAGAAAGCAGAATATGGCGAACCATGTTAGCTCTGCTACTTCCCGATCTTACTTATGCTCACCTTTCTGGAGGAGATCCATCCTCTATTCCCTCTCTTACCTATGAAGAATTAGTCTCCTTTTATCATGCTTATTATGCACCATCTAGATCTCTCTTTTTTTTCTATGGAAACTTTGACTTAGGAAAACAACTCGATTTTATCGAAGAGCAGATCCTTAAAAATGCAACTCCTCTTCCTCCTCTACCCACCCCCCCAAAACAGTTGCGCTATACGACCCCCATTCATAAGGTGAGCTATTACCCTGTTACTGAGAAAGAATTTCTAAAAAAAGGATCTATTGTAGCTTGGGGATGGCTTACCGTTTCCATTCAGGAAGAAGAGGAAAAATTGGCCCTTTTAATATTGGACCTTATTTTGATGGAAAACGATGCCTCCTTGCTAAAACTTCCTCTTCTCAGGTCAGGATGGTGCACTTCAGTAGATAGTTATTTCGACACAGAGATCTCAGAGCTACCTTTTCTTATTTTAGCTAAGGGAGTTGCAGCAGAAGAAATCGAAGATTTAGATAAACTTTTATGGAGTTCTTTAGAGGCAATTGCAGCCAGCCAGATTCCTCATCATCTGATTGAGTCAGCACTTCATCAATTGGAGTTTGCTCGGACAGAAATTTCGAGTGATTTTGGCCCCTTTGGTTTATCCCTTTTCACCCGCTCCATATTAGCAAAGCAGCATGGAACCGATCCGGAAACTGGATTGCTGATTAGGTCTCTTTTCAAGAAGCTGCGCAAGCTGCTAGAAGAGCCTACCTATCTTCCTAGGATAATTAGAAAGCATTTTTTAGAAAATGGACATAGAGTTCGACTTGACTTTCATCCAGATCCCCTCTTGGTCGAAAAAGAGGCAGAAGAGGAGCGCAAGCGATTAGAATTAATTAAAGAAAAACTCTCCCCCAAAGAAAAAAGAGCCATCGCAGAAAATAGCAAACTGTTGGCAGATTATCAAAAGCAGATAAGTAATCAGTCTCTTGATTCACTCCCAACATTGACCCTTAAAGAAATTCCTGCCAAAAGCCCTCACTTTCCTCTTGAACAAAATAGGGAGATTTTTTTCCACGACTGTTTTACCAACGGCATTGTTTACGCTCAATTTTTGTGGGATCTTCCCCATCTGGAAGAAGAAGAGCTGCCCTATGCACAGCTTCTCATCTCCCTAATGCCAGAATTAGGCATGGGTTCAAGAGATTATAAAGAGAATCTTTCTTATATCCAAGCCCATATCAAAGGGTTATCTATCCAATTTTCCCTCTATGTTCAAAGAGAATCCCCTTCTTTGATGAAACCTGCTCTTATTCTGAAAGGAAAAGCACTTGAGCGAAACATTCCATCCCTCTTCACTTTGCTCAGAGAACTAGCATCAGAAAGCCGCTTAGACGAGAGCAAGCGCATAAAAGAACTGATTCTTCAAATCCATACAAGACTGCGAAATCGGTTAGAAAAAAACAGTTTGCGCTATGCCTCTCAAATCAGCTTAAGTGGATTATCTATTCCTTCTAAAATTTCGGAGAAATGGAGTGGACTCTCCTATTTTCGATGGATTTCTGAACTAATCATCAACCTAGACTCTAAACTACCATCCCTTATTGAAAAACTTTTCCTTATCAAGAACCGATTGTTTTCTCTTCACAATAAAAACCTGATCCTCTCTTCTAATCGAAGCAACTATGATTTTTGCAATAGAGAGCAGTTCTTCGGATTACTTACACTACCCGATTCCACTTCATCAAAACCATGGCAGGGCAATTACTCCCTTGAGCCAACGCTATCTCAAGGGAGGGTTATCGCCTCTCCTGTAGCCTTTTGCTCTAAATCATTCTCTGTCTGCTCTTCGACAAATCCCCTATCTGCCCCACTTGCTATCGCATCCCACCTTATGGACTATAAAATCTTGTTCCCTAAAATCCGGGAAGAGGGAGGAGCTTATGGCTGCGGTACAAACTATGATTCCAATATAGGCTCTTTCACCTTTCATTCTTATCGAGACCCCCAAATAGCCACTACTCTTCAAACTTTTCAGGAAGCCGCCGAATCGGTTGCCGCAGGAAAATTTGATGCAAAAGATCTAGAGGCAGCTAAACTGGAGACCATTCAACAGATAGATCATCCCATCTCTCCAGGAAGCAGGGCAAGCACCTCCTACAGCTGGCTGCGAACTGGATATACCCGAAGCGTTCGTCAAAATTATCGCGATCAGCTCCTTTCATGCAGCGGTAGCGAAGTTCAAAAAGCAGTAGAAGCTAATCTCTTAAGTGAAGGAACTGTAGTGGTTTTTGCAAGCGAGAGAGCATTAGAAAAAGAAAATAGACAAATGAAAACTCCATTGCCTATTATCCCCATTTAATTTAGTCTATGAGCGTTAAAAAGGGTGCATAGCTCAGTTGGTAGAGCGCCTGTTTTACACACAGGTGGTCATAGGTTCGAGTCCTGTTGCGCCCACGTTTTTAAGTGCGGGAGTAGTTCAATTGGTTAGAGCACTGCCCTGTCACGGCAGAAGTTACGGGTTCGAGCCCCGTCTCCCGCGTTCTACTGTTGCAGTGTTCAAATCTCTCTCTTTTTGTCGAGAGTGAGATCCCTCTGATTGCTTGGGGGAAGCTTTCTCTGATGCCGCTTCTGAAACCTCCCACTCTATAGGTAAACCCTATTTCCAAACAGCATTTAGCAGCTATTTTTTTCATAAGAGAAAAACGCTCTTGTGAACAACAGCTTTCAAGATCCAAAAGTTAGCCAAGTTTTTTCGGAAATTCCGAATTAGCAAGAAGCTTGTGTTTGGGAGCGCTCTATGGGACTTTCTACAATGTCTATGTAGATGCTCTCTTCAGCAGCTTCTTTAAGTAACGCTGCTTGCTAAAGCAAAATCTAGATGCTCAACTATCTCCTCTCCACCTAGTCTTAAATGCCAAGCCTTCACTGATTTGTCTATATGAAAATAGGTGCGATACTTCCGTAACTACTCCGGCTCCCATCCGCAGCTGACCCCTCGATGCTGAGTGGGTTCGCCTACCTCTAGCTCTCTTTTATCTGATAGCCTATCAGCTAGCTCTTGCTGCTAATGCTGCTAATGCTCTTGCTGCTAATGCTGCTAATACTCTTGCTGCTAATACTGCTAATGCTGTTTCTGCTGCTGCTAATGCTGCTGCTTCTGCTGCTTCTGCTGCTAATGCTGCTGCTTCTGCTGCTTCTGCTGCTTCTGCTGCTTCTGCTGCTTCTAATGCTCTTGCTGCTAATGCTACTAATGCTGCTAATGCTGCTAATGCTCTTGCTGCTAATGCTACTAATGCTGCTAATCCTGTTTCTTTTTCTAAAAATGGTGACAATTCTTTTAATACATTTGAACTAAAATATGGATTAAAATTTAAACCTAAAAATCTCATTAGATTTATCTCTATTTGGAAAGTATTTTAAGATAATCTGTATATTTCCCTTAATAGAAATGTTTTGAAAAGAAATAGACTACCATACCCGCTCCATAGCCAATCAAAACAGGTATAGAAATCTTTCTAAGGAAAGAGAAAGGATAGAACCCCATGCTCGCAGCACCCAATCGTCTCTACCAGTACTATCAGTGCCATCAAGCGCACGCAAAAATCGATCGATTTTTCAATTAGAATCCTACTTTCTAATGGGCAAATTGGCTTTTACTGTTATCGCTATACAAGACCATCCCGAACCACTCATCAAGGAACCATCTCAATGATTGCAGTGACTAATTAAAAATTCAGGGGGTTAAATTGCGATACTTCCACAGCCATCCGCAGCTGACCCCTCGATGCTGAGTTGGTTCGCCTACCTCTAGCTCTCTTTTGTTGGCCTGCCTCTTTTAAGATCTCAACTATCATTAAAGGCAGAGCGTTTTATTTCAGTCAAACAACGAAATTTTTCATCTGCTTTTTCTTTCATCTGATTATATTTCATTGTGCTCTCCCATCAGATCTATTTTTTTATAATTCTATCTAAGTGTCTGGTTTCAAAAGAGGTCTATTTTATGAAAATTATAGAGTGAATCATGGTTGCTGTCATCTCTAAGGAAGGCTGTTGTTGCCAATAGCTTCTCTAATAGGTAGAATTATAAACAGCTGTGCTCTAACCTATGAATCAAAGGATCTCAACCAATGGCTATCGTCAAAAAAAAATTAGCAAAAAATGTAAGGTCTCTTTTTTTATTAGCTGTTGGTGCTTTTCTAGCAGCTTTTTCTATCCGTCTCTTTCTGCTTCCTAACTTCATCATCGATGGAGGTACTGTAGGTATAGCATTAATCCTATCTAAATTATTTGGCGCACATTACCTACCCTACTTTCTTCTCCTCCTCAATCTTCCTTTCATCTATCTAGCTTATAAGCATATCCGAAAAACATTTGTGCTCCATATGGTAATAGCCATTTTACTCTTTGCTATCTTTCTGATGGCTACCGCAGAAATCACTCCCTTTTTGGGAGACCCTATCGAAATAATCGTGGTAGGAGGAGCTCTTTTAGGAGTAGGAGTTGGCCTCATCATTCGTCATGGCGCCTGCCTAGATGGAACCGAGATCTTAGCTATTCTGATCAACAGAAAAAAAGGATACACAGTAGGTCAAGTGGTCCTATTCATAAACATATTTATTTTTGCAGCATATGGATGGATATTTGGAAATTGGCATTTTGCACTCCAATCTCTTATTACCTATATTGTTGCATTCAAGATGATAGACCTAGTAATCATCGGCTTGGACGAGCTTAAATC
>CAYNKV010000022.1:0-15526 GCA_964397905.1 uncultured bacterium
GTTGAGCTGATGAGGATCTGGAACCTCACTTTTTCTCGATTTAAGCCCAATGGTTGCCTTTTTCTTTTTACAGCTGATGGAACAGATGATTTTCCGTCTTATTCGCTAAAAAATTACTCAAGCTAGATTTGCCGTCTAATTTCTCTACCGGTGAGACTCTCAGATGGAAGAATATTATTCTACCATTTTTTGATATATGATTTTTCTGATTGGATAGAGCGATGGTTCTCTTTCTGGGCTTGCTTCTCTCTCTTGGTGAGGCAAATATTCAAGATGCGATATAGGTCGTATTAAGGAAAATCGATAAAAAGTGAGGTTCCAGATCCTCATCAGATCTATCAGTCTAACTATCGCGATATTCGACGAGAAAAAGAGGCCAACATGCATGGAAAAGAAACTTCTTTATCTTTTGCCAAAAACTGCCCCATCCTAATGGTATAATCTATCTCTATCTTTTCGAAGATGAAAGCCAAGGTCGCATTTACTAAAAAAGAGTGGATAAAGGCGGTTAGGATTCAATCGAGCAGTCCTGATTCGAGTAATAGCTCTTTTTTTAAGTTTTTTTCTGAAGAAATGTGGAACTGCCATCCTATCTATTCCATTTGTTTCTTTGATTAGAGCTAAATATTGAAAAAATTAATATTTCCCTTCGATAAAAGAGGGGTACAAGGAATAAAAAATAGAGGCAAGAATATATCCTTACTAAGGATAGTAGAATCAGAAAAGATATAAAAAATCATTTTAATCTGGGTTGGGTTTGTCACAAAAAATGATCTAGATGGAATAGATCTTTATTGAGAACAAATATTGAACAACTTACAATTAGATTCGTTTGTTTTTTTTGCAGATTTTTTATCGGAAAGGATTTATAAAAAGTGATTTATTTAGATAATTTTAAAGAGCACTGTAACGACTGTCCCTCATTTGTCAAGCTTTGGGATGAATATTGCACATCGGATGAGATTGATCCTGAAGAGCTTAAATCGATACTTGTTTTAGCGAAAAAAAGTCCTTTCGTTGACCTTTTTGGAACCTATGTGGAGAAAATAGTTTCTCGCTGGGAAGAGTTGGATGAGTCCAAGGAAAAGGATGATATTTTTAGATTAATAGTAGATATTCAGAGCACAAACAGAGAAGATTTTCGATCTTATGTGTTGGATTATTTGCAAAAAAAATATGGGCAAGATAGAGAGGTTAATGAGAGAATTCGTCTTATTGGTCTTCGAGGAAAGGGTGGTTTTAGGGGGTCAATTTCTCATTTCGAGCTTCTGATGCATATGCAACCGGGAAATTTTGTCTTTCATAAAGGGGGATGGGGTATAGGAAAGATACTTGAGGTATCAGCTGTTAGGGAGCAAATAAGTATAGAATTTGAGAATGTTGCTGGCATAAAGGAGTTATCATTCGTTAGCGCTTTCCACACTCTGCAGCCTATAGCTAAAGATCATTTTTTGTCACAGCGGTTTGAGAATCCTGATTTGTTAGAGCAAAAAGCGAGAGATAAACCTGTAGAGGTTATACACAGTCTCTTACATGATTTAGGACCGAAAACGGCTGCTGCTATTAAGGAAGAGTTGTCTGGCTGGGTAATTCCTGAAGAAGAGTGGTCTAAGTGGTGGCAATATGCGCGTGGCAAGGTGAAAAAAGATCTTCGTATAAGTTATCCTGATAATTCGCAGGGGAGCTTTAAATTAGAAAAAGATCATTCTTATGAGGAACGCTTCTTAAAACAGATTTCAGGAATAGCAGATATAGATAAATTAATTTGTAGTATTTATTATTTTTTGCGTGACTTGCCTTTAATTTTAAAAAACGATGATTCTGTTGTTTTGGTTGAATCTAATATAAATGAAGTTCTGAATAGGGATGATATAAACGATGGTCAAAGGTTTCAGCTTTATTTGTTATTAGAAGGTATTTCCAAGAATGAGAAGAAATCCTCTGATTCGGTAGCTATCGTGGAACATTCATCGAATCTGAACGATTTAGTAGATAGCATCTCCATATTAGCTTTCAAAAAAAAGGTTTTTGTTATAGCTAGAAAAGTTCGGTCTGATTGGGAGAGAATTTTTTTAGACTCTCTCTTTATCGTTTCTCAATATCAATTAAGAGAATTTCTTTTTCAGGAATTGGATAATTCTGATGCTGCTTCTGATCTGGAAAAAAAGATGGATGGTCTGCTTGAAAATCCGCATCTCTGTCCAGATGGATTAGTATGGTATTTTCAGAAATTGGCTCGTGTGGGGAAAATTCGTTCCATTGATGCTGATAAAAAAAGAAAATTGTTTGAAGCATTTTTTATGGTCTTGAATTTGATAGAAAATATTGAGGAGAATCGAGAATTAGTAAAAAAGATGCACGAGATATTAAAGTCGAATAGATACGAAATTGTTCGCTTTATGATGGAGGGGCTCTCTTTGGAAATTGTTCAAGAGTTGCTTTTGTTGGCATCGAAATGCCGCTCTCTTGGAGATCACGATCTTAAAATATTTTATTCCTTAGCTGAAGTGGTTTATCCAGGTATTGCTCAGTTAGATTGGGTAGATCATTCTGAAGAGCCGGAGATTATTTGGTCTACCGAAGAAGCCTACGAGAGAGTGCTTAGAAGAGTTGCTCAAATAAGTGAAATAGAGATTCCTTCCAATGCTAAAGAGATAGAGATTGCTCGTTCATACGGAGATTTGAGAGAAAATTCGGAATTCAAAGCTGCTTTAGAAAAAAGAGGGCATCTTCAATCAGAGCTTAATTCGCTTAGAAATCAGATGAGACAGATGCGAATTCTATCTCGAAATGATATTTCTATAGATAGAGTAGGGGTCGGATCTGTTGTTCACTTAACTAATGATAAAGGAAAAGTTCTTACCTATACTATATTGGGTCCTTGGGATGCAGAACCCAGCAAGGGAATTATATCTCTTCAATCTCGTCTTGCTCAGGAGATGGTTGGCTTATTGGTTGGGGATAGTTTTACTTCTCAAGGAGAAAAATTGATTATTACTGCTATTGAAAGCTATATTAAGTAAAAATTATAAAACTTCCTACAATAATGGTAAATTATGCAGTTGCTCATTGCTACTCGCAATCTTCATAAAATTAGGGAGTTGAAGTTCATGTTAAAGCGTTATGGAAATATCGATGTGCTCTCTCTTATCGACTTTCCTTCTTATGAACCTCCTCCTGAAACAGGGGAATCTTTTAAGGATAATGCTGTAAACAAAGCTATAGATGCAGCTACTAAATTAAACCAATGGGTGCTTGCGGATGATAGTGGGTTGGTAGTTCCTTCTCTTCAGGGGGCTCCCGGTGTTTATTCTTCTAGATATTCTGGAGAAAAAGCTACTGATATGGAGAATAGAAAGAAACTTCTTGATGAAATGAAGGATATGGTAGATCTTCATAGAAGACAAGCCTATCTTGAATGCTGCTTAGCTGTAGCTTCTCCTAAAGGAATCGAGAAATCTGTTTCTGGCATTTGTTGGGGTCTCATTCTTTTTGAAGAAAGAGGAAGTCATGGTTTTGGGTATGATAGTCTTTTTCTCAAGTATGGTTACCGCGAATCTTTTGGAGAGATAAGGGAGGATATTAAAAATCAAGTTTCTCATCGTAGAAAAGCTGTTGACAAACTGCACACATTTTTTGAGTTTCTTAGTCGTTAAAGAGGGTTTAATTTTATTGAAAAGGTCAACCATTCGGTTTCTCTCTTGGATCTGAAAAAAATATGAACCAAAATTATGAAGATTTTTCTGATAATCAGATAGAGATTTTGAATTCTTACGTGACAAATGGAGAGGGTTCTATTTTTGCATTGCGTAGACTTCCTGAAGTTTTCAAAAGTGCTCTTTTTGTGCGATATGCTTCTTCTGGATTAAGGTTTCGTTCTTTGCTATTAAAAGAGATTTCCCTTCATCAGGAGCTGGCTGGAGGAGCTTTAAAATCATCTTTGTCTGAAGAAGGAGAAATTGAGGAAAGGCGAACGCTTTTTTTTAATAAGTCATCCATTACCGATTCTACTTTAGATGGTTCCAAAGAATATAGGATAGAAGAATTTGGAGGAGCTCATCTAGTAATAGAACAGCTTTCGTTAATAGCTGTTAGTAAAATAAGAAATCTTCATTTAATGGCTGCTCTATTAGAAAAATCAAACAAATATATCTATTTCGATCAGAAATTTCGATCTGAATATCTATTTTATCGAGAGCCTATCTTAATGGCATCGGCCTATCGTGATCTCTATCTTGTGACCTGTCAACTTCTTTTTGATGCTTATGCGCGATTAATTCCTCGTTTGAAAGAGCTTATAGAAAAGAAATATCCTCGAGATCCTACTGCTTCTGATCTAACCTATACTACTTCGTTAAGGATGAGAGTTATAGACAATTTGAGAGGTTTATTACCAGCAAGTGCGTTGACTTATTTAGCAATTTATGGCCCCATCTCTTCCTTCAATAGACTTGCTTCCAATCTTAATAAAAGCAATCTTTTAGAACTTCAGGATATTGCTCTTCGCTCATATGGAGAATTGAAAAAGGTATTTCCTTTCTTAGAAAGAGAAGTGGAAGATGGAAATCAAAAATCTCTTTATAAGGAGAAAGTTACACAATTAAAAACGCTTATAGATGAGAATCCTAGCAGAGTAGATCAAATATCAACTTCTGGGATGGTTCGATTAATTGATTACGATATAGCTGCTCTTTGTAAAATGGTTGCTTCTTTTCTTTTTGAAGAGCAGCAGTTAGGGTTGTTTGCGCTAGAAGAGAGGTGTCGTCAATTGCCTAAACATGAAATAGAGCTTCTCTTCGATCTAGTTGCAAAAAGCAGTGTGGGAAGGGAATCTCTGTTAGCTCATCTGTTGGAACGCTCTTTGTTTACTTTTGAATATTTATCTGATTTTGCTCTTTATCAAGATATTCAGCGCCAAGCAAAAGTAGAGCAACAGATGCAATTGTTTACCTGTTATTTGGGTTATGATGTTCCAGAGGAAATTTTAGGTACCCCGTTAGAGTATGAATATAGATCTGTGATGGATGAGGCAAAAAGAGCTTATGAACGAGTTTCAAAGGAGTTTATAGAAGAGGCTCAATACCTTGTTCCTATTGGCTATAAATGCCGTTGGTACTTGCGTCTTAATCTGCACCAACTTCGGAAGATGTTAGATGCTTCTTTAGAACAGAATTCTATCTGTCGCGGAATGATTGGGGAATCAATTCGGCAAGTTTGTGACCTTTTCCCTCTATTAAAGATTTTTTTTTCTAGACTATGGGAGTGATTGTTATTCTGCTTATTTTTAATTGCATTATTTTTTTAATTAATTATAATAATTAGCGCAATTTAGTTGTTCGTTAGTTTCGTTTTTTTTTGTTAATCAATAATTTTATGTTTAAGTTGAACAGCATCTTTCAGCCTAAAGGGGACCAACCCACTGCTATTCGAAAGCTATCAGATTCTCTTTTGTCAGATAAGAAAGAGCATGTTTTATTGGGAATTACTGGCTCGGGCAAAACATTTACTGTTGCCAATGTCATTGCTTGTTTACAAAAACCTGCTTTGATACTGGCCCATAATAAGACGCTAGCGGCTCAGCTCTATCAAGAGTTTAAGTTTTTTTTTCCAGAAAATAGCGTTGAATACTTTGTCTCCTATTACGACTATTATCAACCAGAAGCTTATATTGCACGTACCAATACCTATATAGAGAAGGAAATGGCAATCAACGATCGTATTGATCGTATGCGTCTTTCAGCTACTCGTTCTTTGATTCAGAAAAAGGATGTTCTGATAGTTGCTTCTATCTCTTGCATCTATGGGTTAGGAGTTCCTCAACATTATATAGATATGCATATTTCTTTTCGGTTGGGTGATGAATGGAAATGGAGTCAATTAATATCGCAACTTCTTGAGATGAATTATAAAGAGAATTCCCTGCAGCTTATGCGCGGTCACTTTCGAACTCGGGATGGTTGCAATATAGAAATTGTTCCCGCTTATGAGGAACATATCGCCTATGAGATTAAATTCGTCGACAATAAAATCGATGCTATTTTTCAGATAGATAGTGATACGGGAAGCGTGGTAGAAAATATAGAGCATATTCTAATTTTTCCAGGTTCCCATCATGTTGCTCCAGAAGAGGTCCGATTGAGGGCTATCGAATCAATTAAACAGGAGCTAGATGAGAGGAGTAGTTTTTTTGAAAAAGCGGGTAAAAATGTAGAACGTCAGCGAATCCTTGATCGTACCCATCGTGATTTGGAGATGATTAAAAAAACAGGAAGATGTAAAGGAATAGAAAACTATTCTCGCCATTTTAATGGTCGTTTTTCTGGTGAACCTCCTTCCTGTTTAATCGATTATTTTCCTGCTGACTTTCTCTTGTTTATAGATGAGTCTCATCAGACTCTACCACAGCTCCGTGCAATGTATAACGGAGATCGTGTTCGAAAACGCTCATTAATTGAATTTGGATTTAGACTTCCTTCAGCATATGATAATAGACCTTTAATGTTTGAAGAATTTTATTCTCGAACCAATCAGATCATCTATGTCTCTGCTACACCTGGTCGATGGGAAATAGAGCAGGCAGGAGGAGAAGTAATAGAGCAGATTGTTCGACCAACGGGTCTTTTGGATCCATTAATAGAAATAAGATCATCATCAAATCAGATAGATGATTTGCTTCAAGAGATACGTAGAGCAATTAAGAATGAAGGGCGAGTATTAGTAATTACTCTTACTAAGAAGTGGTCGGAGGATTTAAGCCACTATCTAGGAGAGAATGGAATTAGCGCTGCTTACATTCATTCTAATATAGATACGCTTCAACGAATTGAGATTATAGAGCAACTTCGTAGAGGTCATTTCGATGTTTTAATAGGCATCAATTTGTTAAGAGAAGGCATTGATATTCCGGAGGTCGAATTAGTCGTTATACTGGATGCTGATAAAGAGGGTTTTCTACGAAGTCAAACCTCTCTTATTCAAATCTGTGGTCGTGCAGCACGTAATGCTAAAGGCAGGGTGATCATGTATGCTGATGATCAAACAGAAGCGATTCGTAAAACAGTAGCCATCACGACGATGAGACGCTCTGTTCAAGAAAAGTATAACACTTCTCATCAGATTATTCCGCAAACAGTCAAGAGAGCTATTCAAAAAATGGATCCGATGAAAGAAACTCTTTTTTCCGATCCAGAAACAGTTTTTTCTAATCTCTCTCCTAGTGAGATAACAGATCAGATCGATAGTTGCCGTTCAAAAATGAGAAAAGCGGCTAAGGAACGAAAATTTGAAGAAGCTGCCCGTTTTCGTGATATTCTTAAACGGTATCAGGAATGGGTGAAGAAGAGATAGCTTTGTTTATCGCTTTTCAAGTCTATCTTGCTTATATGGGTATCTATCGCTATTTCCGCTCTTTTCCCTTTGATTGCGATTTAATAAGATTTATAGGGGTAGATTGCTTACTAGAATAAAGTAGTAATTCTTGGAGTTCGGTTATAGGAGAAAGATGTTATTCTACTGTTGATGAAGATCTACAGTTTTCTTTGATCCGGGTGCTGACTCATTTTCCTTGAATGAGATCTTATTTTTTCTTGTTACTGCTAATATGCTGATTTAAATATTTTGGTAGTTCCATCATGTCGATAGGTTGAGTAGTTCCGAATAATTTCACAAGAGGAGGATCAAGTATAATTTTTCGCCTGTTTTCTGGGTTTTGAAGATGCTCTTTTTTTATATAAGCCCATATCTGTTTCATTAGATCAGATCGTGAAACAATCTTTGTTCCTAGAAAATCTTCTAGCTCTTTTGAGCAGGAAATCTGAGGCAATTTGCGATCTACAGGGTCGTTTTTTTTTTGCTTTTTTGAGGGGATTCGTGTTGATGCCGTTTTGGGATAGTTAATATATTTGTTAGCTAAATCATCCAAATGGTTAACAATTACGTCGCATTCTGGATAATTAGAACAGGAAAAGAAGGGCTTGCCAAAACGGGAGCGATGTAGAGAAATCTTTCCATCGCATCCAATAGCAGGGCAAGAACTGGTTTGCTGAGAAACAACTTCCCCTTTTTTAGGTATACTCACCGATCCTTTACAATCAGGATAACTATTGCATCCTAAAAAAGCGCCTGCGCGTCCTGTTCGGAACTGCATCGAATTATTACACTTAGGACATTTTTGATCCCAATCAAATTCGGGAGCATACTCTTCCCGTTTTAAGTGCCACTCTTCAATAGAAGAGGTGTATTCGCAGCTAGGGTAATTGGAGCAGCCATAAAAATAGCGGCTACGGGACCATATTTTTTGTAAAGGATGACTACATTGAGGACAATTGAGATCGGTAGGAATTTTTGGAACGAAAGCTTCTTTTTCTGCATGCTCCACGAAAGGAATGAACTCATTCCAAAATTGCGCAACTAACTCTTTCCAGTAGAGTTTATTTTCTGCAATTTGTTCGAGCATGTTTTCCATGTTTGCCGTGAAGGTGGTGTCCATAATAAGCTTGAAGTTTCCTTCAAGCATCTGAGCTATTACTTTTCCTAACTCGGTGGGTTTTAAACTGTTTTTCTCTTTAATTGTGTAATCCCTTCCTTGAATTTTTTGCATGATAGTTGCATAGGTTGAGGGACGTCCGATGCCTAATTGCTCTAACTCTTTTACTAGGGAAGCTTCGGTGTATCGGCCGGGAGGTTTTGTGAACGATTGTTCCGCTGTTATTCCTAGAGGAAGCAGTTCTATGCCCTCTTTTACTAAAGGCAAGGGGGTTTTTTCCTCTTCTATCTCCGACAGATCCTTTTTTTCTTCATACAACTTGAGAAATCCTGGAAATTTAAGTAGAGAACCTGTAGCTCGTAGCAAATAATGATTTTTTGCTCTGATTTCAAAAGCAACAGTTTGATATATAGCCGGATTCATCTGGGATGCGATAAAACGGCGCCAGATTAAACCATAGAGTTTGTTTTGATCTGGATTGAGATAAGATTTAATCAATTCTGGATGATATTCAAGATGAGTCGGACGGATTCCCTCATGTGCGTCTTGTGCACTTTTTGCAGTAGAATATATTCTAGGGGTCTCCGGAAGATAGCTGTTTCCATATTTATCTCTGATGAAAGCACGTGCCTCTTCGATTGCTTCTGGTTCGATCCGTACCGAATCGGTACGCATATAGGTGATCAATCCTTCACTTTGATTGGTGCCCAAATCTATTCCTTCATAAAGAGTTTGAGCTATATTCATCGTTCTCATAGCAGAAAAGCCAAAATAACGACTTGCTTCCTGTTGAAGGGATGAAGTAATGAAAGGGGCTACTGGGTTGCGAAGTTTTTCTTTCTGCTGAATCTGAGTAAGGGTAAAAGATTCTTTTTTGAGCTCTTCTACTATGTTTTCGGCTACTTTTTGGTTGGAGATTAGGTAATTTTTTTTATCTAATTTTGCCTCTTTTTCAATTTTTTTACCATCGATTGAATAAAGAACTGCTTTAAAAGGGGATCCATTTGAATCTGGCTGAAAGGTAACAAAAACATTCCAATATTCTACTGATTTAAATTGCTCGATCTCTTTTTCCCGATCAACGACTAATTTGAGAGCTACTGATTGGACTCTACCTGCTGAGAGGCCTTTTGCTCTATTTCCCTGTATACGGCGAGTCAGTATAGGAGAAATTTTGTAGCCCACAATACGATCGAGTAATCGACGCGCTTGTTGAGCATCCACTAGAGATTGATCGATCTCTCTTGGATGTTGTAAAGCCTCTAATATAGTTTTTTTTGTGATTGCATTGAATGAGACTCGCTTAACCTTTGCTGTTTTGGGAAGAATGGATAAAATATGCCATGCGATCGCTTCTCCTTCACGGTCTGGATCAGGAGCAAGGTAAACCATCTCTGCTTGACCAGCGCTTTTTTTAAGTTGCTTAACAATTTCCTTTTTATTGTCTAACAAAACATAGTGAGGCTCGAAATTGTCAGCGACATCTATTCCAAAACCTTTTTTAGGTAGATCGCGAATATGACCTACTGATGATTCCAATAGGTATCCGCTTCCTAATATTTTTTTTAGTGTCTTAACTTTTGCTGGTGACTCTACAATTATTAACTTCTTTTTCATTCAGCTGAAAGGGATGCAATTTTAATCTGTTATAATTTTCTTTTCTCTAGCATGAGTTGATTTCGTCTCTTCCTTTTTGTTTCTAAAAAGAAATAATAACGGATTTCCTACAAATTGATACCTTTTTCTTAGTTGATGGATTAGATAGCGTTTATAAGTTTTAAGTTTCGATTCAGAACAGTTGGTAAAAAGAACAAAGGTGGGGGGACGAATTCCCGTTTGTACCATGTAGTAAATTCGCAATCGTTTTCCTTCTAATGTGGGAGGAGGGTAGGCTGCTATCGATTCTTGAAGAAATTGATTCAGTTCAGGTGTAGGAACTCTTTGTGTCTGATAAAAGTCTACTTCTTTTATTTTTTCTATGATTTTCGGAATATTTCTTCCAGTAGTAGCTGATGTGAAAATAGCAGGACAATAGTCTAGAAAGGGACTTTCATGCCTAAAGCTTTTAAGACAATGTTCCATCCGATATCCCTCTACTAAGTCCCACTTGTTGAATATTAGAATACACCCCTTCCCTTCTATTTCAATCTTTCTTGCTATTTTTTTTTCTTGAGAGGTCATTCCTTCGCGTGCATCCAAAAGAAGAAGTATTATATCTGCTCTTTCAATCGCATTTTTTGTTCGGAGAGCAGCAAATTTTTCTACACTACCCTGTTCTGATTTTTTGCGTCGAAAACCTGCTGTATCGATTAAGGATAAATGGATATCTTTTATAGAGATGTCTATATTAACGGAATCACGAGTAGTGCCCGCATATAAACTGACAATAGAACGATTTTCACCTGTTATTTGGTTAAATAAAGTAGATTTTCCCACATTAGGCCGACCGATTAGGGCAATCTTAATTCTATTCTTTTCTGAAACATCTTCCTCTTTCTGATTAGAGGGAAACTTCTCTGAAAGAAGTTGGATTAATTCTGCAATCTGATAACCATGAAGAGCTGAAACAAATATTACTTTATCTGTTCCCAGACTATATAATTCGTTTGAATGATCGATCTGATTGAAGTTGTCAATCTTATTGACAGTTAAGTAGATAGGTTTGTTGTACTTAAATAGCAGTTCAGAGATTTCTTTGTCTTTGTGAGTTACTCCTTCGATTCCATCAATGACCATGATGATCGCATCCGATTCCTTTATAGCCTCAATCGCCTGCTCCTCCACTTTTTCAGCAAAAAGAGAAGAGCTTCCTATCCCCCCTGTGTCGACTAAATCAAATGAAGATCCAAACGCTTCAACTGTTCCGTAGATTCGATCTCTTGTCGTACCCTTTTCATCATCGGTAATGGAAATTCTCTTTCCACATAACCGATTAAATAAAGAGGACTTGCCTACATTGGGCCGACCGACCAGAGAAAAAAGTTTCTTTTTCACTTTCTAGAAAGCTCTTTTATGTTAGAAAAGGTAGGCTATCACCCGAGAGACCAGAGATCTCAATGGAAACTTGGACCCACCCTCTTTTTTTATTGATAAGGGGCATTTTATCACTATTTTTATTTTTTTAACTAGAAAAAGATAGAACCTTCTCTGATTTTAAAAATATGAAAAGATTGCTTATTCTTTTCAAATAGGCTAAATGATTTTTTGGAATTGTTTTTTCGATTCAAATCGATCAACTTCTATCTAAAATTATCCTATTCTTTTTTTACTAATTTTGCATAACGAGCAACAAGACTTTTTGTGGTTCCGTTGATAAAAAAGCGGACATCATAGGTAATTCCTAATGAGGAGGAATAAGATTTTTCTACTGTTCCGATTCCAAAATCTTTGTGAACTACTTGATCTCCCTTAAGAAACTGATAGGTGATCTCTTCCGGCTCGATTTCCTTGCTGGTCGACAAATAATTCAAATAGGAGAGAGCTTGGGGGCTAATTTCCTTTATGAATCGGCTCGGTTTCATCGATCGCACGCCTCCCCAAACGAAGCGCGTCTCTGCATTGGTAAGATAAAGATGACGTTTAGCTCGGGTCATCCCCACATAACATAGGCGCCTCTCCTCTTCTATCGTAGCTCCACTCTCCTTTGCATTGAGGTGAGGGAATAGGTCCTCTTCCATTCCTACAAGGAAAACAACTGCAAACTCCAATCCTTTGCCATGATGAAGGGTCATCATTTGAATCGCATCTTTATCGCTGTTCGCTTCTTGAAGAGAAGGATGAAGAGTTAATTCTTCTAAAAATTCAGTTAATTTTCCATTAGGATGTTGTGCTTCCCATTCAGCCGCTTTCGATATCAATTGATTTACATTATCTTGCCGCTCTTTACAAGTCTCCGGATCCTCTTTTAAATATTCAAGATAGCGAGACTGCTCGATGATTTCCTTAATAATTTCATGGATAGCTCTAGAGTCAATGGCTTTCCTTAGATTGAGGATAATTTGGATATATTTTTTCAATTCCAGATTTTGCTTCTGATTTAAATCTATACTGGATCTCCCTTCTACAGTTGCTATGCTAAAGTCGAAGATATTCAGCAGGGAGTTGCTCGCTTCTTGGCACATTTTATTAAGAGTTGCTTTTCCAAAACCACGCTTAGGTAAATTGATGGTTCGGGAAAATGCAATGAAGTCATGTCCTCCTACTATCATACGAATCCATGAGAGAATATCTTTGATCTCTTGCCTTTGATAAAATGAGACGCTTCCAATGATAGTGTAGGGGAGCTGAAACTGTAGAAGAACGTCTTCAAACACCCTTGACTGAAAGTTTGTCCGATAAAGAATTGCGCAGTGACGTAGCGGATAATGGGAGCGGTAATAGAGCAGTTTTTCTATAACAAAAATCGCCTCTTTTTTTTCATTTTCCGCTCTGTAGTAAACAATTTTT
The DNA here is from genome assembly GCA_964397905.1 of uncultured bacterium. Classification (GTDB taxonomy): domain Bacteria; phylum Chlamydiota; class Chlamydiia; order Chlamydiales; family Rhabdochlamydiaceae; genus PALSA-1444. The sequence goes on from CAYNKV010000022.1 coordinate 12,932, forward strand.
TCTCCTTTTTCTTGATTGCTCCAGAGCTCTTTTTTATATCGTGAAGGATTGTGTTGAATGAGGCTATTTGCTCCCTGCAGAATTGTTTGGGAACTTCTGTAGTTTTGCTCCAAAGTGATTATCTTTGCTTTAGGAAAATCTACAGTAAAATTAAGAATATTTGCTAAATCAGCGCCTCTCCAAGAATAGATGGATTGATCTGGATCTCCTACGGCAAATAGATTCTTCTTTTCTCCTGATAACAACTTAACAAGCTGATGTTGAGCCATGTTAGTATCTTGGTATTCGTCGATAGAAATAAAAGACCATCGAGCATGGTAAGCAGAAAGAATGTGAGGGCATTGATGAAATAGCTGAATAGGAAGATAGAGAAGATCATCAAAATCGACGGCTTTATATTCGATCAACTTTTTCTGATATAGTTGATAGATTGCCTTAAAGTTTTCTTCTACTATTTCTGGAGGAATAAGGCGATTTTTTGCAGCTCCGATAGCTATTCGAGCCTGCTTGATCTCTGCCTTATCATCTTTCAATGCAAGCGTTTGGAAACATTCTTTGAGCAGTTTATGACTATCTTCTTCATCGTAAATGGCAAAACTATTTGGATATCCCATTGCTTCAATCGATTCTCGTAAAATCATTGCTCCCAAACTATGAAAAGTAGAGGTCAGTATCGCTGTTGTGGCTAGCTGCTGGATTCGATGACGCATTTCTACTGCTGCTTTATTAGTAAAGGTAACAGCAAGAATCTGACCTGGATCAACCCCTTTTTTGAGAAGATGGAGAATGCGAGAGACAACCACATGCGTCTTTCCTGATCCAGCTCCTGCAATTACTAAAGCAGGTCCTTCCAGATGATGGATTGCCTCTTCTTGCGATCTGTTCATCATCCAAATAATATAGAATAAGAAGGGTTATTAAGGGAGATTAATCTATCCCTTTTTCCCCCTTCAGTTTTTGCTGGAGGAGATTGCTAGAGAAACAAGGCTCTTATATAGAGTTTAAGAATCACCTATGGCCAATTTTTATTAACCTATCTTTTAGCTGTTTTGGGGAGCTCTGCTTTGGATGAAGATTTTAAAGAAAATGATTTAATTTGGATCGTAATGAAAGTTTTTATCGCTTCTCGGGATAAGGGGAAAAGGAGGAAAGTTCAACCTGGAAAATAGTTAAAGAGTAAAATTTAATAGGAACGCTATTTTCTAATCTAAAAGATAGAAGGCGACGATTCTGTGCATCACCGAAAATAGCTGCTATCCCAAACAGCTCAAAAGATGTTGGAGTTCTATTATTTGCTTTCTACTAGAATGGCACAATCACAAAATTAGGGAACAATCTAAGATCTTATTATTTAACCTCCGAATTTGAACGATTTAATTTTCCGTTAAATGGCGATAATTGAGGTAAAACATCCTATTTTCATTTCTATTTTTGATAAAGTTTTAACCGATTTCGATCAGTTAACATCCACTTCTGATTTGAAAAATAGGAAAATTATTTTTTGCACATTATATTTAGAAAGGCAGATCATCTCGCTTTTTTTCTTATCAAAGAGAGTCTCAATGTTGCGAAGTAAATAGAAAAAATCAGAACTTTAATTAGTTCTTTTTTTATTTGCCTAAATTTTTGTTGATGAGAAGGATCGATTTTTCTCTCGCTCGTTTTCCCAATCCGAAAAATTGTTTTCTCCATTTTCATGAAATGGTTGAATAATTGATATCGATCAGTAACCTAGAGGTGTACTATGTATAGAATTAAGCGATTTATTAACAATGAATGAAGGTTTGTCTTTTGCATCGGTAGCTCAGTTGGATAGAGTACATGGCTACGAACCATGAGGTCAGAGGTTCAAATCCTCTCCGATGCGATAACTTATTAATCAAAATATTCGCTGCGGGTCCTCTCTTCACCAATGCGATTCTGGTAGGATGTCTAGACAGTCATCGAGCTGTTATCATAGATGTTCCTTATGGAAGTAGTGGCCCATTAATCGATGCTTTAGAAAAAGATCGGTTGGAGCTTCAGTCGATTCTACTTACCCATTCCCATTGGGACCACATAGGAGATCTTGCTTTGCTCAAAAAATTGAGGCATGTTCCCCTTTGCCTTCATTTGGACGACGAAAAAAATGTGCGTAATCCAGGATCGGATAAGTTGTCTATTCCTTTTCCTATCGATGGGGTGGTTCCCGATCGATATCTAGTGGAGGGAGAGAAAATAGAGATAGGTTCCTTAGAGATGGAAGTCATTCATACTCCTGGACATACTCCTGGGAGCGTTCTTTATTGGATAGCGAAAAAAGAGATCCTGATTTCAGGAGACACTCTTTTTAAAGGTTCTATTGGCAGGGTGGATCTGCCTACCTCATCCCCTTTTCAGATGAAGCAATCTATTAAAACTTTGTTGAAATTTTCTCATGCAACTAGAGTAATCCCTGGTCATGGAGAGATGACAACTATTGGGAACGAATTGCCTATGTTGAGTAAAATGAGCGCTCTTTTATAGATAAAAAAGATTTTTCTATTGCTATAGAAAAAAAAATATTATAGCTTTTCTCCCGTTATGTGGGGTATTTTTTATGCGCATACTCTTTGC
>CAYNKV010000023.1:0-15504 GCA_964397905.1 uncultured bacterium
TAGAGCTAACCAAAATAGCCTCCTCTCATTCTGACATTTCTCTCTTATTAGAAACCTATGAGAAGAAAAAAAAATCTATTCGCTTAGCACAAATATTGAATGGAGTTCTACCTGGAGCGGGTTACTTTTATATAGGTCAAATACCATCAGGGTTAACTGCATTATTGATCAATGGACTTTCTCTATGGGCAGCAATCTCTTTTTTTCACCAAAAAAATATTGCTGCAGGGATTCTCTTCTCTAGCATAGAAGCTGGCTGGTATTTTGGAGGTATATATGGAGCTGGACTGGGAGCAAAGTTTTACAATGAACAAATATATGAACGATATGCAAAGCCATTGATGCAGGAAAAAAAATACTTTCCTATTTTTTCGCTTCAATATGGTTTTTAAATTCTAGAAATTTGTATCTAAAAGATATCTCCTTTGGGAAAAGAATGATCCATGCAGTAATAATAGGCCATTTCGTTCAGTTATTCTGGGAAAATAGGATAGCTTCCTCTCTTTCGATTAATCGATGGAGAGAGAAAGGAGTTGGGTGCGATCTTAATTAGGTTTCCTTACCATTTTCTGATTCGAAAAAAATTAGAAGATCGACAGCAAACTCTCCGGCAGGATAGATTATGAGTGCAGATCCATTTATGGGTTAAGAATGAAGAAAAACTATGGTCGCTTGCTCCTATTTTTAGCTCTGATTCTCTCTATTTTCCCATTCTCTTCTCTTCTACCGGTTGATAGTGAACCTTGGGAGACTAAGTTAACAGATCTCCCTTATCCAGCCAAAGAGTCAACTGCTTTTTTAAGTTGTGCGATGCGCTATATTATTCGCTTCCACCAAGAGGTCATCTCACCTATAGATGGTCCTCGAAGTCATTTTAAGCCCTCTAGTTCTGAGTATATGGCAGAAGCGATCAGAAAATATGGTTTTATAAAGGGATATATTATGGGTTCTGATCGTCTCCTACGGGAAAATAGCGATCCTTGGGTTTATCGTACAGCAATAATCGATGAACTGATATGGAAAGTAGATTTCCCTTAATGATGACGGCAACCATTATATAACCTTTTTAACTTTAGCTAGGAAGGAAACAGTTTTATCAGATGTCTGAAGAAATCATTGGATCTGTAGAACAGATTGTTTTTTCAGTTGATTCTTTTACCGTAGCACGCCTTAAAGAGGTTAAGACAGGTGCCTCTATTTCTATCGTCGGAGCTTTCTCTTACTTACAACCAGGAGAAAAAGTTCGTTGTTCGGGAAGGTGGAACTTTCATCCTCAATACGGCAGACAGTTCCAAGTAGATAATTTTATATTGGAAGCTCCATCTGATCTTGTCGGGATAGAAAAATATTTGAATTCAGGATTAATCAAAGGAATAGGACCTATATATGCTAAAAGAATAGTAGACCAATTCGGAACAGAGACGCTTCAGATTATCGATCTTTCTCCTGAAAGATTGTTAGAAATCCCTGGGATAGGAAGCAAAAGGGCCGAGTTAATTCAAAGCTGCTGGCAGCAGCAGAGATCTATTCGTGACGTGATGGTTTTTCTACAAGCTTATGGCATAACTCCTGCTTATGCCCAAAAAATCTACAAAACCTATGGACAAAATAGCATCAAAAAGGTGCAAGAAAATCCTTATATGCTTGCACGCCATGTTGGAGGAATAGGATTCAAAATGGCTGACCAGATAGCTCAAAAGATGGGTGTTGCGCCCACTTCTTCGATGCGTCTTCGAGCAGGAATAGAACATAGATTATGGGAGTGTTCTAATGAGGGGCATACCTGTTATCCAGAAGAACAGCTGATTCTCACTACATCTGCATCTTTGGATATTAGTCCTGAGCTTCTTGTACCCGCTCTTCGAATCTCGATAGAAGAAGGCATGATCGTTCAGCGCGATAAATTTATTTCTCTCTTCCCTCTTGATCAAGCAGAAGAGGGAATCTCCCAAGAATTAAAACGGTTACAGGAAAGCTTCTCTTCTTTACGAAAAATTGATAAAGAGAAAGCGATAGAATGGGCAGAATATCAGCTAAACATTTCCCTAGCAGCTGAGCAAAAAATAGCGATTGGTTGCGCAATAGAAAAAAAAGTAGAAATCATTACCGGTGGACCTGGAACTGGAAAAAGCACCATCACTCGAGTCATTCTAAAAATATCTCAGCACCTGACAGATCGGATAATCTTTGCCGCTCCCACAGGACGTGCTGCAAAACGAATAACAGAAATCACCCAACGAAAAGCATACACTATTCATAGCCTTCTAGAATTTGATTTTAAGCAAAGGGAGTTCAAGAGAAACCATGCAAATCCGATCGATAGCGACCTTCTGATCATAGATGAAGCAAGTATGATAGATACCTTTCTTTTTTATCATCTTTTAAAGGCAGTACCTTCAACATCACGGCTTATCTTAATAGGAGATGTAGATCAATTACCCAGTGTCGGAGCAGGAAATATTTTAAAAGATCTAATCAACTCAGGAAAAATAAGCGTTACACGTCTTACGCAAGTGTATCGACAATCTTTTCACTCTCATATAATTACTAATGCCCACCTGATTAATCAGGGGCAATTTCCTCTCATTGCAAAAAACTCCGACTTTATCTTCATCGAAAAAGAGAAACCAGAAGAGATTCTCTCTTCTATCCTAGATCTTGTAGGAGAGCAGCTTCCTCAGCGCTACCACTTTGACCCTAAAGGAGATATTCAGGTTTTAGCACCCATGAAGCGGGGAATAATTGGAACGGAACAACTGAATAGATCTCTACAACAGATTTTAAACCGGAATAGGAACTGTATCACTCATATGGGACGCTCGTTCCAAGAAGAAGATAAGGTAATGCAGATTCGCAATAATTATGAAAAGTTAATCTTTAATGGAGATATAGGAACTATTCTGAAAATAGATGGAGAAGAAGAATCGATCACCGTTTGCTTCGAAGAGAGAAAAGTAGAGTACCGTTACTTTGAACTAGAAGAGCTCATTCTAGCATATGCAGTCTCGATTCATAAGTATCAAGGAAGTGAGGCCCCCTGCGTTATTGTACCAATACATATAAGCCATTTTAAGATGCTTCATAGAAATTTGCTTTATACAGCGATCACCCGAGGAAGAAAATTAGTAGTTTTAGTAGGAACAAAGCAAGCAATTCATATAGCAATTAAAAATGATGAGGTTCAGAAGCGATTCACCCAATTAATTCCTCGCATCGTTAACCAGCTTTAAGGATTTTAACTCTTCCTCTTTCTCTTCAATCCAGCTTCTCTCTATCGGTTTAAATAAAATTCCATGTGGAGGTAAAGATCTTCCTGAAACCAAAGTTGTAGTAACTACTTTATCCCAATTTTCTTTCTCTAAAAGAGTAGTATAACCTATCCACTCCCATATTTTTTGAGCTGCATCAGGAATAATGGGAGAAGAAACGAGAGCCAAAAATTTTATTGCCTCCATAGAACAAAAAAGAGCCGTTTCTATTTCTGGACCACCCTTTTTTACTAAAATCCATGGCTTCTTTCCATCGAAATAACCGTTGCACAGCTGCGCCATTTCCATTAACAGCGTGGTCGCTTTCCTTAGATGAAAATGTTGATAAGAGATCCTAATTTCTTCAGATAAATGGAAAATATGGTCGAGAAATTCTCGATCTTGACTTCCTAATATCCCTTTTTTAGGGATAAGAGCAGCAGAATGGCGATGAACAAAAACAAGAACCCTATTTGCTAGATTGCCATACTTTCCTAACAGCTCAGAATTGCAGCGATTCTCAAAATCTTTCCAACTAAACTCTGCATCCTGTCGTTCTGGAGCATTCGCCGCCAGTGTATAGCGAATTTGATCTGCTGTGGAATAGCGAAAAAAATCAACAAGGTCAATAGTCCACCCTTCTGACTTGCTGAACTGCCTCCCTTGTAACAACAAAAACTCATTGGCAGGCAGATGATCTACCAGCTTATAAGGTCTATTTTGTCCCATAATCATCGCAGGAAAAAATAGTGCATGAAATGGAATATTGTCTTTCCCAATAAATTGGACATAGGTAGTCGTGGGATCTAGCCAAAAATCTTTCCACGCTTCTGGATTCCCTTTAGAAAGCGCCCACTCCTGTGTGGCCGTAATATAACCAATGGGAGCATCGAACCAGACATAGAAGACTTTACCTTCAGAGCCTGGCAAAGGAACTCCCCACTCTCCATCGCGCGTAATTGAACGGGGTCGAATATGTTCAAGATAAGAAGAGGCAAAATGTTTCACGTTAGATTTCCAGTCACGCTCTTCTAAAAAGGATTTTAATCTATCTTTAAACAGATCAAACCTTAAAAACCAATGCTTTGTTGATCTTCGTATTAACTCTCCTCCTGTAAGCTTGGAGCGCGGTTCTTTTAAATCAGTAGCCTCATAACTGGCACCACAACGAGGACACTCATCCCCACGAGCATTAGAATAACCACATTTTGGACAGATTCCGACAACATAGCGATCGGCTAAAAACCTATTCTCCTTTAAAGAAAAAAGCTGTTCTGTTTCCTCTTCTTTAATATAGCCATTTGCCAATAAATCGTTAAAAAACTGTTGTACAGTTGCTTCATGTCCTTCCCAAGTAGTCCTCGAAAAATGATCAAAAGAAAAATGAAGCTGCTTGAATAAATCAGAATTTAATTTGTGAAAAAAATCTATATGCTCTTGAGGCTTCTTGCCTGCCAATTCAGCAGCCAAAGTGATCGCAACACCATACTCATCGGAACCGCAAATATAGAGCACCTCACTGCCTTGTAAACGCTCGAAACGAGCATAACAATCGGCCGGAAGATAGGCGCCTGCAATATGTCCAAAATGAAGCTGCCCATTAGCATAGGGAAGAGCAGAAGTAATGAGAACTTTTTTTTTCACATTAAAATCTATTCTTGGGAACTCTCTTGCTCTGATTTTCCCCACTGCAAATAGGTATCAGGATTTTTTCGCATCTCTTCCAACAAAAGAGAGACATTTACCTCTTCCCCAGATCTAATTTTATGACGAGCAACATCTATTGCTAGGCGAGTTAATTGAAAACTGCCCCCAAAAATCTTTTTAATTGACTCATTGGTAAAAAGCTCCTCTCCCACTTCTACTTCCCCTAATTTTATGTTCTTCAGCAGTAATGATACTTTCTAACACTTTCTTTGTATAGTGGAGATCTTCATTAACAACATTATAATCATAATGGATCATCATTCCCATTTCTTGACGTGCATGGTTCATCCGCTCTTTAACCTGCTCTTCGCTCTCACTTCCCCTTTTTACCAGGCGCTCTTCCAAAACAATTAGCGAAGGAGGAGAAATAAAAATAAGAGAAGCATTCTCCTCATCCTTCAAATGAAAAGCGCCTTGTGTGTCAATAACGAGAATCAGATGCTTTCCTCGTTCTTTCTGTTGTACAACAAAATCGCGAGAAGTTCCATAATAGTTGCCCAAAATGGAGACATATTCGATAAAATCTCCTTTTGCTATTTTATTTTTAAACTCTTCTTCTGTACAAAAAAAATAATCCCTCCCATTTTCTTCTCCATAACGAGGCTCTCTTGTAGTGTAGGATATACTGCGGACAAGTGATGGAACATCTTTAACTAATGCTTCTACCAGTGTGGTTTTTCCTGTTCCTGCAGGAGCACTTACAATAAAAAGTAAACCTTTTTTCAAATCCAGCTCCTCTTAACGGTAATAGTCACTTTTTCTAATCATCCTTAATGGTTAAAAAGCTAACCTCTTTCTTAATAAACATCTCCTATCGCAAGTCGAACAGGAGCATAACTTTTTCTGTGAATGGGAGAAGCGCCTCTCTTTTTTAAAGCCTCTAAATGTAGTTGAGTAGGATATCCTTTATGCAGATCAAATCGATATTCTGGCCAAAGTTTATGCTGCTCCAGCATCATCCGATCTCTTGTTACTTTAGCTAATAAAGAAGCAGCCATAATCGACTGGGAAATCGTATCTCCCTTCACAATGGCCGATCCTGGAATGTTGATTGGAGGAAGATGCCGTCCGTCAACTAGAAGAAAATCGGGCGAATCAGGTAAAGATTGAACTGCATAGACCATAGCCTGCAAACTAGCGCGCAAAATATTAACCTTATCGATAACCTCAGGGTCCACACTTCCTATACCATACTTAACTGCAGAACAAGAAGCGATCTGCTCATACAATCTTTCTCTCTGCAATGGACTCAATTTTTTGCTATCATTAATTCCTGGAAAAAAGAGACCTCTAGGAATGAAGCAGGCCGCAGCTACAACAGGACCAGCCAAAGCCCCTCTTCCCACTTCATCTAAGCCCACTACAAGAAAAGAACCGAGACGATAAGCTTCCTCTTCATGCGCTGTAAACGAAATAAATTTTTCAGAGGCTCCTAGTAGATTTTTACCTGTTCTTGGTCCCACCAATACGCTCTTTTACTTTAGCAGCTTTCCCAAAACTTCCTCTTAAATAATATAACTTACTCTTGCGAACCATACCTTTTTTAACTACTTCGATTTTAGCTATACGAGGACTGTGAAGCAAAAAAACCCTCTCTACACCTGCTCCATAGGAGATCGCATACAAGGTAATTGTTTTGGAAAGAGCTGCACCCTTACAAGAGATCAAGGTGCCAGTAAAAACTTGAATCCTCTCCTTCTCTTCTTCAGGAATCCGAAGATGAACTGCAAGAGTATCCCCTGGACGAAAATCAGGAATATCTTTTCTAATCAATGAGTTGCCAATATTCTCCATAAACAGATTATGTTTCATTTTTCTACTCCTTCAGTATGCAACAGTTCCGGACGAACTTTCTTAGTTTTCTCAAAAGCCTGGCTATATCTCCATTTTTCGATCTCACTATGATTTCCTCTGCATAAAACCTGTGGAACTTCTACTCCTTCAAAAATTGGAGGACGGGTATAGACAGGTGCATCAAACATCTTCATTTCTCGTTTCTGGAACAAATCAGGCACAAAAGAATCAGATAGAGCAGAACTCTGATTTCCTAAAACAGAGGGAATAAAACGAATTACCCCATCTATTAATACAAGAGCTGCTAAACAACCATTCGATAAAACAAAGTCTCCAATACTGATCTCTTCATCTACCTCTTTCAAAACCCTCTCATCAACCCCCTCATAATGACCACACAAAAGAACTAGATGGGGAAAAGATGATAACTGCTGACACCTGCTTGCGCTTAACTTGATCCCTTGAGGAGACAAATAAATAACGTGACTCTCTTCCTTCTTTACCGCTCGAATAGCTTTGCAAATAGGCCCAGGAGAAAGAACCATTCCAGGACCACCACCATAAGGCCTATCATCGACTCTAAGATGCTTTCCTTCACCATATTCTCGAAGATCGGTCAAGCGAAACTCAACTACTCCTGACTGACGAGCTTTTCTTAGAACACCCGTCTCCATAGGACTAGAAAAATAGTCAGGAAAAAGAGAAATAAGGTCGACTATCATACTGTCTACTTCTTTTTATCAGATCCCTTAGGAAACTTCTCCTTCAAAAGCGGAGCTCCTTTATCAGAGCGACTCTTCCGAGATAGCTCATTCTCATGAGAGGGATGGACAAAATGGCTCATTAGCCGAGCTGTTCTAGGAGAAAATTGTGCGCCTAGCTGGACCCAGTGATCTACCCTATCAGATTTTACCCTTAAATTATCCTCTTTAGCATGAGGATCATAAAAACCCAAAATCTCTAAGAACTTCCCATCTCGAGGAGATCTACGATCAGCAACAACCAAACGAAAAGTGCGATGATTTTTACGTCCCTGCTGACGCATACGAATAACCAAACCCATTGAATTTACCTCCCCAATTACCCAAATCAAACTATATCTGGAACTAAGAGAAACCCCTTGTTCCTAATTTACCCAAAAAGCCACCTAATTGTTTCAAAGATCCTGGATTTTGTAAAGCTTTCTTAGGCAAATGTTTAAAAAAGAGCTTCATCTGCTTAACCATTTTTACTAACCGATTGACATCATCTATCTTGGTTCCGCTACCTTTAGCCACCCTCCAACGACGAGAAGGAATAAATTCAACCCTCTCCTCTCGTTCATCTATGTTCATTGAAAAAATGATTGCCTCCATTTTTTTCATCTCTGTTTCGGATAATAGAGATGAATGAGAAGCAGCAGGCACCATTCCCATTAAATTACTGAAAGATCCCATTTTCTTAACTGCAGAAATCTGTTGCAGATAATCGCTATAGGAAAATTCAGATCGCATCAACTTCCGCTCTAACTTTTGCATCTGCTCTTCGTCGAACTGTTGCTCTGCCTTTTTAACCAGATTGATAATATCCCCCATCCCCAAAATACGATCGGCCATTGATCGAGGATTGAATATTTGGAAGTCGGCAAGTTTTTCTCCAACTCCTTCGAATTTCAAAGGCTTTTGAGTAACCTCTTTTATAGAAATAGCAGCCCCGCCCCGGTTATCCCCGTCCAACATAGTCAATACAGTACCCGTAATCGAGATATGTTGATCAAAAAGCGCCGCAGTATTTACTGCATCTTGTCCAGTAGCGCTGTTAGCAACAAACAATATTTCGTGAGGCTGCAAAATATTTTTTATAGATAAAAGCTCATCTATGGCTCCCTTATCTTTAGGAGAACGACCTGCTGTATCAAGGATAAGAACCTCAAAACCCCCTTGTTTAGCACGGATTAAAGATTCCTTCGCAATTTGCAAGGAATCGATTCCATCCCCTAAAGGAGCAAAGAAATCTACCTCTGCCATCAAACATAATTTTGAAAGCTGCTCTATAGCTGCAAATCGATTCCGATCAGAGGAAGCGACTAAAACTTTTTTGCGATATTCTTTACCTTTTAAAAAATAGGCTAACTTAGCTGCGGTCGTTGTTTTTCCAGAACCTTGCAATCCACATAGCATTATTACTGTAGGAACAAGAGAAAAAGAGATCGACGACTCTTCCCTACCCATTAAATCAATTAACTCATCATAAACGACTTTAACAAATTGATCTCCTGGAGAAATCGACTTTAATAGCTTGCTTCCTACCGATTTATCTTTTACTTTTTCGACAAAACGGCTTGCCACCTCATAGTTTACGTCTGCTTCTGTCAACGCTATACGAACTTGTTCAACCACCTCAAAAATATTTTTTTCGGTAATTTTTCCCTGACCTAAGAGTGGTCTAACTAACTTTTGAAACTTATCAGCAAACAAATGGAACATAGAAACGGGAGTATAGCAGAAAAAAAGATCTCTTCTCAAGTATAGACAAAAAAATATCGATTATGTCCCGCCCAATCGTTTATCATTTTCCTCTCTCTCCACAATCTATTATCAAATAATTGATTAATATAGCTGCCCATCCCTGAACCTATCTCTAAATAAACTCGACCCTCTTTTGCGATAAAAGAGGGAAGTTCCATCGCAAGGCGCTCATACCAAAGGAATTTATTCGTCCCTGCTACAAGCGCTTCAAAAGGCTCCCATTCTCGGACTTCACGATCTAATTCCTTGTATTCTTCCTCAGAAATATAAGGAGGATTAGAGATGACTATTTGAGCAGAGCGGCCCCGAAAAGGGGTTAAAAAATCTCCTTCTAAAAATTCAATAGAGACATTGTTAAGAAAAGCATTATGTTGGGCAACTGACAATGCTGCCGAAGAGATGTCAGAAGCAACCAGACGGCAGGATGGGTATTTTTTTTTCAATGCAATGGCTATGCAGCCTGAACCTGTAGCTAAATCCCATATCTCACCAGAAAAATTGGAAGGAATCTCATCAACGATATGATTTACCAATATTTCTGTTTCCTGTCTCGGAATTAAAACCGATCGATTGAGAGAGATATCAGCACCAAAAAAATCGATCCGACCTGCAATATATTGCCACGGCTCTCCCTTTGCTCTTCTCTCTAAAAAGCTGATTAATCGAATACAATCTAGATTATCTATTGATCGATAGCTATCCATATAAAGTTGTGTAGGAGTTAAATTGAATGCCAAGCAAGACAAAATTTCTGCTTCTCGATCGGGAGATGCGATTAGCTTCTTTTCGAGATAGTGGGCGGCATATCGAACCAGATCTATCACTTTTTTCATAAGATAGAACTATTTGCCAAAATGCTCATTCTGATGAAAATGAGCGATTGCCCCTGCTACTAGCTCTTCCAATTTCCCATTTAACACTTCATCCAAACAATAAAGCGTCAAAGAAATTCGATGATCTGTAACTCTGTTTTCAGAAAAATTATAGGTGCGAATTCTTCCCGATCGATCCCCAGATCCCACTTGAGAGGCACGTAGGGAAGAAATTTCCTCTTGCTCTTTTCGCCTCAACTCATTAGCTACTCGAGCTGAAAGCAGCCGCAATGCTTTCTCTTTATTTTTATGCTGACTTCTCTCATCCTGGCAAACCACTGTAGTACCTGTAGGAATATGGGTAAGTCGCACTGCAGAATCGGTCACATTTACATGTTGCCCTCCTGCGCCTGAAGCACGAAAAGTATCTATCTTAAGATCATCTATCCGTATAGCAACCTGCTCTTCTTCGCTAGGCTCTAAAAGAACGGCTACCGTTATAGCAGAAGTGTGGATGCGACCACGCGCCTCTGTCTCTGGCACCCTTTGGACTCGATGAATTCCAGCCTCATATTTCAACTCTCTATAAACATTATGGCCCGAAATAACCATAATATACTCTTTAAACCCACCTTTCTCGGAAGGAATGGCAGATAATGTTTCAGAAGACCAGCCTTTTTTATCTGCATAAGAGCGATACATGCGAGCACAATCTCCAACAAAGAGGGCCGCTTCATCTCCTCCAGTTCCAGGGCGAATTTCCAAAAGAATATTACGACTGTCCAAAGGATCTGGGGGTGTCAATAAAAGGTCTAACTCAGCCTGCAATTTGACTACCGAAGCAGAAATAGATTTTACTTCATCCTTTATGAGACCAAGAAACTCCGGGTCAGATTCAACTAGAAGAAGCGAACGGTTCTCTTCTAATGTTTTCTGACACCTCTCTATTTTCTCCCATAACCCCTTAACATTAGATAGATAAGCATACTCTTGCATAATTCGCCGATAAGCTTCCTTATCGCGAACATCATTAAGCGCTTCTACCTCTTTCTCTAACTCCTTAAAACGTTCAAGTAATTTTTGAATTCGTAAACACATTAAGGCAGCTTTTTCTTACCCCTCTTTTTCGTATTGACGATAGGAGCAACCGGAATTTCGGCAACCTGAGGATCCCTTTTGTAACGTTTCTGAAACTTATCGATACGCCCTTCAGTGTCAACAAACTGATTAGCTCCGGTAAAAAATGGATGCGAAGCTGAAGAGATGGAGACATGACAAACGGGATACTCCTTCCCTTCAAATATCTCTCTTTTTTCTGGACACAAAGTCGAGCCCAAAACAAATTTAGCATTCGTCGCTGAGTCAACAAACAGAACCTCCTGGTAAGGAGGATGAATATTTTTTTTCATAGAATCCCCTTCTTCAATGGTACCATTGAACTCTTTTTCCTATTAAAAAAAAACCCCTATCTTTCGAGATTCGGAATCTAAAAAAGAAAGCTCTATTTTTTTTTCTTCGTTCCTCTTCTAGCAATAAAAAATTTTTTCATCAATTCAGCAGAAGCATCCTTCAATACCCCATTATATTTTTTTACCATGTGAATAGGATGTTTTATTCCAAAAACATCTACAATTCCACCTCCACCTCCATGACGAACATCAGGAGCAGCCCAAACACAAGCTTTAACTCGAGACAAAATAGCTGCACCTGCACACATAATACAGGGCTCCAAAGTGGAATAGAGAACCGTGTCAACTAAACGCCAATTTTGCATGAATTGGCTTCCTTGCCTTAAACAGAGGATCTCTGCATGAGCTGTTGCATCCTTTAAGGATTCTACCTGGTTGTGAGCTGAAGAAATAATTTTTTTTTGATAGACCAAGACTGCTCCGACTGGAACTTCTCCTTTTAGATACGCTTTTTCAGCTTCTTCTAACGCCTTTTTCATAAAAAAATCGTCCATAGACTAGTTTGGAGTTTGCTTCAATGAGGGAATTGCTCTATAATTAGATATTAAAAGCTTATCTCGCAAGGAGATTTTCGACATGCATTTAAATAAAGGTGTTAAGGAAGAGATCACTAGAAAGTATCAGTTACATGACAAAGATACAGGATCTGCTGATGTGCAAATTGCCATTCTCAGTGAAAGAATTATAGAATTATCAGAACACTTAAAGCGTTCGCCGAAAGATCATAATTCACGTCTGTCCCTGCTCAAATTAGTGGGACAACGTCGGAAGCTGCTCGATTACCTTAATTCTACCGATACTAAAAGGTACCAGCTTCTGGTTGCTCGCCTAAATTTAAGAAAATGATAATTTACTAAAGCAACAACTAAATTTTTTGTAACGGATGTTTTTTTGATCTGTTTACCTTTCGATAACTGAAAGAAGCAAATTACGCTACTCCGATATTACAATAACAAAAACCGAAAAGGATTAGGGGAAAAATGAATAGAAAGTCTAGGACCATTTTCATTGGAGATCAACAATTGCATTTTGAAACAGGAAAACTGGCTCGACAAGCTAATGGAGCTATGACTCTTTCTGTTGGAGAAACGATTCTTTTTGCATCTGCCTGCCGAGATAACAGTTCTTCAGAAGATAAAAACTTCCTTCCTCTCAAAGTAGACTATCAAGAGAGGTTTTCCTCCTTCGGAAAAACTTTAGGTGGATTCATCAAGAGAGAGGGAAAACCTTCTGAACGAGAAACTTTGATTAGCCGTTTAATCGACCGTCCCATACGCCCGATGTTTGATGAAAACTACTCTAATGAGACACAGATTCTAGTATACGTTTTTTCGTTCGACAAAATACATTCTCCTGATCCTTTAGCCATTTGTGTTGCTTCTGCAGCTCTTCTTTTCTCTGATATTCCCTTCTTCAAACCTGTTGCAGCAGTAAGAGTGGGGTATATTGATCAGCAATTCATCGTCAATCCAACAGTTGAACAGATGAAAATTTCTAAGCTGGACTTAATTGTAGCAGGAACAGAAGATGCAATTTTGATGATAGAAGGTTACTGCTTTTTTCTTACCGAAGCAGAGCTTCTTTCTGCTACAAAAGAGGGACATCTAGCTATTCAAAAAATCTGTAAAGAGCTCTCTTTGTGGCATAGAGAGGAGGGTGGATCAAAAATAGCTAATCTACCTAAAAAAGTTCCTAGCGAGCTTTTTTCATCTGTCGATAGTCTTATAAAAGAGGAGCTAAAGATAGCGTGCCGGATTAAAGAAAAAAAATTGCGTAACAGCGCTTTAGAGAAAGCTCAATCTAAAGTAATAGAAGCTTTTACCTCTTCTGGCCAATACAGTTCTGCCATGATATCTACCGCATTTAAAAAAACATGTGCTTATCATATGCGACAGATGATCATGGAAGAACGAGTCCGTTTCGATGGAAGAACTCTTGAACAGATACGCCCTATCTCAATAGAGATCAACCCCCTTCCCCGTGCTCATGGAAGCGCCCTTTTTACGCGAGGAGAAACCCAAGCACTTGCTGTCTGTACTCTAGGTGGAGAAAGCATGGCGCAACGATACGAAGATCTTTTAGATGGAGATAACTGGCGCCGCTTTTATCTTCAATATTTTTTTCCCCCATTTTCTGTAGGAGAAACTGGAAGAATAGGCGCTCCAGGTCGGCGCGAAATTGGACATGGGAAATTAGCAGAGCGTGGTCTGCTGCCTTCTCTACCCTCTCAGGAAAACTTTCCTTACGTTATTCGATTAGAGTCTACCATCCTGGAATCTAATGGCTCCTCTTCCATGGCAACAGTATGCGGAGCTACTATCGCTCTCATGGGAGCAGGAGTTCCTATTCAACGTCCTATAGCTGGGATTGCGATGGGTTTAATCTTAGAAGGAGAAAATTTTTCCATTTTGTCTGATATTTTGGGTGACGAAGATGCTTTAGGAGATATGGATTTTAAGGTTACCGGAGATAGATCAACCGTTACTGCTTTCCAACTAGACATTAAAGTAGAAGGTATTACCTTAGATATTATTGAATTAGCACTTGCGCAAGCAAGAGAGGGTCGAGTCAAAATTATCGAAGAAATGATCAAAGTTTCTCCCCGATCCCAAACAACTCTTTCCAAACATGCTCCACGCATCGAGACAATGCAGGTAAAAACCAGTAAAATTGGACTAGTTATTGGTCCTGGAGGAAAACAGATTCGCACCATTATTAAAGATTCAGGAGCGGAAATCGATATAAACGATAATGGAACGATAACCATCTCATCCAACAATTTAGAATCAATTCAAAAAGCTAAAGATGCGATCCAGAATATCGTTGCAGAAATAGAAATAGGAAAAACCTATCTGGGACAGATTTCCTCAATTGTACCCTTTGGACTTTTTGTCAAAATTTACGAAAAAGAGGGACTTTGTCATATCTCCGAGTATGACCATCGAATGATTAATGACTTACATGAAGTGTGTAAGGAGGGTGATTCAATAGAGGTAAAAGTGTTAGATATCAACGAAAGAGGACAGATCAAACTGAGTCGTAAAGCTTTGATAGCAAAAAAGACAAATTAAATATTTTTTTATAATAGCCATTGCTCTAGACTCCGCGACTAGTGGAGAACAGTTTATGTCTATTATTCCTTCCTGGGTCGTTGATTCTATCGCTCCTTATTACATTCATAAGGAGGAAAATCGGGTATTGTTGAAGAGAAAAGTCTGCTATGATTCCCATGTACACCTGTTTAACCTGACAACAATATTTATCCTCTTGATCTTAGGCAAAAATTTGCTTTCGTTCGTTCTAGGCAGAAAACCAGCAATTAACCGATATTCTTTAGCAAACTATTTTTTTCTTTTTCTTCTAGTTATTTCTCGAACAAAATTGAGAAAAGCTCTTGATAACACCCGTCCAACAAGAACTGATTTTCAATCTCCACCAGTTATAGATCCTAAAAAAGAGAACTTTTTATCTTTTGGCAGCTTCGTTGTATTTAAAAATAGCTGCAAAGGTCTCGATCAAGATTTAAAAGCTTTTAAAAATTTAATTTATGGAGATTCCCTTTAATGGTTCATCACCAAAAATTGATACAAGCAATCCGAAAACTTGTTCGAAAAAACCGGGCCGTGATTTTCTAAAAAGAAAAAAAGAAGCGAGCGACCAGCAAGCAGCTTTTTTCCTTTTTTAAATCAGCAGCATCGATCTCTCTATTTTTTTCCGATTCTCTAGTATGCTCCCAACCGTGAAACAGATTAAAAAAAAGAAGAGCATAGCGAGGAAGAGAGTCGATTAAGCTGACCATATTGCCATGTTTAGCTCCTCTAAGAACCAAACGTGAGACTTTCGATCTCATTCGGCTCAAGTCACTTGCAAGGCACCCGGCTATTGCTCTTTCGATCCATAAAGCATTTCTTCTATTAGACCTCTTTCGAAACATAAGAAGTGAGCTCCCAATTATAGATTCCAGCAA
>CAYNKV010000024.1:0-14977 GCA_964397905.1 uncultured bacterium
CCAAACATGCCCATTGCTATGCTAAATATGGTTAATAATGGCATCATGATGGTTACTGCTAAGCAGCGAGGCGCTACTAGATAACCGTTAGGATCTATCGCCATCGTTTCTAAAGCATCCACCTGCTCTGTTACTTTCATGGTTCCTAATTCTGCACAAATAGACCCTCCTACGCGACCGGTTACCATAAAAGCGGTAAGAACAGGTCCTAGCTCGGTAATCATTGCTTTTGCGACCAATAATCCGGTAATAGCTGCTAATCCTTTATCAGATAGCTGATAAAAAGATTGAGCAGAAAGGACCATTCCTGTGAACAAGCCAGTAATAACTACAACAGGAAGAGAGGCTACTCCTATATTATATGCCTGCTGAAAAATTAGACGATAAGCTGGTGGAGAAAAAAGAGTCACCCTGAGCAGATTCATCGAGAAAGCCACGTAATCGCCCACTTTTTCTGCATATTTAAATAGAGATAATAGACCGTATTTAGCTTTTACTATCCCCCTCCGCTGTTTACTAATCTTATCACAGTTTCCTTTTTTCAATAATCTATCTCTAGAGAAGGAGAGTTTTTTCTTTTTTTTCGTGCAAGAAAATATTCATGTAGAATAAAACATTTAGTTTACTCTTTCTTGCAAAGGTTTGTTGAAGGTAAGTAAATTTTATATAAATGTTTCGACTTCTTAGAGAGTTAGTTGATCACGATATTTGGCAAAGCAGGGAGATCTTCTTTAACAGCTCTCTCGATCGATTGCCTTTGCTGAGAAAAAAAATCAGTTCTCAATGTCCCCGCGAGCTCATGCTTCTTCTGATCTCTTCCTATGATCCTCTTTTGGATATGGGTGCAACGTTTACCTCTATTGTGAAGAAGTGGCTATCTCTCCATGGAATAGTGGATATTGATTCTTTTTGCCATGTTGTTCGCTTTTCTGATCAACAAAAAAAAATGTTGTTTATAGCTGAAATCGTTGTTCAATTAGATGAAAATGTGGACATTTCTTTTGTTGATCAGAAATTTTCTCTTCTCGTTGAGCAGGTGAAACAAGCCATTACTCTTCCTGATTACCTGAAATTTCTTTTGAACGCTAAAAGCGCAATAAATGATTCCAAAATAGAGGAAGTAAGTTATCTTCTTTTAAAAGCTATGCGAAAGGCTCCCCATCGAAGGAGAGAGTCTATGTTGAGACTTTTGTATAGTTGCTATTTTCTTTTTTCTCACGAATTTAATCTTCACAGAAAAAATCTCCATATTGCTCGTTTAATAAGTTCCTTCTTCTTTTTGAAAAGGAATGTCGAAAGAATGTTGAATGAATTTCCATGGCAACGATCTCTACAGATTCGCTCTATATTTGTGAGGATTCAATCTCCTTTTGGTTCTAAACAGGTTCTTTCCTGTTTTGTTGTTTTTTTTCTTCCTCATGGAGATGAAGTTTTTGAGGAAAGATATCTTGCTAGAGCTTTACAGGTTCAGTTTCCCGACCTTCTGTTAATGAAAGAGACCCTTTTTTTTCATTCAGAAAGAAAAGGCAAAATAGAAAAAGTATATTTTGAGTTGGAAAAAAAGAATGGCAAAGAGATCTCTTTGGATGAGAAAAAAAAGATAAAAGCAGTTCTTCCTACGGTTGTTAAATCGTGTATTAGAAAGCTTTCTGAAAAACCTTTGTCGATCGATAATCCAGAGGAGTTGTTTAAAAACATTTTAGTTTTGAGCAACGAAATTTCTCACCCTTTAGATTTTCCTCAAGTGCTGCTTCTGTTTAAGGGAAAAAACCTATATCAGTTTTTTTTCGAACTTATAATTGTTCGATTAGTTAAAGATAATTCCTCTATGAAAGATCTCTTAAGCAAAGTGAAAACGGATATTAATTGGTTGATTCGAAAAAATCAGATTGTTGGATATCTTTTTGGCAAATATCCGAAAGAAGCCTCTGTTCTTGAGATTGTTCTCTCTGAAGGAGACTTTGCTGCAAAAGAGGGTAAAGCCTTAGATCTATATCTCGTACGAGAAAAAATATTTCGATTTTTAAATAGATGTTTAGGTGAGGTTCGCGACTACAATGGGGGCTCTTTAGTAGAGAGACAGAAGCTTCTTAAAAGGACATTGTCATCTTTTCAAAAACTTTCTAAAGATCAGATAGAACTCTTAGAAGAGGTCTTTTATTCTATCATTCCAATAGATGCTCAAATAGTTCTTTCGTCAGATGTTTTGATCAAATTATTTGAAATCCTTCTTAGTAGTCTAGCAGTCCGAATCGCAAGGGAGGAAGAGTATTGTTACAAAAAAGAGATCGACGCTTCTAAGACTTATCTGGTTGTCCGAACGAGTCAAAAGTCGATTAAAGAGTTTTTCCCCCCTTTCTCTAATCTGATGGTGGACTCTCTTATTTCATCCTTTGTTGAAAGGGATGGTTTTCATTATGCAATATTTATTTGTCAAACTTCTTCAGAAGAGGATGGCAAACAGTGGGTAGATATTTTTGAGAGTGCTATTTTCGAATGGTTTAAATCCTTGAGAAAAGAGCAGAAGCTACGATTGAGTTTTGAACATCTACCGGTCTCTTTAGATCCTCGTCTTTGGGGAGATCGTTCTCTAAGCGTCATTTTTAAGATGCTTTATGAGGGGTTGGTACGTATAGGGATCAATGGGAATCCAGAGCTGGCTTTAGCAGAGTCTGTTTCTATCTCCGAAGATCTAAAAAGATATAGATTTCAGATAAGGGATACTTGTTGGTCAGATGGTTCAAAACTGTTAGCAAAAGATTTTGAACAAGCGTGGAAGCAGATTCTCAGCCCCCATCTTAGAAATAGATTGGATTTTTTATTTTATCCAATAAAAAACAGTCTTTCCGTAAAAGAAGGGCTTCTTCCTAGTTCTGAACTGGGAGTTAGTTCTATAGGTGATGATTGTTTAGTGGTTGATTTAGAGTTTCCCTTTCCCGGATTTTTGGAATTAGTAGCTCATCCCTTCTGTTCTCCTGTAAGCTTTTTTCTTGATAAAAAAGATCCTGGATGGGTGACTAAAGGTGGAGTTGTTTATAGTTGCAATGGACCTTTTCGTCTTCACAAAGTAGAAGCAGGTTTAGAATATTCTCTAGTTAAAAATGAAAAATATTGGGATGTGGGAAATGTCTCTCTAGAATCGATTTCCATAACCAAGAACGATTCCTCTTTTGCAAGGGAACTATACGAAAAGGAGCGAATCGAATGGATCGGAAGACCTGTTTCCAGTTGCGAAATAGATAGTTCGCCAGATAAAACCGTGCGACTAGTTGCACAAGAATTTGCCTTTCACTGTTTTCTTAATACCGAATTTTTTCTTTTCCGCAATGTAAAGATACGAAGGGCGTTGTTTCTGGCTATTGATCCAGAGGAATTTGCTCAACTAAGTCCTAGATTGCTCCCTGCTTTTTCTTTAACTCCATTTAATTTGTATTTGTCGAGAAAAAGGCTCCCCGTTAAGGAGGCGAGAATCTTGTCGCGACGCCTTTTCACTGAAGGATTAGAGGAGTTGGGCATAGGAGAGATGCCCAATTTAACTTTAATTTTTTCTGGTAGAGAATTGCAGAGAAAGTCTGCTACTCTTATTTGTGAACAGTGGAAAGAAGTTTTAGGTATCCGCTGCAATTGTCGCTTTTTTGAATGGGGCATCGAGCCTGAAGAACTGATCTCTGGCTATTATCAAATTAGCCAAATAGGTTGGTTTTCTCCTTTGCGCTCTGCTGAATATACATTGAATTTTTTTAAGCATAAGAATCGCAGTTCCAATATTGTCCGTTGGGAGTCGAAGGAGTATCAAGCCATTTTGGACAGAGCTTCTAGAGAAGTAGATCCATCTTCTCGAGAGATTTATTTCTCATTAGCAGAGGAGTTTTTAATGGAGCAGGCTGTTGTCTTCCCTTTATACTACGAAGCGGATAACCATAAAAGAAAAACTTACCTCAAGAATGTTGTCCGAAGCGGTGGCCTCATTGATTTTAAATCTGCCTATATTGAAAAAGATTTTGATTTAGAGTTGTGTAAAAAAATGAATTTAGCATAGAGCAGAGAGGTTTTTAATAAAGGAAAAATGGTTGCTCAATTATTGGAGAAGCAAAGCGAGAAGATAGAAAAAGCTTCCCTCTTATTGCTCCAAAAAAGGCTCTCTTAAAGGTGGGCAAGCCTTGTAATTATCATAAATCGTTCTGAATGGAAAATCAGTTTCTCATCATCTAGCGGCAGCCTGATCGGGTTATAGGAGGTGCGGTTTTTGAATAGGTTCCTAACCCCAGGAGTCGCTTGCTGTCATCATCAACCATTTGAGAATCTTCTTTCACATCTATTCGATTCTTCTAAAGATGCGCTACCTCCTTCTGGTTTAAACTATCCAATTAGACTATGGTTGGCTTTTGATCTTTTAGGGATGAGCACTCTCTCATCTCCCTTATTTTTCTGCGCGAGAGAACTTATCGATAAAAGTCAGATATGAGAGAAACCCTCCCATCTGCCTTTAAATAAAAGAGCTCTAACCATCGTAGGGAATTTTTCTTTACCGAAAAGAGGGGGCTTACAATGGGGGAAAACTCTATCTATTACCGCTGATTCTTACTGGCCATTTTGGACTAGGGAGCCTCTCTTCTTTTTGCGATCCAAATAAAAATGCAAAAAAGATAGAAAAAAGAGTCCCTAACCTTAAAACAAAAGGTCTGAGAAAAACATTATTTGGGGGCGGTGTGACTCGAACACACGAAGCCCGAAGGCGAGGGATTTACAGTCCCTTGTAATTGCCGCTATACGACACCCCCAGAGGATGCTGGCGAAAGGAATTGAACCCTCAACCGTCCGCTTACAAGGCGGATGCTCTACCTTTGAGCTACACCAGCAAAGCTGTCTGATCTTTATAGCAAAAAAATCTCTTATTTCTCAACTCGATTTCCTGGTTGCTTCTTATTTCTGCATAAACAGGAGAGCTAGCCGATGCAATCGCCCCTCATGGGGAGCTGGTATTCATCTCTCACGCTCCTTACCTTATTAGAAGCATCATCTTTTCCTTCTGAAAATAGCAGTTACCCATCCTCCCCGCTAAACAGGCTAAAATAGCTAAAATCTTAGAGATGAAGGAAGTCTCTCTTTGAAAATTACAACATCTTTGACAGGTAACAATGTTTAAATTACTCGCATAAGCATCTTTTGATATGAAAAAACCAAAAGGACCAATATCAGAAACATGAGAAGTATCTAATTGCAACCAATCAGCTTTACGATCTCTTATAGAGTATATTTCCTCTCCTGTTGCTGATATTTTTCTTGAAAAATTTGAATGGTTGTTTTTATATCTGACACACCATTCATCAGCGTCACTTTAAATTTCAATTCTACCTTTTCTTCAAGTAGCTTTTTGTTCACCAAATAAAGAATGAAGGACAAACCGGTTGCCTTTCCCCTTATTGTCATCCATCCGACGCCAACTGAGACGTGGATCCAGAGGATCTTCTACCAGCGCACTCATAAAACAGCCCTATGCTTCTCATCCTTTCTGATTTTTCCATTAGGCATCAACTGTTTTTTGGGAAGCTGGGTAGGTGGGGTAGGCGCTCTGCACTGTAAGTTTGCGGCAGAGTGGCGGCTGGAGCGGACGAGAGGGTGAGGGGGCGCAGGGGTGAGCTAGCTAGAAGAGGGTGCAGTTCTCTTTTTTATGATTCGTGCGATCCTCTTCAGGCCCTGGCCTATGGTTCCATCGATCGATCCTGTTCGATTTTGAACAAAAGATGGGTGAAGTGGTGGTCAGATCGTTCTAAAGGTAGGTAAAAAACTTTTAAGATGAGGAGGAAACCCATATTGCTACAGTGGAGACATAATCACTACTGTGACTTATAGTTAGCAAAATATTGGGAGAATCAAATTTTTCTTGGACTCTAGAAGACAATATTACTCTAGGTTTCTCTTGGATGTCGTTGATGATTTCGATGTCTAGCCAACCTACCGGAGCTCTTAGACCCCAACCTAACGCCTTAGCTACCGATTCTTTAGCGGAGAAACGGGCAGCATAACGGGGAACCGGGTCTTTGAAGGAGGCACAATAGTTTTGTTCATTGAGGGTAAAAATTCGAGGGATAAGCGATCTTTTCTTTCTTATCCAAAATCTCCGAAATCGCCTTATCTCTAAAATGTCGTTACCTATTCCCAAAAACATTCTGATCTCAGAAGAAAATAGCAGAGGTGACAATAAAAGATCAGCTCTTTCTTTATGAGACCATCCTTTCCAATATTTTCCAAGCTGATTCGAAAAAAGAGCAACTATTTTTAATAGGCACCCTTTTTTAAAGTGGAAAATTTCATTCAGTAATGTTCAAGAGAACGGGAGCGAAGATAGGTTCGCAGTTGCCTAACCGCTTTGCAATGATGTTTTGCTTCTTTAAGTAAAAGCTCTGTCTTTCTTAAATGGTTCCATGCACGGTTGTAATCCATCTGCTCAAGAAAAAGAATAGTAAGATAATAGTAAACGACAGGATGGGAACCATCTATCTGCTCATACTGTTCTAAATATTTTTGAGCTAGGCAATAATTATGCAGTTGTAGGTGAGTCGTGGCTAATTGAAGGAGTCCTGCTCTAAAGAGAGGATGCTCCTCTACAACTTTCTCTAATTGTTTCTGCTTGTATAGAATCGATGCTTTGTTTTCGTCAACAGGAAGAAAAAGAGTTTTAATTCCTGCTATGTTAACTCTATTTTCTAAAAAATCGGCTGCTATTGTTTCAGAAGAGATGCTCCATTCAAAGCGGCTATTTTTTATTTTTGCTAAAGCCTCCTTTCCCTCTTTTATTTTTCCTGTGAAAAGATAATTGAGACCGACGAATAGTTGTAGAGAAGCATCTTTAGGAAGGTATTCTTGCGCTTTAAGGTAAAGGGCTAAAGCTTCTCCGTATGCTCCATGGTTGGAAAGATGAGAAGCTTGGTTTATAAAAGATAGACCGATGACCTCTTTTATATTTCTTTCGACTATACTTTTGGTGTCGATTCCTAAATAATTTTCTGAAGAGAGGTTAATTCCTCGGGAAGTAGTTTCGATGTTGATGATCTCTCTTTGATCGCGATAGCGTAGATAGATATGACCTGGGGGAGTAGCAATCTCTAAATTTATCCCTATACGTTGTGCTAAAGAGAGATAAAGAATGGAGATTCCAAGGCATACCCCTTGTCTGCTCTCTATCACGGAAGGTAGAAAAGTATATAGGTCTATTTTTTTTGCATATATTGAGTGAGGAGGAAAACGAAATCGCATTTCTTCGAAGATAAATCGGTTAATCTCTTGGATTTTTTTTTCAGCTGATGAGAAGGGGGGGATTCTGGCAAGGATCTGTAAAGAGATAAAGTCTAGAATAGCTTCATATTGTCGTATGGCGGATCTATTATCACCTAGCTGTTCTACAAGTACGGCCCGTGCTAAATCTACCTCTTCTGGCTCTAGATGCAGCAACTCTTCTCGACAGGTTATGTTATGCCCTTTTAAGTTATGGTGAGGTAATTGTGCTCCTATCTGTTCAATTATCTCCAATTGTTCTTCTGATATTTGAGAGGGAGTTGATTTGATTTGAAGAGAGCTGAGATCTAGAATGGGAACGATAGAGGGGAGAGATAGCGGCAAATATTCTGCTTGATTTTTGTTATAATATAAAAGCTTCCATAGATGATCGAGTGCCTTTTTCCCTTCAGGAGTATCTGGATAAAGCTCGTAGAAGGAGGCATGCTGTTGAACTGAGTAAGGATCGAGTTGATTGAGCTGGATAGATAAGTGAGTTTTTTGGATTCCAAGACCATTTTCGAGAAAGCAGATCAGGATGATTAATAGCAACCTTTTCATTCACCCTCTTTTTTGAAAAACCTTTTTAATTCGCATTTTTTTCGAATAAAAGTTAATTCTATATCTTCTGGAAATTAAATATAGATTCCTTCTTGCTATGATTGTCCTGGCTTGATTGAGGAAATGATCCGGTTTCAACTCCTCTCTTCCAAAGGAGCGCTTTTTCGATAAATTTCTCTAAAAAATCTGCTAGAGAGGAACCATTCCACTCTTCGAAGCGAAGATAGGAGAATAAAGCGAGTTGGTTATTCCGATTACTATAACTTAATATTCCTCGATCGACAGAGATCTGATTTTCTTTCAATGCTGCGATGAAGAGCTCTTCTCTAAATTTACCGGGTGGTAATTCCGATATAAATGTTGCAACTAAGAGTTGATTTTCCCTCTCCTCTAATGCAACCTGTAGCTGGTTGTTTATGTTTAATGAGATGCTGTCAGAACGATGAAGATGTAGGGGTAGATCTATTTCACGGCTCAGCTCTTCTATAATATTCTTAAAATAGCTCATAAAGTTTAGATTCCCATTTTTTTTTCAATCTCTTCTAGAGTTTCGATAAAAGAAGCAAGTAGATCTTGCCTCTGTTTTTCATTCTTAAATAAGCGAGGAGAAATTTGTCGTACAGCATCTCTGTAATTGAGATAGACGATCGCTTGAGCAGAAAGATTGTCGGCAATACCTAAAGTGGGGGATAGAAGCTGTACCTTACTAGCAGATGGATATCGTTCCTGTATGAATCGTACAAAGGTTTTGGCTAAAAACTCGAATGAGAGTTGCGTCGGATAGAAAAGAGCTTCTCTATCGAAGGAGGTGATTATCAGCGGCATCCGTGATGCGAAAAATCGATAAACTCCAAGGATCGCTTGCATGTTTTTTGTTTCGCTCATTAGGCGCAACAGTTCACTACGCGGAATAGAGGGGCCTTTCGATTTGAGATCGCTTCCTATAGAGTGTAACATAAATTCGATCATCGGTTTCATTTTTTCGAACGAATATTTGGATGATAATTCTTGAAACAGAGCATTAGCTTCTCGCGGATTTCCTGTAATATCTCGATAGAGATCTCTTAGTGCAGTAGGCGATCCTAATCCTTGAACCGAAAAATTGCGTGCCTCTGTAGCAATGTTTTTTCCCGCTTGGATTTCTCGTGCATATAAATGATCCATTCTCTCTTTAGCTAATTGTAGTTTGGCTAAATTTTTAGAACTAGCCACTTCGATCAAGAAATCGAGAGCTTCGTCAGCTAATGAGATATCGGAAAAAGTGGCGCGCAATTTCTCTACAATATCTTCGACAGAGTCATCATCAGATATCCGAAGGTGTAATGCTAGAAGGAGCTTGGCAGGTAATTCTGGATTTTTTCTTTCAAAATTTTCAGAAACTTCCCGAATCTGTTCAACAATGGCTACCTGCTGTTCTTCTTCTGATTGCTCTGATTTAGATTCTTGAGAAGAACGGGTTTTTTCCTTCACCCTTCGCTCTAAGGGCTGAAAAGAGCGGGTAAGTGCTAGAGGATTCCATGCGTTCTCGTCGACCCATTCCTGAAATTTTTCTTGAGCAACCTCCTGAGAGACCGCATATTGGCCTAATCTTTGAGCGGCAGCTTTTTGGAGAAGCTTCTGCTGCTGAAGACTCTGAATGCCCTGAGTTGAGAAACGATCCTCCCCCATAAGAAGAGTTGTAGGGATGAGAGAATAGTTTGTCAACTTTCTTTACTGAAAATAGAATTCCATTTTTTCTTTTAAACAATATAAAGCAGATATACAAGGGGGGGTAGTTGGATGGCTTGTTATTCGGTAGCAAATGGGAAAAATAAGGTTGATCTATGATGCTCTTTGAAAAAGGGATAAAAGGTGGACGTGTGGAGAATTTGGCTTTCCATTTGATCCCCGCTTTTGTCGTAGTGGCTTTGTTTGAAATAGTCTCTATCGAGGTTTACCTACATGCGCCGATTTCTTCTTCAAAAATTATGTTTTTTGTCTGGAGATCTGCACAAGCAATTGGAAGTTTTCTTGCTGGCTATATTTCTGATAAATTGAATAGAAAAACCGTTTTGATCATCTCTCAAGTGCTTGGAGTTGTATTGCTTCCTTTCCTCTTTTACACGCAATTTTCTCTTTTCTCTTTTTTTTTAATTGGATTTTTTTTCACCCCTTCTCCTATTGCACGAGCTGCTTTAGTAGATAGTTTTGTTAAAGAGTCGAAAGCAAAGTTGATTGCTATAACCTATATAGCACAATTTATTCCTTGGTGCTTCTACCTCGTTATCAAAAAAATAGATTCGGTAAAAATGATCGTTGGAGTAGTAGCGTTTCTAGTATGCAACTCGATCTGCACCTTTTTTCTTTTTAAAGGCAAAAAGAATCTTAATGAAGAGGAGGGGCATCTTTTTGCTAGGGAGATGATTTACAAAGGAGATAGTAGGAAACTCCTTTCTACTTTGGGAGCTTTAGTAGCTGGTCAGATTGTTTTTTTTGTTTCCGATACTTTTTTTGAAAATCTTTCTCACAACGAGGGGCTTTTCTCTGCTTTAGGTATTGGTTCTTTGATAGGAGTAATTATAGGCATATGCTATAGGACGATACCTCATCTTTCCTTATTGACTTTCTGTTTTGGTATAGGTGTTTTGCTTTCTCTAGTGCCGTTTGTCACTAGTTATTTTTCTAGCGAGCTACCAGTAGACATGCCCTATCAGCTGATGCTGCTTTCTAATTTGGGAGGCTTTTATCTTCCATTCGTCTTCGACGTAGTGCTCTCTGCGGTTTCGAGGCAATATCGGGGAACTATGTGTGGTATGATCGATCTAGCCATAGGGCTATCTTCGGTAATAGGGGTTTCAGTGGTGACCTTTTTTTCTCCAAATGAAACTACCGTTTTATTGATGGTGATAATATTATTTTCAATAGCAGCTTTCATTCAAAAACTAGGAGAAAAACATGGTTAAACAGCTTAAAGAGAAGGAAAAAGTTGGCTTCTATTTTCCTTTAACAATGAAGACAAGAGGATTTCTTTTTGGAGGGATAGCTTTCTCTTTGCTACTAGCCACGGTTGTATACCAGTTTTACTATCCTGAAAAGTCTTCCTTATTGAAAGGAAGAGAGGAACGTAGCGTAATGGCTATGTATGATCAGGATGATCTCAGTGCGTGCGATATCTTTGCAGGTCATTTCATCAATTTTGGTTATTGGGATGGTTTTACTTCATCGGAAAAAATTACCGTTGAGCAGCGCGTAGAAAGCCAGAAAAATCTATACAGATTAGTCGCAGGAAAGTTATCCATTGGGCAGAAAGATGCGCTTTTGGAAGTGGCTTGTGGACAAGGAGTAGGAAGTATGCTTGTGATGAAGGAGTTTTCCCCACGAGAGCTTCATGGAATAGATTTTTCCGCTGCTCAAATCGCTAGAGCAAAGCAGATTAATCTAGAAGTGATGAACCATTATGCAGAAGCAGTCTCTTTTCGGGAGGGGAGTGCCGAGCATATTCCTTATGAAGATGAGAGGTTTGATAAAATCTTTTCGATAGAGGCTGCTCAACATTTTGATAATATGGAACTTTTTGCTCAAGAGGTTTATCGAGTTCTTAAGCCGGGCGGTAGAATAGCTATATCTACTTTTTTTGCCACCTCTGATCGTTCCTACAGCGTTCTCGCTTCTATGATTCAAACCATTAGAGATGGGATAGATAAACTGTTTCCTATCTATCAAATCGAGCAGCTGCTACTCAAAAATGGATTTCGGGAAGTTAAGGTAGAGTCTATTGGGGCGCATGTTTGGAGCGGATTTGACCAATGGGTTTCTCAAGGGGAATTTAAGGATAGTTGGACCAGAAATTGGTATCAAGGATATCAGAATGGATTAATCGATTATTATCTCATAACTGCTCAAAAGTGAGAAAAATCGAAGCTTACCAGCTCTTTTGATTGCTAGCTTTTTTCGAATGTCGGAGAGGAGAAGATTTTTTCTCCTCTTTTCAACTAAGTTACCTCTTTCTAGGAGAATTTCTTTTCCTAAAAAGCGATTCTTCGATAGAATCAGGGGGCTTTCTTCTTTGCATAATCAATTTTTTTGCTATGAGACAGTTTTTTTTGGCTGCTTTTTTTTTGTTTTCCTTCTCTTTCGTCCGGGCGGAAGAGTTGGAGCAGGAGAAATATGAGATTAATTTTAGTAATATTTCTGCCTCGGAGTTTATTCAATTTGTAAGTCATGTTTCGGGAATGCATTTTATTTTCGACGATCGAGATCTAGATTTTAGCTTTACTCTTGTTTCTGGGACACCCGTTTCTGTCGAACAGATTATGAAGGCTCTCTCTCATCTTTTAAATGCGCATGGATTGTCTATTGTTGCTGAAGGGGATTATTTTATCCTTCGAAAGGAGAACTCTATTTCTAAGAAAGATTCGCTTGTCAAGAAAGTTAACGAATATGATCTTTCAAAAATAGATGATTCATCTTTTGGACTATCAGAATCGTTGCTCAAAGGTTTGGGACCAAGATTTTTGATTTATAAGCTCAAATATCATTTAGGAAATGAGATCGAAGGAAATATTCAGAAAATTGCTACCCATCTTGGCAACCAACCAGATGTTCCTCCTGGATACCTTAATGTTTTGAAGTCGGTCCAATGGGTGAAAGAAACCAACTGCTTAGTTTGTTCTGGTGATGAGAATTCTTTAGCTTATGCGCAGCAATTATTCAAGCAATTAGACATAGCTCTGCAACAAGTATTTATTGAAGTTTTAGTGATCACTACTGATTCTCGTCATGGCACTGATTTTGGAGTTCAGTGGGGGATAGGTGAAAGAGCGGATAATAGGCGAGGAAATCTTTCTTTGAATTTACCCATTCTCAACGATGGTATGGCAGTTTTTGGAGATCTTTTGAATTATCAGGGAAAAATTTTCTCTTCTTTTAACGCTCTTATCTCTGCTCTTCGTTCCGATGGTTCCTCAACCATTGTTTTAAGCCAAAAAATCGTTGCGCAAGACAACAAGCCTACCGATATATTTTTAGGTGATACCATTCCTTTTACAGGCTCTGTTGTTTCCGTATTAGGCGCGCACCAACAGACCACTTCCAATATAGAA
Source organism: uncultured bacterium (assembly GCA_964397905.1). Lineage (GTDB taxonomy): Bacteria > Chlamydiota > Chlamydiia > Chlamydiales > Rhabdochlamydiaceae > PALSA-1444. The sequence continues at coordinate 12,918 of CAYNKV010000024.1, forward strand.
TATCGGGATGTTGGAGTGCGGTTAACTATCACGCCTCGCGTCGGTGATGGGGAAATGGTTACCCTTTCTATTCATCAGGAGATTACGGAACTGGTGCCCGATCTTAATTATTCCCATTTATCCCAGTCAAGTGGCATCCAGAGTACTAAGACTAATATGGACACTAATGTGCATGTGCCCAATGACAATTTTTTGATTTTAACTGGGATGACAAGAAATGTGAAGAGTTCGAGTCGATCAGGAATACCTTGTCTTGGCGGGATATCAGGTATTGGGGCGCTCTTTGGCAGAGAAAATAAGCATGATGATAAGAAAACTATGATTATTTTCGTGAGGCCCCATATCATCAATTCGGCTGAAGATTACACTCAGATTACAGAAGAGGAAAAAGAGAGTTTAACAGTAGATCTACCAGAGCAATTTTTAGAAGCAATAGATGAGAAATAGCCCAATATATTTAGATTGGTCCCAAATAGGAGAGCCAGTATGCGAAAAATAGGTCAAACCATCTTGGGTTTCATTCTTTTTTGTTTAATCTGTAGTTGCCCTCTTCAATCGGAGATTAAAGATCCGAAAAGCTGGAATGAGCTCCAAAGCAGCAAGATGCTTGAGGGTGTAAACCCTGTCATACTAGACCGATCCGAGAAGTTTTATTAGAGCAAGGTAAAAAAACGGAATTTGATTCGGAGCCGCTTTGGGTTTCTTTAGAGAACGGGATAAAAGCTCTCTTTAAGCCGGATAACGACGGATCACCTGCAGCTGAAGTTGCAGCCTATAAAGCTTCTTGTTTTCTAGGTTTTCCCTATATTCCACCTACTGTTTTAACCGAAATAAATGGTGTAAAAGGCTCATTACAGTTCTTTGTCGACACACCCATTGATCTGTTAAAAAGAGGGGAGTATGAAAAGCATTCAAAAGAATTTAGCAAAGAGGATCGAGAAAATTTAAAAATATTTAATTTTGTTTTTGGCCAATGGGATACAGGACCTCATAACTTGTTAGCTTATCCTTACGAGAATAAAATCTACCCGATAGCGATTGACAATTCTGGACTACAAAATGCATTGCATGTTCGTTATGGGGAGTTGCCTTTTGTGAGAAAATTCTTTGTCGACGAACTGGATACAGATGATTGGGATAAGCCATTCCCTTTTGATGCTGCTCAAGTTGCTGATTATCCAGTGCATAATAATCTAAAAAAGCAGCTGGGTGACAAGTTGCCAGAATTATTTTATAAAAGAATTAAAACCTATAGGAAACAACCATTAAAATATATTATTTATCAATCGGGTTTTTGGATCCAATACCATGCTTTTGACGAAAATTTTGATAGATCATTTGTGGGTAGATGTTCTCAAGAAGCAGCTGCAGCTTTAGAAAAATTGAGTTTGGAGACTCTTAGGGAAATTTTTTCCGACGCGAAGGGATTGGCTTTTTCTGAAGATGCTCGTCTACAAAAAATTCTAGAGCGGCGTGATGAGCTGTTAGCGTATAAAGGATAGTTTTTTGATTATGTTTGGAAGCGCTGTTTATTATCTCTGCTCTCTTATCGTAGAGCAGGGGATTGGGTGAGTTTTTGGGAACAATAGATAAGAGATGAGCCAAGAACAAGGGTGGTTAATAGAACAGTAATAGTGGTTGAAGATAAAAAAGAAGATCTCCATTGGATATCGTAAAGGGCAGGTGGGTAGCTGATTATTTTCAAAATGGCTCCTGTGAAGAATTGGGTCAACTTGAGGATATAGATTCCAATAAAGGGAATGAATAGATGCGTTGTGATCCCTACAATTAATAGAACGTAAATGATAGTTATAGGAGTTGCTAAAAAAAGATTGTATATCCAACTAAGAAGGGAAATCTTGTGGAAATGGTAGAGTAATATGGGGGCAGTGACGCAATAAATAGCGCTATTTAAAGAGAGCGCCTCTCGGGTAAGGGAGGCAAGAATGGTTCCGCAGCGATCTAACATAGAGAACTCAAATGCTTTATAAAACTTTCTTCGAGGTAATAAATTTGCAAATAGAGAGCGGAATAGCGGGTAGGTTAAAAAAATGGCAGCA
>CAYNKV010000025.1:0-14683 GCA_964397905.1 uncultured bacterium
TTTAATATGATGGTGATTATAAGCTCTACTAGCCGTGTTGTGCAGGTGAGGTTAAGGAACTGCTCTTTCTCGGAAAAGATTACTTCTCCTTCAGTAATAGAGAAGGTTTTTCCGTTAAAAGAAAAGCTTCCTTTCTCTGCTTTTAATGTTCCTATGGGTGCTACGTGTAGGTTATATCCGGTAAGCTGGAGCTCTCCTACTAGGTTGGTGTCGATGCCTCTTCCTTGGAAGTGAAAGTTTTGTTGTGCAAGAAGCTTGAGCTGATAGTAGATTCTGTAATCGGTTTTAGGGGTTGTTGCGGGTCTATTGAGAAAGTTTATAGGCAAGAGGGGTAATTCGATGGGTAGATTTTCTGGGATGGAAAATTCTCCTCTAACAATGGAGAGGAAACCTTCGATGGTTGCCTGATCTCTGTTTCCTGAAATGATCAGATTTCCATCACAAACTGCTGATATCCAGTCAAATTGGGCTGTTTTTAATTCTTTTACTTCTGTTTTGATGGAAAAGGAGAGATTTTTTTCTATCTCGACGGTTCCTTTGGCGGAGAAGGTTCCTTGCTCATCATCGCAACCATTTATTCTGTTGATCACTATCTTTTTCCCTTCTGCTTTGGCTTCGCATTGAATTTTATTTAATTTGAGTCCGATGATTTCGTTTTGATATTCTCCCTCTGCTATAAATAGGGAGCCAAAGAGTTGTTTCTCTTCTTTTAAACCGCTGAGTAGCAGGTCACATCCGATATTTCCTTTCAAGCTTTCTCTTCCTAGGCTGATGAAATCGAATAGTTCTTCTGCTTTTCCCTCAAGGGTGCAATGGCTGAATAGGTTTCTACTGGGATCGATGCTAGTAGAAAAAAAATTTTTCTTGTGTAAGAGGGGTATTGTGCCTACATATTCCAAAAACTGTTGATCGTTGGTTCTTAAGTAGCTGTGAATCTGTGCTTTATTATTTGCTACATTGATGTAGAGAGCTCCTCGGATAGAAGCGGTTTCTTTTTTTTGGCTATCGAGTTCTTCTAAGAGGATATGGAGATGGCCTTCTACTTGGGTTTCTTCTCGATGGAGTTGGAGGTCTATGGAGGAAAATCCTTTTATTTTCCACGAATAGGGTAGGAGGCTGGTTAATTCTAGAGGGAAATGGTCAGCTTTCAGTAAAATGGTGCTTGTTTCAGGGTTGGATTGGAATGAGGCAAGGAGGGTTTCTCTATCTATTTTAATCTCTAAAGGGGAAAGAGAGTAATCTTGGTTTTTAATAGAGAGGGTGCAGGGGTGGCGCAGTTCTATTTTTTTTTCCAGTACGGTTCCGCTAAGGCTTTTGCATTGGATCTTTATAGATGAGGGTTCTAATTGTAATTTTCCTCTGCTCTCGATCTGGAATGGTTTTTTTTCGTTAGCTATTCCATATAGGGAGTAGAGCCAATTATCTTCGGAGTCTGATCCCATCGAGCAGTAGATGGAGTCAGCGTAAAAATCTTTTCCAAAGAGCTGCTCGATATCTACGGAAAGGGCTCCTTGGAAGTTTTCAATCGACTGGTTGCCCAATAGATTTATTGAGATTTTTTTGAGCCAAACCTCTTCTATTCCGATGTTTTTGGCTACTAAATCTGCTTCTACATGGTTTTCTTTGAAGAAAAAAACTGCTCCTGCTTCTCCTTTAATTGGATTAGAGAAGAGAGGGGAATAGGGGCTTAGATTGTCGATTTGAAGGGAGATCGCTCCTTCTAAGTTGAGGGGGAACTGGCAGCTGAGCTCTCCTAGGAGGGATAGATGGCTTCCTCTGATCTGGAGTTGGCGGAAAGAGATCGATTCTTTGGGAAGAAGGTTTATTTGGCTCTCTAGGGTGCAACCAAGTTCTGGATGATCTAGGGCGGAGTGTAGCGATCCTGACCATCTTTCTGCTTCTTTTTGTTCCATATTTAGGTCGAAAGTAGCCCGATCGAGAAGGAGGGTTTTATAGGCTAATTGTTCTGCTTTGCTTTCTATATGAAGGGAGTGATTATCAAACTGAAGGGAGCCTTTCAGTAGGCCTTTTAATGGGGGAAGAAAGAGGGAGATCTGGGGGATAGACCAGGAACAGTTGATCTGTTTAGCTCTCCAGCGAGGATCTAGGGTGCAGTTTCCCTTTAAAGAGAACTGGCTGCTTTCTATCTGGAGCTGAGACAATTTGAATGTTTTTTTGTTGGATAGGGAATAGTTGCTTGTTAGCTGGATGGGTTGATTTTTTAGGTTCGGTAGCTCTTTTATATGCATTTCTAGATTGCCAGAGATTATCTCTTTTTCTGGTAGGTCGGAGGGGTGCAGAATCGATTCCCAGCCGTTCCACGCTGTCTGGGCGTCTATTTTTAGCTGTAAGGGTATGTTGTAGGGAAGGGAAGGGAAAAGGGTGGTGGGAGATCTTATCTCTGCTTCTAAATGTCCATTAGATAGATCTTTTTTTCGGTCGCCATTGGCTGAAAATCTGAGGGTGAACTCTTTCGATCCGCTTATGATTGCAATAGAAAATTGGTTCTCTTTCCATTCGCAGCTTCCATGAAAAAAATAGTTTTCTTGAAATCTTTTGTATCGATCGATGATAGAGATCTTATCTATCGAAAATGAGTCTATGGTGAAAGAGTAGGAGGGCATGGTTGGCATGAGGAGCTGGTAGTCGCTTATTTGCCATAGGAGCTTCTCTACCCTTAAGGATCGGATCTCTATTCTGTTAAGGAGTAGGGAGAGGGGGGAAAAGTTTATCTGAAGGTTTTCGATCTTAATCGAGTCGTTTATGCTCCATCTTAGGGTGAGATGGGAGATGTTCCATGAAAAGGGGATCGATCCTTCTATTTTATCAAGGGTGAGTTCGACTCCTTGTTGCATCGCTATTTGCTGGAGCACTTTTTCTACTTTATCTTTTCCCCATTGGGTCTGAACGAGGGTAAACAGCGCTCCGGTAAGGAGGAGGAGCAAGAGGATCGAGCTGCTTACGATTTTTATTAGTTTCTTCATCTTAAAAGGTTTGTCCCATACTAACCAATACTCTATATACGGGATCGATCTCTTTGCGTCGATCTAAGGGGATCGCAAGGTCAATGCGTAAAGGGCCAAAGAGGGCAAAATATCGAAAACCAATGCCTATCGATTTATACCATTTGCTCTGGAAAAGGGGTAGCGTCGTGCTTTCTACCTCTCCTAGGTCGAAGAAGGGGACTATGCCGATCGTCTTGTTAAGGCGGAAGCGGGTTTCAAGAGAGTAGAAAATAGAGGATCTTCCTCCTAAAGGTTTCTCATTTTCGAGTGGACTGACGCTCCGATACCGATAGCCGCGCAACTCTTGATCAGATCCTCCTAGAATCCGTTTGGGTAGGGGAATTGAATCGATCGAAGAGCTTAAGATCATATCTACCATTACCTGTTGTGCTAAGGTTAACCATTTTTTTATGGGAAGATAGTTCATGTAGATCAGGGAGTTGTAGAAGTAATAATGGGAAAAGTCATTAATAGTGGGGATCGCTTTCCACTCTAATGTGGAACCTTTGTTAGGGTTGAGAAGATCGTTAGCAGAGCTCCAACGAAAATAGAGGGGTATTTCTATTAAGGAAAAGTTGCCGTTAGCAGCAGAGTTGGAGACTATAATTCGTTCTATCTCTACTCCTATGGAAAAGCGATAGAGAGTTTCGATCTGTTTTTCTATTCTGTTAAGAAGATTATATGATTTTTCCCTATAGGAAAAAATGGACTCTTCATTAACTGAAGCAGAGAGCATATAATCCTCTGCTGCTTTTCTTAAGTCGGGTATTAATAGTGTGGCTCTTCCTGATTGGGTATACTTGGTTATTTCTCCTTCTAGAGAGAAACGGCGGCCTAATCCTCCTAAATTGCGGTTTCCCCATCCTAAAGTGAGGCCTGGTCCGAAAAAGGTTTGATAGGTGACTCCCATATTAATATTTTTGTATTTGCTTTCGGTCACTTCTAAGCGGATCGGTAATTCTGATTGATTTTCTATCTCTTGCTCACGGGTAATCATTACCGAGCTAAACAATCCTGTGTTGAGCAATTTTTTTTCTGTTTTTTCGATAGCTTTGCTATTGTATTTTTCTCCCTGCTTCCACTCCTGTTTTTTGTAGAAGAATGCTTCTTGTATCTCCCTATTTCCTCTGATGGAGAGGGTTCCAAATTGTGCGCAGATGCCTGGATCTACTGTAAGCGCTATTCTAATGGTTTTATCATGGTAGTCGGCAATGATGGAGCGTTCTTTTGTAGATGCGAGCGGATGGCCAGATTCGGAGAGCAGATCGAAAATCGCTTGTTCTACATTAACTATTTCCATGCTCGTTATGGGTTGGTTAAGGTTAATGTTTAGCTGTTCAAGAGAGGGATATTCTAAAGGGGAGGTCGGGCTCCATTCTATGCGAAACTCTCTCAAAAGGTAGATCGGTCCTGGGTTGATAAGCACTAATACTTCGATAGGTTCTTCGTTTTCTTCGATCCGCATCTCCACCTCTGCTTCATAGTAGCCATGTGCATGAAGTGCTTTTATAATCTCTGAAATATCTGCTTCTGCTCTTGTTTTAAGGGCGTTAATAGAAGAGAGGGGGCGGTTTTTTAAGTTGTTTAGGTAAGATAGAGAACGGATGGTGCGCAAGGTTTTTTTATCAGAAATTCCTACAAATCGAACTTTATATTCGATAGAGTAGATGAAGCAGGGTATTATGAGTAGGATTAGCTTCCAGAACATGCAGCTATTTTGCATAGGAGCTTCTTTTTAAATCGAGAGATTCGTGTATGAGTGAGTGTTTAAAAAAAAAGAGGTAGAAACGGAGTCTATCTTTTTCATTTATTGAGTTAGATTTATGCGGTTATTTTCTAGGGTGAGAAATGAGATTTTTCTTGTTTTTATCTATTTTATTTGGCGGTTCACTTCATAGTGAGGTGGCTAAAATTGGCTACTGCAAAGTGGGCAGGGAGCGTCCTATTGATGCTTCTACTTTCTTAGAGATAAAACTCTCTTTAGATTATTTTCTTCAACAGCAGGTTTCTCAATTGATATTGGAGTTGGATACTCCTGGAGGAGAGGTTGTTTCTGCTTTAAAGATAGTTTCTTTGCTTAAGTGGATCGAAAAAGAGAAACATATTCCTGTTACCGCATATATCAATGATTGGGCTATTTCTGCGGGGGCTTTTCTTGCATATAGTTGTAGAAAGATTGCTATTGGACCTACCGCTAGCATGGGAGCTGCAGAGCCGATTGTTGAGGGGGAATCGGAGAAACTGGTTTCTGCTCTTCGATCAGAAATGGCTAATCTGGCTCTCATCTGGCAAAGGAATCCCTTTATTGCTCAGGCGATGGTAGATAAAGATCTTTTGTTAGTCGAAAGAGAGGGAGAGGTCATTGTTTTAGATGATGAGAGGGCTATTCGATCGGATGATTTTTCTTCCGATAAGATTGTTTCAGCAAAAGGCAAACTGTTAACTCTAAATCGGGCGGAGCTAAAAAGTTATAAGGTGGCTGATCTGGAAGCTGATTCGTTAGAAGATTTATTAAGGATGCTCTCTCCTCAATCGGAATTGATCCGGTTTCATCATTGGAAGCTGCCCTTCTATCGATTTATTTCTCTTCCTATGATCGTTTTTATTTTGGCTGCTGTTGCTCTTTTGGGCATCTATCTGGAATTTCAGATGCCTGGGTTGTTATTTCCTTTGATTGGGGCGATAAGCTCTTTGCTGCTGCTGCTCCTTTCCTACTTTCCTTGCGAGACGATCGATTGGATGGAGTTAATTATTTTAGGAATGGGCCTCCTATTTATCGCATGGGAATTCTTTTTAACGGCGAGTTTTGGCGCTGCGACTTTTTTCGGTTTTTTCTTAATAACCGGAGGGATGGTTGCTTTTCTGGTGCCCCATGTTCAGAGGGTGGTCGAATGGGAAAGAGATCTTTATTCTGCGGTTTATCATCTTCTATTATTTTTATTGCCGATCTTAATGGTGGTTGTTTGTGCGATAATTTTCATTCCTCGTTTTCTTCTCTATTATTCAGATAGAAAGAGAAAAAAATCGGTGGCTTTTCATCTAGTGGATAACGCTATGAAGGGTGAAAAGGGGATCTCCCTTACCTATTTAAAGCCTTCTGGAAAAGTGGTAGTCGGCGGAAAAATATATGATGCAGTTACGGAGGGAAAATTTGTGCTGCCGGAGATGAGGGTGAAGGTTTTACGTAGAGAGGGGTATCGATTATGGGTAGAGCCCTTCTTTAATGATTAATTAGTTGTTTTTTAATCCTATGTTTATTGTAAAATTCTCCCATTGGTGGGTCTAATGGCTTTTTTTCTTTTTTTCGCAGCAGCTCTGATTCTGCTCTTGATAGGGCGCTACTTTAATTTGTGGTTTCAGGCTATAGTTTCAGGGACTCCTATCTCTCTTTTGAACATTGTAGGGATGAGTCTTCGTAAGATCCCTCCTCGCATTGTTGTTAATGCTTATATTAATCTTCATAAGGCGGGGATTACTGGAATATCTGTTAATGATCTTGAAACTCATTTTTTAGCGGGCGGCGCTATTAGCAACGTGGTCCGTGCGATTATTGCTGCAGAGAAGGCTCAAATTCCTCTTACCTGGAGGCAGGCTACTGCTATTGATCTGGCTGGTCGTGATATTTTAGATGCGGTGAGAACCTCGGTTAATCCAAAGGTGATTGATTGTCCTGATGAAAAGCATGGGGATTACATTACCGCTGTGGCTCAGGATGGGATTCAGCTGAAATGTAGGGCTCGGGTCACGGTGCGAACCAATATTCAGCAGTTAGTTGGAGGGGCTATAGAGGAGACTATTGTTGCTCGGATTGGAGAGTCGATAGTGAATGCGATTGGAAGAGCTCGAAATCACTCTCAGGTGTTAGAGTTTCCTGAAAGCATTTCGAAGGCGGCTCTTGAGCGTGGCTTAGATGCGGGCACTGCTTTTCAGATTTTGTCTATAGATATTGCCGATATTAGTATTGGAGAAAATATTGGGGCTAAATTGAGAACCGACCAGGCGGAGTCAGATAAAATTATTGCACAGGCAAGAGCGGAGGAGCGGCGTACGATGGCTGTGGCAACGGAGCAGGAGAACAAGGCTAAAGTTACTGCTGCTCAAGCAGAGGTTCCTTTGGCAATTGCTGAAGCGTTTCGGAAGGGGAATCTGGCGCTTCTTGACTTTTATCGACTTGAAAATATTCAGGCAGATACTAAGATGAGGAGAGCGATAGCGGAAGAGGGTGGCAATGAAGAGTAGTTTAGGAAAAAAGATTCTCTCGGGATATTTAAAGGGTGGGAAACGGTTGAAGATAGCTATCCTGATGAGGGAAATTCTTGATAATAAGAGAGGTTTTGGGGTGAACGGGGTGTGGGACCGGTTTATCTAAATTTTGCTTTCAGTTTCTTCCTCTACCTTATCAAGAGTTAGCAGTTTCTTTATTTCAAGCTGTGACTCTGCAATCAGCACCCTCTCTTTTCCTATCTCTATTAGGTAGAGAGCTGTCTTGGGAGAGATCATCTTTTTTTCTAGGATAGATATCGAAGGATCAAAGTGAGATTTTCCCCATCTTTTTTTTCTCATCCGTTTTAAGAGCCAGACGGTTATAAACATCGCTATCACTATTAGGCAGAGGGTCCCTACCATTTTAAGGATGGCTCCTTCATAATGGGGGAAAAGATCATTGGGGATCGATACGGACTCTGTTTCGCTGCCAAAAAAAAGATAAAACAACATGATCGCCATGATGAGCTGTTTCTATTTTAATTACAAGGAATCGAGGCGTTTTTTTCGATTCTCCTGTAGAGGAGTGAAATGATGCTTTTGCTTGATCAATTGGATAGTGATCTTTTTGATTTAGTTACACAAAATCTTTCATCTGAAAAGGTCGCTTTTGTGCGGTCTAAATGGAATATTATTCGCGATTATGGCTGTCGGAATAGTGGTTTTAAAAAATGGGGGAAACATTTACTGAAGCTCACCTCTTCTCAAAAAAAGCATGTTTATGATCAATTTCGAGATATTGTTTCTGCTATTGAAATAGAAGGAATTAAAATTTGGAAAGATATTGCGCCTGATCCGCATATAGAATCGATGGTTCGTCTTTTTTTTGACGATCGATTTTCTATGGATAAGGTTGCTCTTACTTTAGAAGAAAAGGTGGCTTTCTTTTGGAAATATAATCCTTCGTTGATTAAGCAGTTTAGAGATCGTTTCGAGCAGATTTTTAGGGACTGTTTTGAACAAAGAATTTGGGAACAGCATCATCATACTGTAGTAGAGATGTTTATAGGTCATCTCATTGCGCTATATCCCTACTTAGATCCTTCTGATCAGGTGGAGTTGTTGCAGTTTTCCCAAGAATCATGGCAGTTGATTCCATATCGGGTGGAGAGAATTCCCTTAATAATGGGTAAAATGGTTGCTTATGGGTTGATTCCTAAACATAGTCAAAATGTTCCCCTTCTTCTTTTTCAGGGCACTCCTTACCCATCTGCTTCTGGTTTTTGGAATGCTCTTATGAGCGACTTACATCCTTTTCGTTCTATAGGGGAAGATATTTTTTTGAAGGCAAAGCCGTTTATTGAAGAGTGGATGAGAGGCAAGGAGGGGGTCAAATGTTATGGCCTTAGTTTAGGAGGAGCTCTTGGATATCATTTTGGGAGCTTTTATGGAGAGAGGGTTTTTGTTCATGCTTATGTTTCTCCAGGTTTATTTCCCTACAATTTTAGGGGAAAATTGCTTCATGGAGTTGGCTATTACCATATTGGAGATCTCATAAATGCAATAGGTTATCATCCTGATGGCGATAATTTTAAGTGTTATGTTCTCATTACTGATGCTTATCGAAATTTTTTCTTCGCTCACGCTAAGCCTGCAGGATGCTCTCCTACGCTTATGATCGAAATAAATAGTCGCTATGAAAATAGGAGAGGAGTGCGCCATCTTGTGACGGGAATAAAGCAGGGCTTCTGCTCCTTCTTCTTTTTCTTTCTTTTCATTCTGAAATTAATGCAACTTGCCCAAAAACTGAGTGCTCTACTCTACCAAAAAATTTCGAAAAAATAGCGGCTATGGAGCTACTTAATAGATTGTATGGAAGGGCTATCGATTGCAATGCCCATAACATGCAATCCATTATCCACATAAAGAGTGGTTCCTGTGATCGCACTTGCTAGGTCGGAGAGAAGAAAAGCAGCCGTGTTTCCCACCTCTTCGGCAAAGAGCTCCTTTTTTAACGGAGCATTATTGTGTGAATAGGTAACCATCTGGTCGATAAAGCCAATAGCTTTAGCTGCTCGAGAGCGAAATGGACCTGCAGAGATGCTGTTTATTCTAATATTCCATTTGCGTCCCGCTTCCCAAGCCAATGTGCGAGTGTCACTCTCGAGGGCTGCTTTTGCCGAACTCATGCCGCCTCCATAACCGGGGATGACTCGTTCGGAAGCGATATAGGTTAAAGAGAGTATAGCTCCTTTGCTTTCTATTAGGGGGCCAAACTGCTGTACCAAGCTAACTAAAGAGTAGGAGGAGTTGCTGATGGCAGCAAGGTAGCCTTTTCTAGAAGTTTCCAAAATCGGATTTTTTACCTCAGGGCCATTTGCAAGCGAGTGGACGAGTATCGATATCTGTCCAAAATCTTTTTTGATCCTTTCAGCTACCTCTGATATGGTGTATCCCTCTATCTGGTATCTTTTGTTCGCTTTTATCTCCTCGGGAATCTCCTCTGGCTTATCAAAAGATGCGTCGAGGGGATAGATCTTTAGCGGTTGCATCAAGCTTCCGTTGGAAAGTTGACGCGAGGTATCAAATTTGCCCATCTCCCAAGATTGGTTAAATATTTTTAGCATAGGAGTCCATACTCCAAAGATAAGCTCTGCTCCTGCTTCTGCTAACGCTTTTGCAATAGCCCAGCCATAACCTTGATCGTCACCGACTCCGGTAACAAATGCCCTTTTTCCTTTAAGATTAATTCCCAACATATAAGAGACTCGCCTGAATTTCCCAAATATAGCAAAATTGAATATTCACTACTATTTTTTTTCTAGAGTGGTCGATAGAGAAAAGAGGATAAAAAAAAGAGATAAGAATGAAGTTCCAGAATCTAAAACTATTTTTTTCTCAATTTGAGAAAATGGTGTTGGATAAATCTATTTCTATCGCTTTAATTGCTATATCTTCTGATGAAGAGCGTCATCATATTGCTCGCTGCTGTTGTAGATTGATCGGAAAGGGTCAAGAAGATCTGCTCCGTTTTGATCAGCTGGATGATCTGATCATATTTCTTAAAGGAGCCGCTCGGGCACCCAACTTATGGGATCAGGGTAGGCTGGTTTTGTTTGATCTCACTCAGCAACCAGCGACAAAAATCATCTGGGCAGATTTTTTTAGAGCTCTCTCTTCTTCTCCTCTTTGCCTCATTTTATCTGCTTCCTCTTTTTCTTTATTGGAGCCGTTATATGAAGAGGGTAGAAGAGGATTGATTGCTTTAGACCTTTCTAAAGAAAAACCTTGGGAAGAGAAAGCGCGTCTTACCGATTGGATAGGTAGCAAAGTGGCCATAGAGGGCAAAAAGATCAGTTCTGAAGCGATTGCCCACTTAGTAGAGCATGCTACTATTGCTCAGATAGATCATGCTTTGGAGCAACTTTTTTGCTATTTAGGAGAAAAGAGGCTGATCGAAAAAGTAGATATTGAGGAGATCAGTTTGATTAGAAATGATTTTTCTGGTTGGCAGATGGCGGAGAAATTGGTATGGGAAACCCCTGTAGAGATTCAGGAAGAGATGCAGCTTCCTCCTCTTATTTTTTCCTTTATAGGACAGATACGGTATCATCTGCAGTTGGGTTATCAGATGGGGGAGTTGCAGGCTGCTTCTGTTTATCCGAAGCGATTCTCTATGCTGCGTCCATTGGCAAGATATCTCTCCATTGCAGAAAAAAGGGGCTCTTTTTTCTTTCAAAGAGGCCTTGAAGAGCTTTATAAATTTGAATATGGTGCAAAAACAGGAGCAGTTAGCAAAGGCCTGTTTTTTGATAGGTTTCAAGGAAAGCTCTACCAGGATCTCTCTTTTTGAGAATTAATAGAGATCTTGCGTAACCTAAACTTTTTAGGGTAAAATCTTTTGCCCCTTCGGGCAAAAGATGAAGAAAAAATAAAAAAGTTGGAAGTAACTGAATTGAGAAGGTTAACGGGGGTTAAACCTGAAACTTTCTTAGAAATGGTTGCGATATTAGAGGAAGCAGAGAGCACAAGGATATCTAGAGGTGAAAAGCCGCATCGATTAGAGACTCTTGATGGCTTTTGAGTATCAGAAGAGAGTATCGGACTTTCATTTGGGAAAAAGATACGATCTTAGTGAAAGCGCCTGTTATAGGAGTTGTGGATGGGTAGAAGATGCTCTCATAAAGAGTTTTCGATTTTCTTTGCCAGGCAAGGCCCTGCTCAAGAGCGATGTAGAGTTTGAAGTAGTAGTGATTGATGCTGGCGAAAGACCGATAGAAAGGCCAAAAAAAAGAATTCGTCACAAGGAGCGAATAAAAAAATGAAACAACAAACAGAAGCACTGTTACTCAGAAGGGACACCCTAAAAAGCCAAGTTATGGTGGATAAAAAATCCAAGGCAGTGATTTGTACGAATTTCAGCAATGGGAAAAAGCCCGCCTTTAAGTTGTTCAAAGAGGGTCAAATTCGATGGACAAAAGAGACGAGAGCTCTTAGAGGCTCTGGCTACACTGGGATTCAGAAAATTCAGAGCAGAACAAGACTCTCCAAGAAAAGGCAAAAAGGGAAACCTTTAACAAAAGAGGAAAAACAAGCAAATCGTGCTATAGCGACAAAGCGAGTTTTAAATGAGAATGTTATAGGGTATCTGAAACGGTTTAAGATCTTAAGTGATCGCTACAGAAACAGACGCAAGAGATTTGGGCTCCCTTTTAATTTGATCGCAGGGATTTATAACGCGGATCTCGCTCTGAAATAGGAAGGGTTATGCAAGAGGTCTAATGCAACAAAGGCTGAAGCATCATGATTAGCCCTATATCTTTCTTCTATAGCAGAAGAGTCACCCCAGTATTTAACATAATTTTTCAACTTCTTTTCATCTAATGGAGTTTTTTCATCAGAACTATTGATAATACGCCAGTGGTAGATCAAAGGAAGATTCTTGTTTTCACCTGAAAGAACCGATTCAGTACTCATGATATGAGCAGAAAGCTCTCTCCAGACACTGAAACCACCAGAACCAACGCCATACTGATAGTAGAGAGGTATATCAAATAGGTTTTCTGTCGATCTGATATTTTTTGGACCACCTTCAACCTTATTCAGAGGCATTTTTTTGACAAATATTGGATCCCATTTATGTCTAATTTTATCGATGATCCCCATCCTGAATGCATAGGGGTTCCTTGCTCGAGAAGAGCTGAAATGCTTTCATCATTTAATTTTTCGAGATGTTGAGAGATCTAGTTATACCGGGAATAACGCGTTTGCCTGGCATTGTTTACAATTGACTCACGATCACATATCGAATTAGCAGTTGTCATATTTTTTTCTATAGTCATCATGGATGAAGAAGATTTCGCAGCGAGAACTTTATTTTCCAAACTAATAAATGCTAAACAACAGGACATGATCTTATAAATATACTTATTCAATCTAACCTTCTTTTTAATTAATAAAATTTTGAATAAAGAAATATTTTTGAATCATAATTTTACTAAAAATGTCACTAAACATCAACAAGTTATACATCTGCGATATTTTAATTTCACCATAAAATGCTATTATTGATTTAAACATGAAAGACTCTCGTTTTTAAAGAAGGTTTTCTTCCAGCCATTGATTCACGACCAAAACAACCTCTTCTATAAATTCAGGGAGCTTAAGTGCACCTTTCTTTGTTGTGATTTTTTTGCGGTATGCGCTCCAGTTCTTTTTCATCGTTTCAAAAGCATCTTTTCCAAATGAGGCTGGCAGTTTCTTAAGGGGAGTCTTTCTGTGATGGAAAACAAGCTCGACAGCTTTCTTTGCTAGAGAACTATCTAAAACATCTAGACGGACCAGAGAGTACAGGTCGTGGAAGTCTTTCATCCTGGTATTGCCTCCTCCACGGAAAACAATTGTTTCCAGTTTCTCTGCGAAAATGAATTCTTTCGGATAGCAATGCAAAGAAATCCTGCTTTCAAAAAGAGGACCTTTCGAGGTAGAGGTCAAATCTATTGGATGTTCAATCGGTTCAACACGGTCGCCGAACCCTAAATCCATGTGGATAACAGTTTTCGTAGCGCCAAATATGGCCTGCAAGGAGATCTCAGCGCCTCTATATGCAAGCTGCGAATGGTCAAGGATTTTGATTTTAGCCACTTCGAAGGAAAAGCTGTCGTGAGCGTCGACATCACAAATTGCTTGCAGAACAGTCCTCAGAGATTGTTCGGTGTTCGACAGCTTTTGAATGAAAAAATCCAGATCCTGTGTTTCCCTTCCAAGATGGATGTACTTCGCCAGAAGCGTGCCTCCCTTCAGAATGAATTTTTCTTTGTAGGAAGACTTTGCCAAGCGTGTCAAAAATCTTTCCAGGATCAGATTCCTCCACAGTTCAGCGAAAGTCGATTTTCTTTCTTTTGCGAGGGCTTTGATTTTCTCTTTGATTGATTGCTCGATTGCAGATTTCATAGTGTAAATGCCGAAATGTAAGGGGTTAAATCGACTCTAAGCTTCTTTGCATATCTTAAAAGCTTGTCGATGTCGGGTTTTCTCTCTGTTCCTGATTTCAAATAGGCTTGCAGGGCTTTTAAAGCAGTTTCCTTGTCTAGATACCGGAATGCATCAACGATGGTCCGTTCCCGGTCGAAAATTTTGATCTTTCGGCTTCCGATTTTGACAGTTGTTTGGCCGAAGGAAATATTGCGCATTCGGATAATGCGGGCATTTCTTCTGGAAGGGGAGGTAGTGGCATGGGGAATAGCAACCCAAAATTCACGCATGATTTCATCTGTCAAACCATAATAGCAGAGAGCTGAAATGAGACAAATAACACCATTCGGGATGCTTAAAGCCGTTACTGCTAAGTCTTCCCATTCGAATGCCGAATCAAAATCAAGGTTTTTGATCTTATACATTCCGCGCCGAACCTTCTCGATCTGCCCTTTTTCAGAGAAATAAGCCAGCATGCGTGGGGGAATTCCAGCCTCCCTGCCTTCTGCAGAGGAAAAAACTTCTTTCTTGGAAAGGGCTCTGAAAGCCTCAGAATATTTTGATCTTATCATACCAGAAATGTAACAGAAAAACCCATTAAGCGTAACTGGGTTTTTCTGTTACATTTTCAGGTTATAAAGTTATTAATAATTACTTTAATATTAGCATCTTATATTAAAGAGTCATCAAGGCAGACAACTCATAAGAGGATTCATTCAACAGAAGGAAAGCCCCGCTGAGGGCATCGACTATATCATCGTGCGTGTCTTCGGGGAGGTTTTCCAACGCTCTGAAGAAGCCTTCGTTCCACGGCGTTTGGAGAATTTTAATATTTCCTGCTTCGGCTTGCGAAGAGGCTGGTAGCGCTCTGGTCACTTTGTCTTGCGTAGCTTTGACTGTTTTCACATTAGAGATCTTGCGCAACCTAAACTTTTTAGGGTAAAACCTTTTGCCCCTTCGGGCAAAAGATGAAGAAAAAATAAAAAAGTTGGAAGTAACTG
>CAYNKV010000026.1:0-14265 GCA_964397905.1 uncultured bacterium
CTCTCCGATCTACCGCAATTACAAGGGAGGGCGCCTTCCTCGCAGTTCTCATAAAGGAATAGGGAAAATAGATCTATTAGGGGCAATAGAACAGTCGAGTAACATATATTTTTCTTTGATAGCAGGAGATATGATATCTGATCCTCAAAAGCTTGCTCAAGCAGCTTCTTCATTTGGCTTGGCTCATCTTACCGGTATCGATCTTACTGGAGAGATAGCAGGCCATCTTCCTGATGACTTAGATCGCAACAAAACGGGTCTATACTCCTTTGCGATAGGGCAACACAGCTTTGAAACAACTCCTATACAAACAGCAGTTGCCATCAGCACCATTGCTAATGGAGGAACTGTAGTGACTCCCCATATCAGATTAGCTGATTCGAACGAAGTCTTCTCTTCGGTTCACTTGAAATATTCCCTTCCTTTCTATCCTGAAATTTCTGAAATGATCATCGAGGGAATGAGAAGAGTTGTTTCTGGAGATAAAGGAACCGCTCGACCTAAGCTAGTAAAAGCAGTGACCGATCATCCCTTTTCTCTTAAAGACTATTTAGAAATCATGCCTGAATTTATCGGGAAAACAGGTACAGCAGAGGTAGAATATAGAGCAAACTCTATTGCTAAAGGAACGATTAAAAATAATATTTGGTTTACTGGGATAGCCTATCCTAAAGGGGAGCTCCTCTCTTCTTTTCAGCACCCAAATCAGGCAGAGTTAGTTGTCGTTGTCTACCTTCCCTTTCGCCAAACAGGACATCAAGGAGCGATCATTGCTGCTCAGATCGTAAAAAAATGGAGGGAAATTCAAAATAAACATAAGAACTTAGCTACCAACAGTTAAGCAAAATAGCCTTCCTTTTTCTTGCTCAAAAAAATTTCTCTTCGCTCCTATTTATAGCTTGGAAAAAAGAGGTGTAATCGGATAAATTAGCTTAAATTAGTGCGCCTGTAGTTCAATGGTAGAACCGTAGCCTTCCAAGCTACTCGTGTCAGTTCGATTCTGATCAGGCGCTTTGGAGAAAAGTTTCTTTGGAAAAAATTTCTCCAATCGATTAACCAAGACCAAAGTTTCCTTACGGAGGGAATGGCGTGTCGAATGTAACTTATGAGGAAGAAGCATTGGATTCAGAAAAAGATTGTTTAGTCACTTTGGAGGAGTTATTAGAAAGTGGGGCCCATTTTGGTCATCAAAAGTATCGTTGGAATCCCAAAATGAAGCCTTATATATTTGGAGCGAGGAACGGAATTTATATCATCGATCTTGCGAAAACGCTCCAGCAAATTCGGTATGCGGTTGGGGTTATAAAACAGATGGTGGCAGAACGTAAGCCGATACTGTTTGTCGGAACCAAAAAACAGGCTAGGGGAGTAATCCGCGAAACAGCTGAGCTCTGCAATGAGTTTTATGTTTCTGAGAGATGGCTTGGGGGAACCTTAACCAATCTTCCTACCATTCGGAAATCGGTAAAAACTTTAGAACAAGTTGAGAAAAAAATTGGGCCAGGTAGTTCCGATTTTACTAAAAAAGAGTTGGGGTTAATGGCGAAATATCAGAAGAAATTAGAGAAGAATTTGTCAGGAATTCGTTCTATGAGAAAACTTCCTGGTATGCTCTTTGTAGTAGATCCTTATCATGAGCACATAGCAGTAGATGAGGCAAATAAGTTAGCCATACCTGTAATGGCTTTGGTCGATACCAACTGTAACCCAGATCCTATTGATTGGATTATTCCTTGTAATGATGATTCTCTCAAAAGCATCAGGCTAATTCTCAATATGTTTGGAAAAGTGATCCTTCAGGAGAAAGAGCGTCTTAAAGCTATAGGAGGAAAAGAGAGTTCTTTAGAGCTACTCTCTTCTATTCAAGGAGAGAAGAGCTCATGAGAGAAGTTTCCGTTGAGATGATTCAGGAGTTGCGCAGCAAGAGTGGAGTAGCTATAGGAAAGTGCAAAGAGGCGCTGCAAAAATCTGATGGAAATATGGAACAAGCGCTCCTTTTTTTGCGCAAGGCTGGATTAGCCTCCCTTTCGCAGAAGGAGACGAGAGAGACCAGAGAAGGGGTGATCGTAATATCTGAAAAGGGGCATCGGGTTGCTCTGGTGGAAGTAGCTGCAGAAAGTGACTTCGTAGTGAAAAATGAGCAATTTCAACTATTTGCTCAAGAGGTATCCTTTGAGTTGCTTAAAGCATCCTCTAATTCCGTTAAAGATTTTTTGTCGATGCCATATAGCCAAGATCCCTCTCTGACGATCAATCAATATAGAGCCCTTATAATTCAAAAATTAGGCGAAAATATTGAGGTGAAGCGCTGGGAGCTTTGGGAGATTACTCCTCACAATTCTGTGGGAATTTATTCCCACATGAAAGGGAAAGAGGTGGCAATTGTAGAGCTTAAAGGTGAGGGATATGATCGTTTAGCAAGAGAGATAGCAATGCATATAGTTGCAGAATCTCCAGTCTATATATCTCCTCAAGAAATTCCTCCAAAAGAGATAGAGAGAGAGAAGGAGGTGGCGCAAAGTCAGGTTATAGGCAAACCTTCCTATGTAGCAGAGAAGATCATTGAGGGGAAGATAGCCTCATTTTATGATCAGAACTGTTTGCTGCGCCAAAAATTTGTTAAAGATCCATCCCTTTCTATTGCCGATTTACTGTTGAAAGAGAATCAGCAGCTTTCTCTTCTTCGATTTCTTCATTGGAAGGTAGGAGAAGGGGAATAGCATGCCTCTTCCAGCTCTTTATCAGCGTGTTTTAATTAAGATTTCAGGGGAAGCTCTCTCTTCTGAGGGGAGCACTTCCTCATTATTTGATAAAGAAAGAGCTCAATCGATAGCAATTAAGATAGAAGAGCTTCAAAAGAGGGGAGTTCAGATTGCCATAGTAATTGGTGGGGGAAACATTTTTAGAGGTGCAGAAGGAGAGCGGATATCTCTTCCTAGAGTCGCTTCCGATCAGGTGGGGATGCTCTCCACTATCATTAACGGAATCGTTCTGCAACAGACTCTTCATTCCATAGGCTGTAAGAGCCGGGTTTTGAGTGCACTAGAGGTGGATTCGGTAGTTGACAGGTATTCTCATAGAAAAGCAGTGAAATATTTGGAGAGAGGAGAGATTCTCATCCTTGTTGCAGGTCTTGGACATCCCTTTTTTACCACAGACACAGCAGCGGCGCTTCGTGCTAGCGAGATAGGAGCTACTCTTCTGATCAAGGCAACTAAAGTGGATGCTATTTATGATCAGGATCCACTACTCTATCCTGGAGCAAAGAAGATTTCTCATATTAGTTATTCTCAGATGGTTGAGCGCAGACTAGCGGTGATCGATGCAACTGCCGTAGTTATTTGCCAACAAAATAAGATACCGATACGGATAGTCAAACTTTCAAAAGAGCAAGCCTTTATTGCGGCTGTATGCAATAAAGAAGAGGGATCATTAATTACAGGGGATAGTTAATATGGGAATAGAAGAGGAAGTTCATTTAGAGATGGAAAAAGTAGTAAATCATTTCAAACAAGAGCTTGGCTCTTTACGTACCAATAGAGCTCATCCTGGACTTGTCGAATCACTCCTTGTTGAGGTTTATGGTAGCCAGAAAAAAATCAAAGAGTTAGCTAATATTACTATCCCCGAACCGCGCCAGCTTCTCCTTATGCCCTTTGATCTGCAGAATATAGTTTTTATTACTAAAGCAATAGAGAAAGCAAACCTAAACCTCGTTCCTGTTGCTGAGCGTAGCTCAATCCGCATTACCGTTCCTCCTATCGATCAGAGCATGCGCCGTAAGATCGTCGATCAAGCAAAGAGGAAAGCTGAAGAGGCAAAGGTAGCGATCCGCGAAGTGCGCCGCAAAGGAAACGAGCAGTTGCGTAAAGAGAAAAACGGCGGACAGCTTACCGAAGAGGAGGAGAAAAAGCTAGAAAAAAAGATACAGAAACTAACCGACGGCTTTTGCCATCAGCTTGACGAATTGTGGAGCAAAAAAGAAAAGGAAATTATGGCAGTTTAGTCGCTATTTTGTATAATACCTTACCTTCCAGGGCCCCATCGTCTAGCCTGGTCCAGGACACCAGATTTTCATTCTGATAACAGGGGTTCGAATCCCCTTGGGGTCAATTAGGGAGACTTTAGCTCAGTGGTAGAGCACCTCACTTTTAATGAGGGGGTCGATGGTTCAAGCCCATCAAGTCTCATTTTCTTTTCCTATAGCAGCCATCAGTTGCTCTTTCATCTCCTCATCACCTTCATTAAGGCTCAGATTTATCCATTTTTTTCTAGCTTCCTCATCCAAAGATGTCACTAATTCACTATAGAGCCATTGTTTCCATCTCTTTTCATTGGCCTTTCTATTTTTGATGCCCTTAATTTCTTCCGATAACTCCTTTAACGAAGGGGAGCTATCCTTTCCCTCCACTATCTTCAGTAGCTTATTTTGGAAGTGAATCTTTCTTTTGTGGATAGAGTCTTCTACTTTAAAATCATTTAATAGATCTAAATCTTTTTTATAATTGATTAAACTTTCCATCCTGTTACATGCCTGTGCAGTGAGAAATTGAAATTTAACTTTTTTCTCTTCTGAAAAGTTATAGTTCGATTCCATACGTTGAGCAATAGTTACTAACCGATCTTTATCCTTCAAGAGAGCCAATGTTTTTTTATAGAGATCCTCTATATGGGATCTCTCTCTTTTTAATATCCATTCTTTCTCTGCTGTTACCAATAGCTCTCTTACAATGGGAGCTTTTTTATTAAGAAATGGCCCTTTAATCACCTCTGATAATTGTTTAGCCAAGTTGCTTGCTGCAAAGAAAAGAGCATTGTCAAAAAAATTATCTTCATCTTCAATTCCATACTGCTTGATGATTTTTTTTCTAATCTGCTCGCAAGATTTTATTCCTTCTGCAACATCTTTTTGTATTGTCTCATTTATTTCAGCAAATGCTTCTCTGATCTTTTCAGAATTTTTCGGATTGAGCTCCCTATCCCATAAATGGCCCACTTCTAACTCTTCTTCTGCTGATGGTTCTTCTGTAATTGGAGGTTGTTCCGATATAAGAGAATTTCTGCTGCTTAGAGGATTAAATATAGTTTGTGCTGCTCTTGATGTAGGAGAATCTTCACTGCTTAATTGGGTAACTTTTCTGTTTTTATAAAAACTAATTGCATTTTGCTCATTTTCAGAGAGAACAAATCTTTCTTTATTAAAAAAAAGATTGGCAAATTTGAGCAACTTCTCTTTGAACAGTAAGTAATAGATGCGAGGTGTGCTATTATGACTGCTGATTTTATTTGTCATAATTTTAATATAAAAAAATTTAATAAAACTTATAGAAAATTATTCTAAATTAGAAGGTTTGATAAATTTCTTTCTCATCTGCTATTTGAATGAAATACCATTTTTTTCAATTCTCTTGAGCCTCTTCGTTCCTAACAAACGAGAAGGCTCTTAAAGAGAACTGCTTTCAGAGACAACCCCAAATAATTATCTATGGGGTTGAAGGGAGTTACTTAACAGACAAGCTGTTTTGAGTCGATAGCTTTGCGGAACGTTTTTCCCAAGAATAGAGCAACCAGAAACCATACTCCCAATAGTGGGAACCCAAAGCAACCACTGGAAATAAGGTAATAACTGCTTCCTAAAACGGAGCCGAAGGCAATCTGCAATGGATTTAAGATCATGTTGAATAGAGAACCTGCCTCTTTAGAGGCGCGAGATCCAAAAGTTTCTATCCATGCCTGTGCTTTGAAGCGAACGTCTGCAGAGGTGGGGATATATAACTGCTTAAGGGCAGGGCCATTGAGAGCATAGTTAATCGCTTTAGATCCTACCATTAAGACGAAGAGAAAGGAGAGAGTGTGCATAGTTAGAAAGCCAAAGAGGGCTACTCCAACAATTACAGGCATTATGGCTAATGCTACGCCAACTCCTAAAAAACGGGTGACGTTGCTAATTCCAAGTAACAGGCAGATCAGGGATAAGATGTTGACACTCGATCCATATAGACTCAAATAGTTGCTAAGCGCTACACCAGAATAATGGGTTGCTGCCTCTAATTTAAAGTTAAAGTCAAAAATCGTGACGATGATTTCGTAGATGAAGTTTGCAGCAAATATGCCCATTAGATAACGATGTTTTAGCATTAGCTTAAGTCCCTCTAGGAACCCAGGCTCCTGCTCCTTTTCCACCTCTTTCTCATTTTTTCCTTGAAAAGAGGCGAGCAAATGGCTCGGGGTAGCGCGGAGAAAGTAGTGGACTAAAGGGATGATGGCTAAGGTGAGAACTCCTAAGCAGACCATCGAGAGCGCATCGGTAGTGAAGCCGAGGCGATGGGGAAGCCCGCCAATTCCGTAAGGAGAGATGATGCCTCCCATCTGTCCAATCGCAACTACAAGAGGAAACCCTCTTTTAGCGGGAGCAGGTTCTGTTGTATCTGCCGCAAATGCCCAAAATAGCGCTACGACGAGGGATCCAAAGCTTTCTACAAAAAGATACCAGAAATAGCCCAATATTCTAGTCCCTATTAATAGTCCCTTAGAACGAGCGGCTATCTCTGCTGCAGGTGCTTGAACGAAAATCATAATAGCGGAAAAAACTAATATCGCTGTCCCATAGAAGGCAGGGAGAATAATTAACATTTTCTTTCGTGACGTCTTCTCGAGAAGTCGTGTATAAAACATTACTAGAGGAAGGAGCGCGATAACGGATACCGTCTTAGCGTATGGAAGATGGAGCTTATCTACTAGCTGGACGAATATAGAGTCTTTGAGAGGTCTTAAGGTCCAATATACCCCAATGATCAGAGCAAAAATTGCTCCCATTCTTAGAAATTTCTTAAATTCTTCCCTTTCAAAGGTTCCGAAGTTAAATCGACAGATCGATTGAAGAAAACTTAATACCGAATTGCCCATGCTCATATACTATCCTTTAATGTAAATCGTCCATTCTATCTGAATAGATGATTTTCTCGTATTAAAATAATAATAAAGGAGAGAAGCTGCTTTCCGCTGATCAGAGGGAAGAGAGGTGAACCGCTCTTCTCGGTAATGCTGGTTGGTTAACCGATTCTCTCCGACCATCTTCTAGATCAACTGAAACTGGCTACTCAGGTATCTACGAGAAGACCGATTCCCTAACTTTAGTTGAAATGGCCGATGCTGAGCAAGCTTTTAAAAAAAATGAGACTGTTTTCTCTTTTTTCAAGATTTTAGAATGGAAAGAAAATATTTTATGCATCAGTTTCTCAGAAGATGGGGGAGTAGAGGCGATTTCTCTTTTCTTGAGGAGCTTAGGAATCGTAGGAGGTAAACTTTTCTAAGGGAGGAAGCAGCTGGTTCTGCTGGAAGTGGGGAGAAGGGAAAAAAACTGGTTACTTATTGGGCCAATCTGGGCGGAGGGGAGGTTCTGCCTCTTGGCGAGGCTGCTCTTTTGCTTGGAAACAGCTTTTCTTTGAAGAAACATATCTCCGATTTTTTCTATTTACTGCCTAAATTTTAAGGAGAAACGGTGATCTGAAAATCTGCAAATCTCTTTTTACGGACGCCTCCTCCCAAGTAGACCTATATTTGGGAAGCAGCTGCTTCCCAATTTTCAACGCCTTGAACGTCAAGCAGTTAATTTTTAAATAAACAACTTACAATTTTGTCTGCGGAGGGGGTGTAGAGCATATTCATTAAGTATCCGCCGCGTTTAAATTCTTATATCCGGCGGATACTCGACAACAATCTTCAGGATCCACGGGCCGTGGACCGAGCATTAGCCGTTGATTTTTTGCTTTTCATAGGCTATATTTAAGATCATTTTTTAGATGGAAACGACCTATGTCTCAAAAAAATTGTCTTGCTAGTGATAATTGGACTCCAGCTCATCCATTAGTTATAAAAGCAGTGGTCGAAGCCAATGAAGGTTATGTGCCCTCTTATGGATTTGATCCATGGACTGAAGAAGCACAAAAGGTAATTCAGGAAGGATTTAGGAGTAAATGCAAGGTCTTCATTGTTCCTACTGGCACAGGGGTAAATATTTTTGCACTCAAGCTCGCTTGTCGCAGATATGAATCTATTATCTGTACGGAGATCGCTCACATACAATATCAAGAATCTGGCGCTTGTGAGTCTATTGTACGACGCAAGCTTTTGATAGTACCGCATCAAAAAGGGAAGTTGACTTGCGAAGCCGTATTGAAAAAGTTAAGAAGCGAACGGGCTTTTGGGAAACATTCTACCTCTCCTCGCGTCTTATCTATTACTCAGCCTACCTCACCGAAAATGCAAGCACGGGAAATAGTGCAGCCAATGCTGCAGGTTATCATCCTCTTCGAAAATTAGATCAGCTATCGAGGGGCAGTTATTCTCGAAGCTCCAGTGGTACTAGACTCACTTAGCAAAATCTTTTGCTGATGCTCAATGGCTGGAAATATAAAAAGGGTGACGCTTCTTGAGAGCAAGCAGATAATCTGCTTTTGCATCAATGATAGGTTCTGCTGATTCGGGCAGAGTGCAATGCGGATCGCTCCTTCTACCTCTACTTGTTCCAAAATAACTGGCAATCTGCTTTTCTCAACCGTTTTATTGGGAACTTTTCCTGCTTCAAGAGAGAATCGATCTAACCATTCTGCCAGGTGAGTGATATGGTCTAGAAAGTTAGCTCCCCGCAATCTTTTGCGATCGATCACCAATAGTTGATTCTTCAATCGAGCTGGAATTTTTCTGAACCATTTTTGAATATAGCTTTTCAGATCCCCTGGAGGATTTTTTACGAAAAAACAGCAGACTTTTTTTCTAGCAGATTGCAATGAGAGCTGTTGGGTAATGGTTCTAATAGCATATTGTGCGAGATTCTATAGAGAGTTTTGCATCTCTCTTTTCCAGATATCTTTGCTATTTTTTTTGTTTCGGATCAGGACTGTTTTCAAAAAGGTTTCTTCCGATATTATGAAGAGAGAGAGGTCGACTGCTTTTTTTTGGAGGGGGTAGGGCGAAGTGAAGTTGCGTTTTTTGGGAATACATGATGCGGTTTTTCATGCAGATGAGGTGACTGCGGCGGCTCTGCTGATAATATTTGATTTGGTTGATAGAGATAAAATTGTACGAACTCGCGATGAGCTTTTGTTAGCTGAGTGTGAATATGTGTGCGATGTAGGTGGGGTCTATGATCCTGATTTAAAACGGTTTGATCATCACCAGGTTAGTTATCGAGGAAAGATGAGCAGCGCAGGAATGGTTCTTCTCTATCTTAAGGAGGAGAGGATTATCTCTTCCTCAATATATCGATTTTTAGATCGGGCATTGGTGTCAGAGATAGATGCTCATGATAATGGGATGGTTAAACTGGTTGCTGGTTATTCTACCTTTTCTCAGGTGGTAGGAAATTTTGTTCCATCTCACTTTCATTCGTCCGAAGAGGCGATGGAAAGAGGTTTTTTTCAAGCACTTGACTTTACTAAGGGTCATATTGACCGATTGCTCGAAAAGCATAGATATAATCTTCTCTGTCGCGGTTTAATTGCTGAAGCTATGAAGGAGAGGGGTGATGCGTTGCTTTTTTCTTCTGCTATCCCTTGGTCGGATGGTTTTTTTGATCTGGGGGGAGAGAGTCATCCGGCGCTCTTTGTAGTGATGCCTTCGGGTAGCTATTGGAAATTAAGGGCGATTCCTCCAAATGGGAGGGATCGGATGGCGATGCGTCTTCCTCTACCTAAATCGTGGGCAGGGTTGTCGGCAGAAGATTTGCAGAAAGAGACGCAGATTCGAGGGGCTATTTTTTGTCACAAGAAACGATTTATATCGATATGGGAGACGAGGGAGGATGCGATCTCTGCCCTCCGGCTGGCTTTAAAAAATAAAGGGAAAATTTGATGGAGACGATTTTAGGAAAGATTATTCGTGGTGAGTTGCCTTCTGAGAAATTGTTTGAGAATGAGAGGATTTTGGCAATAAAGGATAAATATCCGGTTGCGCCAGTCCATGCTTTGATTTTTCCTAAAAAGGAGATAGAGAGCTTGCAAAAGTTGAAATTAGAGGATCTTCCTTTAATATCTGAGATCGTAGTGGTTGCACAGCGGCTTGCGGTAGAGCTGGGTATTGCAGAAGAGGGGTATCGTCTGGTGACCAATAGTGGAATTAATGCGGGTCAAACAATTTTCCATCTTCACTTTCATCTTATAGGGGGGCGAACTTTAACGCATCTTGGATGATTGTTTACCTATTTATATTGAGTTTATTTTTTTCTTTTTCGTTGAGAGCAGGGGAGGAAAAGAGGGTTCGTACTCTTTATGCTTATCTATCTATAGGTGACTATGCTGCTGCTGTTATGGAAGCAGAGAGAGGAATACAATTATATCCTGATTCTAAACCACTTTATCTTGGCTATATTCGAGCATTAAGTGAAAAAGGTGAGGATCGGCTAGCTCTTAATATCTGGATGGAACATCAAGCAATTCTTCAGCAGGATCAGCATGCTCTTGAAGAGGTGGCTTGGGCTACATTGCGTGCAGGGGCTTTTTCAGGAGAGTTGAGGGTTCGTTCTACCGCTTTGATTGCTGCCGCTCTGACTCGAGATGTTCGAGCGATCCCTCTACTAGTTAGGGCTATGAGGGATTCAAGTGCGCTGCTCCGTTTAATGGCTGTTCGTTTAGCAGAGCTCTATCCTGATCTGCCTGTTCAGCAAGAATTAGAAAGATTGTTGCGAGAAGAGAAAATCTGGTTTGTTCGTGCCGAGGTGATTCGTATGGTGGGCAAGTTGAGAATTTGTTCATCAAAGCAGTTTTTAAAGGAGATGATACTTCAACCAAATCTTACTGAGGAAGAACAAGGGGAAGCAATTATTGCCTTGGTGCAAATATACGATGCGGTTCGATCTTCTGATCTTATTAGCCTTCTCTCTAGTGATCGTGCAGAGAGGCGTCGGCTAGGTTCTGAGTTAATAGTTTCCTTTGAGATAAAGGATTGGGCTGATAGATTGGTTCCTTTGCTTAACGACCACTCTCCTCAGGTGCGATTAGCTGCTATCGATGGCCTGAGTTGGCTAAAAGTTTCTTTAGATGAAAAGCTTTCCTTATCTCTTATGGAGGATAGCTCTCCTATGGTGGCAATAGCTGCTTCTGCGATGGCTTTATTAGAGGGAAAAGAGGAGGGGCTTCTTAGATTAAAAGCTTGGATGCATGATTCAAATCCAGAGTTGAGAAGAATAGCAGCTACTCGATTGATCGCCTCAGGTCCAGCAGCTGTTTCTTTAGCTATCGAGGAGATGGAGAGTAATGACGATCTTTTTGTCTCTGCCAATCTTGCATGGGGATTGATTGGTCAGCGGGTCGCTGTTAAGGAAGCAGCAGAGGTTCTTTATCAATTTCTTCTTAAGAGTCGCAATTCATTGTTAATGTGGGATCAACATGGTCACCTTCATCTTTTGTCTTCGAGTAAAGTGGCTCATTTAGATCATATTCCTTGCTATCCTCAATGGATTGATCAGAAGGTGCGGTTAGACCTGCTCAATCTGTTGTCTATTGTCGCTCATCCAGCAGCGCAGGAAAGTGTTAGAGAATATATTGCGAGCAACTCTTTTTCGATTACTAGACGTATGGTTTCTCTTTTTGCAGAAAGTGGAGAGGAGATCACAAAAATCATCTCCTCTTTTTTAGAAGATGGCGATCCTTACATTCAGGTTCAGGCAGCTTTGGCTCTCTCAACGCGAGGTAGAGATCCTGCTCTTCTCGAAATTTTGGAGAGGGGGTATCACTCTATGCCAAGGGAGGTCAAGATGGATATTTTGGAAGCGATCGGAGAGCATGGAAGCAGTGATTCGATTCCTTTTCTCGTCACTCTTTTGGGGGAATTTTCCGAGACGATTCGATTAGTAGCTGCTTCTGCTATTGTTCAATCCCTTTATCATTAAAAAGGGGCTTATTTTCTTCTTCGCTGCTTTCGAAATTGGGTTCTATTATCTGTTCATTATAGAGGCGGATATTGTTATAAAGGGAGCTGACTTGTCTCATCAATTCTGCTAAAGTTTTTTTAAAGAGCATCGGATCTAAGCTATTCTCCCTTTTTTCCATCAACATAGAAAGCCGCGCCATTCCGCTATTAATCTCCTCTATTTCCTCTTCAAAAAATTCTTTTAACCCTGCAGCCGTATCTAATTTTTCCATAGCAGCGATCTGTTTTGTCCGTTTTCTTTGCCATGTTTTGTTCAGATGGAAAAGGATCCCATAATGGTTGATATCATTAATAACGCTATTCAATTTGCTCATGCAGCTGTTTAACTGAAGATAGGCGTCATCTTTTTCAATAAGGGCTCCGATGCTTCCTTTCCCTTCAGCTATAGTTGCACATATTTGACTAATATCCTCAGCTGCTAGCTGAATCTTATGGGAGGCAGCTCCAATATGTTCAAAAAATTGTGCCTCCTCCAAATGGCTCATTGCTCTATCTGTTTTTTGAAAAAAACTTGTTATAGTTGAGATCCCTTCTTTACACTCTTCAATAAATTGCTCTTGATTTATGGTCTCAAATGAGAGGCGGATCTCTTTCATAGCAGAGTCAAAAGAATCGATAGATTCCGATATGTTAGGCGTATTTTTTATCCACCAGGAATTGATCGTATCGATTGTTGCTTCCATTTTTTCTCCGATACTTGAAAGACGGTTAAAACTGTTTTCTATCGGGTCTATTGAAATAGCATAGAAGGGTGTCCTTTCTGTGATTATGTTCGGTGTCACTCCTTTAGGAGGGATTCTTGGGATGATGGCGATCGATTTGTCTCCAAGCAGTCCCGAAGTTTTAATGGAGATTTCGTCAGTGCTATAGATATGAACGCTTGAATCTATTTTAAGGGTAAGTTGATAAAAATAGAGTTGACCTATTTCATCGATGGGTTGAGTTTCTCGTGCTTTCTCGATCTCTTGAATAGCCGTTACCTCTCCTACTGCTTTTCCAGCAAACAAAACTCTAGTACCGATATTAATTCGGTTAATATCGGAAAACCGAATAAGAATAGTCTGTTTCTCATCGCCAACGGAGGGGCGCAAAAACATTACGAGGCCAAGTAGAATGGCTATAGAGATGATAACGAGAGATCCAACAAGAACATTCTTTACCGAATTAGACATGAAGCTCCTTGATAGCTCTGGCTGATTTTCCTATTGCTTTATCTAAAAATGCGATCATAGGATGGTCAATCTGCATAAAATCTTCAACGGGGGCGATATGTGCTATGGCTCCATTTTCAATCAATGCTAATCGGTCTGCTACATATAAAGCGGAGAGAATGTCGTGTGTAACTATAATACTGATTGCTCGCAGCTCTTTTTGAATTTTAAGAATCAGTTGGTTGATTTGCATAGCAGTTATAGGATCTAATCCAGTTGTAGGTTCGTCATATAAGATGATAGAGGGACGAGAGATAATCAATCGCGCAAGCCCCGCTCTTTTACGCATTCCCCCTGAAAGCTCTGAGGGCATTTTCTTTTCTGTACCCGACAATCCCACCCAGTCTAATGTTTCTTTCACTCGTTGCTCAATCTCACTTGAGCTGATCTTGGGTAAAGTTTTCGAATGTTGGTGAAGGAAAAAAGCAACATTTTCCTCTACATTCATCGAATCGAAAAGAGCACCTCCTTGAAATAGCATTCCCATATGTAATATAGATTCATATAATCGGGGGCCAGAAAGTTCCGAGATCCTTATTCCCGCTATATCGATAGATCCTTCATCGGGTTTGGTGATGCCGATAATATGTTTGAGTAAAACGCTTTTTCCTGCTCCAGATTTTCCTAAAATGACGACTGCTTCGTTATCATAGACATCTAAATTCAGGTGATCAAGGACAGGCTGTTGATCAAATTTTTTCGATAGATTTCTGATCTTGATTTGAATCGTTGGTTCTGCTTGGTTCATGAGCTTTTAACAAGAGCTATTCTTAACATATTCAGAGCTAAGGTGAGAAAAAAATTGCTAAACAGAATGCAGACGTAAGAGATGACTACGCTTTGGGTGGTAGATCTTCCTACTCCCGCAGCGCCTCCAGAGGTATTAATGCCTTTGTAACAGGAGATTGTCATAATGATAATTCCAAAAACAAACGCCTTGATCATTCCTGTAAGTAGGTCAAATAGGGTGATGTGAAGAGGCATAGGGTCAAAATAGGCATTGGAACTCATGCCAAAATAGTAGATTGCAATCAGATATCCTCCAAACATGCCCATTGCTATGCTAAATATGGTTAATAATGGCATCATGATGGTTCCTGCTAAGCAGCGAGGCGCTACTAGATAA
>CAYNKV010000027.1:0-12465 GCA_964397905.1 uncultured bacterium
AAAAGATTATCTATTTGTTAATCAGAAGTTCCTGATAGTTCTAACTATAACTTAATTATGTCTCCTTACAATTCACCTTTTGTAGGAGCGGAATGGATTTTGAGTGCACATAACGGCGCAGAGCGAATCGGAGATATTATATCCGAAAATTGGCACCCCTTAGGAGAAATAAACCCGATATTGTCAAGAGCTATGGCAAGCTTCTTAGCATGGTGTCCATTCGCTCTTTTGGAAAATGAATTCCAACAATCTCTTTTTGGTAATTCAGGTAAAGATTCTTCTAAAACAGCTTTCTACTACGATTCAGTTAACGAACGTGCGTCGCGAACCAACTCGTCAGGAATATTGGCCAATCGAGTTCAAATGCAATGGACCGGCGGAAAAAATATCAATCCTACTCAAGTGTTCTTATATCTGTTCTCTGCTCTCGATCTTACAGCTCATACCCATACAAATTTCCGCAATGGCATGGCCAATGGTGACATTTCTCGCTACGTAGAAATTTTAAACATCAAAAACCCAAAAAGAAAATTATCAATAGAATCATTACGAAAACAATCTCTTATTAATTTCGCAAATCCGTTCATCTGGTTTGCTTTATGGGCAGAGGGAAGTTATATCGCAAAGGGCAACTCATCTGAATTGCCGATGATCTCTTTGGGGAAAGATTATCACTATCTTCCAAGCTTGCAATTTTCTCTTTCTCCTTTTGGACCAGAGTGGTATACGGAGCATTTTATCCGAAAAGGAGAGAATCCCATCTATTTTTATACTCGCTACGGTCGTTTCGATGATAGCTATTATGGGATAGGTTTAGAGAATTCTAGAGTTTGGAAATTTCCATCTGGCAGCCTCGTTGATGAGTTAGGGATTTGTATCGATCTTTGGCGCCAGCACATTCTACTTTCTATGATGGAAACGGAGTCTTCAAAAGAGATTATTACAGAAGGGCTCTCCTTTGGAGAAGCATCTTTTGGGGAAGCGTTCTCCCTTATTCTGAGAAAATATTCTGATAGTGGGAACTGGTATCTTCAATTAGGTGGGAAAAGCAATGGTTTTCTTAAGGGATATCCTCTGGAGGCTGGCCTCATTCTTAGAGGGGGCATATCCGTTAAATGGTAGATTAGCTACTGCAAGATCGGTTTTAGATAGATTTTTTTAAAAAATATCGAAAATTATTCCTCTTGGTTCAATAGTAAGAGTGGTTTTGAAGGATAATATCTGAAGCAAGAGGAATTGTGAAAAAACGGTCGATATTGCTCATCGAGTTTTTTATCGCGTTTCTCTTGTCCACCTTGCTTGTTCTCTTTTTAATTACGATCTACCAGGAAACAGCGATTGGAAAAAAAAAGCTGGAAAAGGAGAAAAAAATTATCTTCGATCGGCAAAGAGCTCAATTAAGGTTGAAGCAGCTTTTTGAGTCTGCTACTTTTTGTGAAGAGAAAGAGGCTGGCCATTGGGCGATTAGCTATAATAATAGGGTAGACCTTGACCCTCATTTTCAAGGGGAAAGAGAGGGAACATTTATCTGTTCTAAGGATAGAAAGGGGGAAAGCTACCTGGTTTTTACCACGCTCTCTAAAGAGGGATCGGTTCGTACTGAAATTCTGCTGCAAGGAGTTTATAAATTCTCTCTCCTCTTCTTCGATAAAACTTCGGGAAAATGGTCTGCGACCTATCCTAAAAATAGGCCTTTTATGATACAAGTAATTTTGTCTACTAGAGAAAATTCTACATATAGAGACAAAAGCGGCAGTCACAATGAACCTAATTCTTTTTCCTCCCTTACTCTCCCCCTTTTTTTATAGCTAAAGTAGGTAAATTGTGAATTTATTGCCTTTTGTTTTCTCATTTTTGCTAGTTTTAGCGGTGGGGTCTAGTATGCGGATGAGAGCCACCTGCTCCACCGTGCGCCAGGAAGCAATTATCGAAGAGAAGAAAAAAGCTTATTTCTCATTAATTAGCAAGCAAGCAAAGGCAAAATATAGATCTTTACGGAAGAAGGCAGAAAAAAATCTCTCCTATAAAAAGAAAAAAAAGAGAAAAAATCGCTCTCTGGAGATGCGACTAGAGTACTCTCCCTATCCCTCTTCTCGATTCAACCTTTTTCCTCTTCTTCACCCAAAACCAGATACACCTTCAGAAATTCTTCGCCAGCAAGCGATCCGGTTAATTCAGATTCTATATCAAGAAACAGAATGGTATCGCTCTTTCCATGATAAACAATTAGCTGATAAAATCGTGGATGGAATGGTAGCTTCTAAAAAGAGGGATCAGCTATCTGATTTCACCTTCGATAACTCTTTACAGTTTGTCTACTATAAAATGTTACAAGGAACTAATAGCGGTTATCCATCGCTGGAAGATTATTTTAGGATCGATAAAAATGATTCTCGAGCCATTCGTTTTCGATATGCATCAATTCCTGTATTAAAAGCTGCTTTAGGAATTGAATTATTTAACAAAGTATTGTCTGCAGAACAGATCAAGCAGCGAAAGGAAGAAAATAAGAGCTCCACTCTAACGGAAAAAGAGTTGCAAGAACTAGTGCAAAATCAAAAATCAACGACTATCCATAGCAACAAAGTTTCTCAGATTTTTTCTTTTAGCAATAAAGGGAAAGGAGTCCCTATGAGTGATAATTATAAAGGGAAAGTGCGAGCCATAAGAAAAGAGGAGATTTGTTAAAAAAAAGGAGTTTCATCGATATAGATTTGAATAACCTGTTTGAGTAATAAGAATGGTATCTTCATAACGAGCCCCTCCTAATCCGGGAATGTAAAGCCCAGGCTCTATAGTGATTACCATTCCCTCACGAAGAAGAAGCTCCTTATCCTCTCCCTTAGATTGTAAAGAAGGATACTCATGAATTTCAAGACCCACTCCATGACCTAAACCATGTGCAATCAGATCTCCATACCCAGCATCTTCAAAAACAGTTCGAACTATCTGATCTAACTCTCCTATAACTGTTCCAGGTAGAGCGTTTTTTAAAGCAACCGAATGAGCTTCCATAACCGTAGAAAGAAGCGCGCGAAGTTTCAGATCTCCCTCTCCATAAAAAAAAGTCCGGGTCATATCAGAATGGTATCCATCCAGTACAATACCTAGGTCGCACAAGATAATATCTCCCTGCTTTAGCCTGCTATCTCCCGAACGATGATGCGGATAAGCAGAGTTGGCGCCAAAAGCGATAATCGGATCAAATGCCAACCGCTCAGCTCCTCGTTCTTTACAGAACTGCTCAAAAGCGAAAGAGATTTCCTTCTCCTGAACCCCAACTCTGAACCGCTTTCGAACATATTGAAACCCATCCCAAGCGAGCAAAGCTGCCTTTTTTAATTTTACTATCTCATCTGGATCTTTTATTCCTCGGGTTTCACGTAGTAAACGAGAAACGTAAAAGAGATGGGGAACTATAAGCTGCAGCTGTTTTCCTCTATCTAAAGAGGTGAAGTGGCTATCGATAGCAATCGATCCTAAATGAGGAATATGTTGCGACAAGCTCTCTTTCGATAATAGTTTCACTGGTACTGGACTACGCGAAGAGAGATCCTGAAAATATCTACCGTCAACAAAAAGAGATGCCCCTTCTTTTAGAACAAGCAGTATGCCAGAAGAACATCGTAACCCAGTCAAATAGTAGAGATCTATTCGATTCTCTACTATACAGCCTACCACCCCCCATGCATCAAATTTGTTGCGAAGAGAGTCTATTCTATTTAGGAAATAATCGTCTGATTTCATCTATAGTCACCAAAGCTATGCCTTTAGAAATGGATAGCTCCTTATACGATTCCCACAAAACTAGAGCTTCTTGTAGCACAAACCGCTTTTTATTGCGTAGGGCAAAACTCACAATAGCTCTTCCTTGTTCATCGATAAACGATTCTTCTACATCGAGTAACTTGCGAACTATTTCTACAGCATCTGCTTCTGCCACAAAAGGGGGTATTGTCTCAATTAAATATTCCTCTTTTCCTATTCGGTGTAATGCAAATCCCCACCTTAAAAGATCAGCTAAACGGCTCTCTAATAGAGCCACTTCTCCAGGCATCGTTTTAAAAGAAATGGGAAACAAGATTCCCTGACACTTATTTCCGCTGGGATGTTTAAACTGAAGCAAAATCAATTCTTCTTGAACCTGTTTCAAATCAACTAAAAGCAATCCCTCTTGAAGAGGAGGGGACTGAGCAACAAGAAGATAAGAATGAAAAAGAGCAATTGCTTGGTGAGGAATGAATCTCTCTAGAGAAGGGGGTTCTTCTCTAAGTTGTAGTTCTACTTTCTTCGAAACAGCAAAAGGTATCGAGGGAAGAGAATGGGCAACCTGTTGATGGTTCCATACCGGGTTAATCTGTTTTTCTAAAAATCTTTTTACTAGCAATGGATCTCGAAAACGTATCTCCCTTTTTTGTGGATGGATATTGATATCTATCGAATCTGGAGGTAACTCACAATGAAGAACAAAAAGGGGGTATCTTTCCTTAGAAATCCTTTTTCCATAGGTTTCCTTAACAATGGAAGAAAAAAAGGGGGAAACAACAGGGCGTCGATTGATGAAAATATATTGCCCCGTTCGATTGGGACGATGATCTGTAGAAGTTCCTAAAAATCCTTGGATAGTATGATCATTTTCTCTTCCCTCAACGATTAATCGAGAAGAGAGAAAGCCCTCTTGAAAAATTTGCTCTCTTCTTCTTTCCAATCGATCGAGAAAATGAAGGCCTCGAGCCTCAGGCCATTTAAAAACTTTAGAAGAATTGGAAATGAACTCTATGCCGATTTCTGGATAAGCAAGCCCTATAGCGACTAAAAGTCTCTGAATAGAAGCGACAAGAGAAGCTGTTGGAGGCTGGAACCTCTTTCTAGCAGGAACATTGTAAAAAAGAGAGCGAATTTCTATAGTGGTTCCTCGTTGACGTGGAACCGTTTCCGAAGAGATGATCTTACCCCCCTCAATTTCTACCTGAGTTCCTACTTTGTCATCCATGGCTGTTAACAAGGTAACATGGGAAACTGCAGCAATAGAAGAGAGAGCCTCTCCACGAAATCCCATCGATGTAAGAGAGGCGAGATCAGATATATGGGAAAGCTTTGAAGTGGCATGTCTTATAAAACAAAAAAGTGCATCCTCTCTACTCATCCCAGAACCATCGTCGGTTAAGCGAATAGAGTGCAACCCTCCTCCAACAATTTCTAGTGACAAAAAACAGGATGCTGCATCAATGCTGTTTTCAAT
Organism: uncultured bacterium; assembly: GCA_964397905.1. Lineage (GTDB taxonomy): Bacteria > Chlamydiota > Chlamydiia > Chlamydiales > Rhabdochlamydiaceae > PALSA-1444. Next base: position 5,243 of record CAYNKV010000027.1, read on the forward strand.
AATCTCTTTAATTACGGAAACAGGAGTATCTACAACCTCGCCTGCTGCAATTTTATTTGCAGTATCCTCTGAAAGCAATTTTATGAGAGCCACCGAAAAAAGATCCTTTGTTTCAGATATTAGACCTAATTATTATCTTTTTTGCTAGTCTCCATAAAAATCAAGACTATCAAAAGAGAACCATAGATCAAAAGCAGTTCTACACCATGATCGATCAGAGCGATTATTTAGCCATTGCTACACGAATTGTTGCCAAGCTACAAGCATCGGGAGAGATCGCTTTTTTTGCAGGGGGATGGGTACGTGATTATATACTGCAACAACCATCGGAAGATATTGATATTGTCACTTCTGCATCGATCAAAAAGATCCAGCAACTATTTCCCAAAACCATTCCTGTAGGTATCGCTTTTGGTGTTGTTGTAGTAGTCGAAGAACAATCTCATTTCGAAGTAGCTACTTTTCGAAAAGATGGAGCTTATCGAGATGGAAGACATCCTGAAAAAATCGATCTAGCAACGGCCCAAGAGGATGCAATGAGGAGGGACTTTACAATCAACGGCCTTTTTTATGACCCAATTAAAAAGAGTCTTCATGACTTTATTGGAGGCATAAAAGATATTGAGAAAAAAATTATACGAACCATCGGAAACCCTTACGAAAGGTTAGCAGAAGATCGCCTTCGAATGGTTAGGGCGGTTCGTTATTCGGCCCGTTTTCAATTTTCTATCGAAGAAAAAACTCAACAAGCGATTCTGGAGCTTGCTCATACGCTCTTGCCTGCAACCTCTTTAGAGCGAATATGGCAAGAGATAAAAAAAATGTCCCACCATCCCCATTTCGACACCGCACTCCTCTCTATGTTCAAACTAGAACTGCTTCCAACTATCATCCCTATATTAAAAAGCAGTTCTTTAGAAGAGATCGGGGAAAAAATAGCTATTATTCGGCGCTTTCCTAGCAATACTCCTGCCATAATATCGATTATGGAACTGATTCCCTACATTTCCCCTCCCACATTGTCTTACCTTGGCAGCTATTTCAAATTATCGAATGATGAAAAAAAATTTGCTGACCTCTACTACGCTTTACGCAAACAATTTATATCATCAAAGCAAAAATTAGCTCCAATAGAAGAAGCTTATTTTTATGCGCACCGAGAAACTACTCTTATACTATCGATCCTATCTGCTTCTCAGGATAGCTCTTTTTTAACTTTCCATAATGAGCGTCGTCTTAAACTCAAAAAACATATAGAAAGAATTCAGAACAAAACCCCTCTCATACGCGCAAAAGATTTAATGGAGATGGGAATAGTGGCGGGAAAAGAGATGGGAATGCTTCTGAAAGAAGCAGAAAAAATTTCTATTAACGATGAGATTGAGGAAAAAGAGGTGATCCTAGAGAAAATAAAAAAATCACCTCTATGGCCTACCCATCTCTCTTAAGATCTGGCGAATCGCTTTTTTTTACTTTTCTCCTCAATAAACTATCCAGATTAATAACTTTCCACTCTTATAGGAGAGTACATTTTGACGATAGTCAATTGCAATTCAAGATCAGAAAGATTAGAATCAGCGACAGCTCTCTATCATGAAACCTTTTCAGATTTCTCGCACAGATCATCCTATCATTAAAAGGCTGGTACAGCTGAGAAAAAAGCGTTCCTTTCGCATAGAAGAAAAAAGCTTGTTAATCACAGGAAAAACTCTTGTCAGAGAAGTGGCTGATCGAAAAAAAATTAAACTATTGCTCACGACAGAGCCTCTTACCATAGAAGCAGAAGAGATCTTTTATGCACCTGCCTCTTTATTGACTAAAGTTATCGGATTTTCAACGACAGATCTAGTGGCTGCTGAAATATCTCTACCAGATCCCTCTCCACTTAGATCGGTAAAACGGCTAATAATATTAGACGCTGTTGCTGACCCAGGAAATGTAGGAACCATATTACGTACAGCCCTGGCACTGGGATGGGATGCTGCCTTCTGCACTCCAAAAACAGCAGATCCTTTTAATGAAAAAGCAATCCGAGCTTCTAGAGGAGCTGCTCTCTTCCTGCCCATTAAAATGGGAAATTGGGATGAATTATCCAGTTTATTAAAAGTTAATAAAATGGATGTTTATGTAGCAGATGTTAAGGGAACCGCTCTCTCTTCTTTCTCTTTTCAAGAACCTCTAGCATTAATTCTAGGAAATGAAACAAGAGGAGTTTCCTCCCATGAAATAGGAGTTCCCCTTTCGATTCCCCTAAATCCTTATGTAGAATCTTTAAATGTTGCGGCGGCAGCCGCCATTTGCATGCATCAAATAAGAGAAAAGATAGAAAAAGAGGATTGGAATCATCTCACATATTGAGCTAATATGGAAAAGATGAGCAAGATCGATTCTATCCGTGGGATAGAAATTTTAGATTCGAGGGGAGAGCCTACTATAGAGGTATTATTAACTACCGATAACGGGCATATAGGAACCGCTTCTGTTCCTTCAGGTGCTTCCAAGGGAGAACATGAAGCCAAAGAGATGCGAGACCAGGATCCTCATCGTTACTTTGGTAAAGGGGTCCTTAATGCAATTAAAATTGTCGAAGAGCTACTCCAACCTCTTTTGATAGGAAAGAGTGTTTTCGATCAAGAAGAGATAGATGCTTTGATGATCTCCAAAGATGGAACTTCAGATAAATCTCATCTAGGGAGTAATACACTATTAGCAGTCTCGATGGCTACAGCACGAGCCGCTGCCGCTGCACGCCGAGTGCCTCTCTACTACTATTTAGGCCAGGAAAAAAAAATCGAACTACCCATTCCTTTAATGAACCTGATCAATGGAGGCGCACATGCAGACAACTCCCTTGAATTTCAGGAATTTATGATCTGTCCAGTGGGAGCTCCTTCTTTCAAAGAATCGATTCGATGGGGTTCTGAAGTTTTCCACTCTCTTAAAAAAAATTTAAAAAAGAGATCGCATCTTGTTTCTGTCGGAGATGAGGGAGGATTTGCACCTCAAATATCCTCTCACGAGGAGGCATGCAGTTTGCTTGTAGAATCGATTCTATCTGCAGGTTATAAACCAGGAAAAGATATCTCTATTGCTCTTGACTGCGCAGCTTCCCATTTTTACAAAGAAGGTAGTTATCTCGGATACTCTTTTCCTGATTACCTTACATACCTGAAGCAATTATGTCGCAGCTATCCGATTGTATCGATCGAAGATCCTTTAGATCAAAATGATTGGGAACATTGGCCTCTTTTGAGAGAACAGCTTCCTATACAAGTAGTAGGAGATGACCTTTTTGTTACCCACCATCTGTTTTTAGAGAAAGGCATTCAATATAAAGCTGCCAATGCTATTGTAATCAAACCCAATCAAATTGGTACTCTTACTGAGTCTATGACCACTATCAATAGAGCAAAAAAGGAGGGATACCAATTAATTATCTCTCACCGTTCTGGAGAAACTAACGATACATTTATTGCAGACCTAGCAGTAGCAGTAGGAGCTAAATATATTAAAGCAGGTTCCGTAAGCCGAGGCGAAAGAGTAGGAAAATATAACCGATTATTAGAAATAGAATCGCAGAAGTTATTTTATAGAGACAATCTCCTCTAAACTCTTCTTTAATTAATTGGGGATTAATCTCTAGCAAACGATCATTTCGATCTCTATATGCTACAATTTCAAGATGATCGGAATCGATTACTCTCTCATCTCTTTGACTACCAACAAAGCTGCCCTTCTCGAAAGAAAGAAACAGATTCTCAGCAAAATCTTCCTTTAAAGAAAAAAAGAGAGAAAAATAACTAGACATAAAATTAAACAGCTCATAAAAACCGTTTAGCCCCAAAATCTAAGCCAATAACGAAGAGAGGCCCCCTTGGCCAGAGGCTATTTAACTATCAGATAATCCTCAAGTCCTTTTTTATTCGGTTTTATAGCTTTTTTTCCTTTTTGCCAATTAGCTGGACATACTTCCCCATGCTCTTCTGAAAAAATAAGCGCATCTAATATCCGTATAGCTTCTTCGACAGAACGACCTAAAGATAGATCGTTTACTAGCTGATGTCGAACAACTCCATTTTTATCGATCAGAAAGAGGGCTCGATAAGCAACACCTGCCTCTTCCTTTAATATCCCATAAGAGATCGCTATCGATTTATTTAAATCAGAAATTAAAGGATAGGTGACCCCCTCAATTCCTCCCTTGCTTCTAGGGATGTTCAACCAAGCAGAATGAGCATAGATACTATCTACAGAACATCCTAACAGCTGCGCATTTCGCGATTCAAAAAAGTTTAATGCTTCTTGAAATGCATGCAGCTCGGTCGGACATACAAAAGTAAAATCCAATGGATAGAAAAAAAGGATCACATACCTGCCTCTCAGCTGATGCAAAGAGAGAGGAGAAATGGTTCCGCAAACAATCGCTTCTGCTGTAAAATCGGGTGCGACCCTACCTACTAAAGAATTACCCATATCCTGTATCCTAGTTAAGGCAGTCTATTGTACATCTAATAAAATATAAAAGCATTAATCAATAGGTTACTGAAATGTTGAGTGATGATTTTTTGTTAAACTGTTTCCAGAGGGGATGGATACCAGGACCAGAGGAAGGAAAGAGAGATTTTTTAATCCGAACTTCTGGCTACAGTTCTCTCAATTATTCAGAATGGGAAGAGGTAGCTATCAGAACCGAAAAAAAATTTGGTTTTGCGATAGATTGGGTTCCTATTATCTATTCGAACACTCGTTGGTGGGAAGGTGCGGCCATCCTCATCGACCCTCCTAATCTTCCAACTATTTTGCTTAAAAAAAAATTATCTAAAGGAACCATTTGGGGATATCGACGTAAAGATATTTTGGCCCACGAAGCAGTCCACGCAGCTCGGATGATGTTTCAAGAACCATTTTTTGAGGAAATCTTAGCCTACTCTCTTCTGCCCCAAAGCTGGAGACGTTTTTGGGGAGCTCTCTTTTCTCAACCCTGGGAGGGGATGATCTTTTTGCTTTCTTCTATACTAGGATGGGTCGATCCGATCATTCCCACCAGCTTCTTATCTTGCTGGATAGGATGGCTACTATTAAGACAAATAACTTTTAAAAAATGTTGCGACCGATTTTCTTCTCTTGTCACATTATGTTTCACCGACAAAGAGATTTGGAAATATGGATGGAGCCGTAAAAAATATCAATCAAGCCAATCGACAGCAAGGGAACAGTTAATCGAATTGTTAATCGATTTGAAAAAATCTAATCAGATTTATAGAGATTGATAATAATTAGAAAAAAACGACTCAATTTCTCCAACCTTAATACGAATCTGCTCCATTGAATCTCTATAACGAACCGTAACTGTCTCTTCTTCTAATGTATTAAAATCAACGGTAATACAAAGGGGCGTTCCTATTTCATCATGCCTCCTATATGCTTTACCAATATTGCCAATCTCTTCGCATCTCACTAATCCCAAGCCCAATCTTCTAAGCGAAAGAGCAATTTCCCTGCTCTTATTAACTATCTCCGAATTATTAGAAACGAGAGGAATTACTGCCGCTTTCACAGGAGCTAGATGCGGCTTTATCTTCATAACTCGACGGGAACGGCCATCTTTCCACTTCTCTTCCGTGTAAGACTCGCTCAATATGGCTAGAAAAGCACGATCAACCCCAGCAGATGGCTCAATGACAAAAGGAACGACAGATTGCTCCTGTTCATCTATGGTTAAAACAGAGGTGGCATCAGAATTTTTCTCTGTTTGAGCAAAAATATTCAGATTACAGTTGTTTTTAGAATGAGAACCTAAATCATAATCGGTCCGATTAGAGATGCCCTCGATCTCTTCAAAACCAAAGGGGAAACGATATAGAATATCGGTGGTCGCTTTGGCGTAATGGGCAAGCTCCTCCCTATTTTGAGCTTCCAACTTTAAATTCTCTGGAGCAATTCCTTGATTTAGCCACCAATTATACCTTGTTGTAACCCAACTTTCATACCACTCCTCATCCATACCTGGAGGAACAAAAAATTCTAACTCCATCTGTTCAAACTCCCTCATACGAAAAATAAGGTTTTTAGGAGTCACCTCATTTCTAAATGCTTTACCTATTTGAGCTATACCGAATGGGAGTCTCCTCGATGTTGTATCGACGATATTTCTGAAGTTAATAAAAATCCCTTGTGCTGTCTCGGGCCTTAAATAAGCTAATCCAGTTCCATCATCAACAGGGCCTAATCTGGTGCGCAACATTAAATTAAACGGCTTAGGATCAGTAAGATCTACTGAACCGCAATAGGTACAAGCAGCATCAACTAGATGATCTGCTCTCATCCGGTGATGACATTCTCTACAGTCAACCATAGGATCAGTAAATCTTCTTTCATGTCCTGAATACCTCAATACTAGAGGATGGGTCACTATGGAAGAATCTATTCCTTCTACATCAGCTCTCTCGTATACTATAGATCTCCACCAGCTTCTTTTTAAATTATTTTTTAATTCCACTCCTAAAGGACCATAATCGTAAAATCCTTGTAATCCCCCATAAATCTCTGAGCTTTGAAATAAAAAACCCCTTCTCTTGCATAAAGAAATAATAGAATTCATTGCTCCAATTTGACAAAATTGGATAAATAAATCCATTGAAATTCAGTTTCTTATTACTTTTGTCATGAAGCAGCTCCTATATGAGTTGCTGATCTAACAAATAGAAATTAATGTAGAATAAAAAAACAAATCAGAAAGCAAAGGCCGCTTTGCTAAATTAAAAATTTTTCGATGATCAGACTATAATTATTACCAATAATGCAAACATGATTGATGGTTTTTTTTCAAAAAAAGAGATTGAAGAAGGGGTTCAACTATATAAGAGAGGAGCTGTAGGAACTCTTCTATTCTCTCAAGGGATCTATCAGGTAGAGATAAGAGAGTCGGAAGAGAAAATTTTTTGGCCTCTCCTACATATTTCTGACCAGGCGCTCCTTAAAGATCAGTTCTGTTCTTGCCCAAGCTATGAAAAAAAGAGGAAATGTTCTCATCAAGCAGCGGCATGGCTAGCTATTTTTGGAAAAGAGCCAACAGCGCTGCATATCCGTTTTGAACATTCTCTATGGAATCGATTATGCCAAATAGCGGCTCGTCGACATGGATACAGCAAATTAGGTTTAAGAGGAGATCTTAAAGAGGGATTAGGATCCTATTCCTCTACAGAAAAGAGGTTGTTCTGGAT
>CAYNKV010000028.1:0-11837 GCA_964397905.1 uncultured bacterium
TGAGAAAGTTGTTTGAAGAGATGAATCTCTATGATGTTCCCATATTAGAGCATGAGGGAGTCTATCTTCTCAAAATGGATAAGATCGAAGTTCAGATGAAAGATAAAGAGGGTGGTATTTTTTTTTATGCAGATCTTGCTGTTCTATCTGATGAGAAAAAAGGAGAGACTCTTTCTTTATTGATGGAGGCAAACTTTTTGGGGCAGGGAACGGGAGGCGCAGTCATTGGATTGCGCGAGGATGCCAGTTCTTTAACTTTTTCTCTAAATATTTCTTATTCGATAAATTACGTTATTTTTAAGGATGTTTTGGAAAAATTTATTAATTACTTTGAATCTTGGAAAGATAGAATTGCTCAGGTTAATAGGTTAGTTGAGCTTTGTTAAAAGTAGCATCTGCTATTTGAAGTAGGTAACAAAAAGATTACAATGTCGTTTTATCTAATAGGAGAAGAAGGGCCTTTAGAAGGTACTATTATACATTTTGAAAAAGGAAGTGAATGGTCTATAGGTAGAGATCCTGCAGAAGTAGATTTTGTTCTCGAAGATCCTATGGTCTCTCGCAAACATGCTGTTTGTCGAGAAGTGGATGGGGGAATAGTTTTTGAAAATTTGAGCACTGTAAATCCAGCTACTCAAGATGGAAAAATAATTTCGGATACAGTGCTTCTAAAAGAGGGAAACGTTATCCAGATAGGAGGTTCTTTTTTTCGCTTTTCTTATAATCCTCCCTCTTTTCAGGAAACAGATTCTTCTCTTATCGATTATCCAAACGAATTAGCCACAGCCAGAGTATCACCGATTGTCGATGCTCGCTGGCTCATTAAAACTATAAAGGGCCCCAATAATGGAGCCGAGTTTTACATGGAGGTTAATAGAAGCTACGTTCTAGGCAAAGATCCTTTGAACTCTGACCTTATTTTTCAAGATGTAAGTGTTTCGGGAAAACATGCTCGTATAGTAACTGACGATAAAGGTGATCCCTCTATTGAGGATTTGGGAAGTCTTAACGGAACTTTTGTGGGCAATGAAAAAGTAACTTCTTTGCGTTCTCTTCGTTCGGAAGATATAGTTACTCTAGGAAATAGTTCTTTTATTGTGATAGATAAGGAAAACTCTCGCTCTACTATTGCTACCATAGTGGAGCTTCCAGTAGCTATGGCCCCTTCTTCCTCAGAAGCAGAAGAGAGGAATTGGCGTGAAATGATAATACCCAAGAAATTTATTATTTTAGGAGGGGTTGCAGCTATCCTATTTTTGTTTGGTTTGATTGGCGTAAGATTTCTTTTCCAAAGTCGCATAGTTGAAATATCTGTAACAGGAGAAGATACAAAAATAGCTTCCCTGATTGAAAAATATCCCTCTGTAAGGTACGTCTATCGGGAAGGAAGTGGAAACTTGTTTGTAAGGGGAAACGTTTTGACTTCTGTTGAAAAGCAAGAATTGTTGTATCAGCTGAAAAGCCTTCCTTTTTTGAAAAACATAGAAGATACAGTTATTGTTGATGAATATGTTTGGGATGCTATTAACGTTTTATTGAGGAACAATGCGGAATGGCAGAATATCTCTGTTTACTCTTCTGTAGCTGGTCTTTTTGTTGTGGAAGGATATGTACGTTCTTTGGAACAAAAACAGGCTTTACATGATTATCTTAGTGTTCATTTTCCATATCTTAGCCAGTTTGATGATCAAGTCTTTGTTGAAAATGTTCTTGTCGATCAGATACAGAGCCTAATTTTAGAAAAAGGTTTTAATAATATTAGATATCAGCTGGTGGAAGGGGAGCTGATTTTTTCTGGTTTTCTTCCACGAAGTGATGAGCAAGAGTTTGAACTGCTGACAAAAAAAGTTCAAAAACTTCAAGGCATCAGGGTTGTTAAAGTTGCTGTTGTTTATACTTCCGAGGCAAGGGCTCTTATTGATCTTTCTACCAAGTACAAAATTATGGGCTATTCTAAAAAAGGGGGAGGTGGCTATTGCGTATTAATAGATGGAAAGCTGTTAAGTTGTGGAGATATATTAGATGGGATGGTTGTTGTAGAAATAACTTCTAATCTGGTCCTTTTGGAAAAAGATGGATTAAAATATAAGATTCATTACAATTCGCAATAAGGAGCTATGTTGATAATATGTATGGTTTGGAGAAAAAAAATAAGCCATTATTTGAGTTTGATTTAGAGAAGGATTTGAGAGGAAATCCTGAAAAAATGGATCTTTTTTTTAAAGAGATTGAGGGTAAGATTGCAAAAACTAAGGATGCGATTCGGGATGGATCTCCAGGTGCTCTTACTGACGAACTTGCTATTTTGTTGCAAGGGTACAATGCGCTGATCAAGGTTGTTCGTAGGTTTGAAAAGGTAAAAAGTGATCTGTGACTGATTTTTCTAATAAGAATGCTATTTTTAGTGCAATGAACATCTTCTTTTTTTTATTGGTTTCGTTTTATTCTTAATAGAGCATGAGAAATTTTTCATGTTTCCGGTGTTCTACTTTTATTCGTAAAAACTACATTTGCTTAGTCTAGTATTTTATTCATTAATTTCTTTATTAAAAGATCGCTAGATAGACCCTTCTTGCTCGCTATCGTTAAATGAATTTTATAAAAAAATTGATTAAAATATAAAATAGCATTAACATTCGCAATAGAGGGCAAAGTGAATTTTAGTATATTTTGGATTAAGTTAAACTTGAATAATTGTTAAAAAATCGAATGATAATATTTGCTATCAAGTTTTACTAAAATCAGTTATCGACGTCTTTATCTTTACTAAAATAAAACAATGTTCTGGTGATAATTTTGATATAATAAAAAGGATGTGCGATGGCGGGAAATCTTACTATATGGTGTTCTCTCTCTTTTGGAGATTTAATTTCTCAGTATCAGAAAATTCAGAGTCAGCTGGTTCAACAAGTTCAGCAGCTTGCTAGTCGTTCTTCTCTAGCCACTCCCGGAAGATTTTTGCTGATACAGTTTCAAATGAGCCAGGTTACTCAGATAGGAGATTCTATTTCTAATTTGATTTCGCAAGTGCAGTCTATGATTAACAGTTGTGTACGGAATCAAAAAGCTTCCTAAGGTTTAACTAAATTCCAAAGAGCTTGAATTTTATGGTAGAGCTTGCTATAAAGGCATCAAAAGAGGTCGGTTTATGACAGGTGTTGCGCTTCCTACCATTTTTGGGGAGTTGATTAAACAGAACGACGAGGCTCAAAAGGCTTTGCTTAATGAAGTTAATGAGCTTTCTAAGGATCCTTCTTCAATTACCCCTGGAAAAATGATGTTGTTACAAATGAAATATGGTTGGATGAATCAGATAGGGGATTCTACATCTAATTTGATTGCGATATCTAATGCTATGATTAACAATTGTATTCGAAACCAGAAGTAGTAAAAACCTTATAAGTTAATTTTAATTGAGGGAAAATCGATGGAGCTTCTCCAAGTATACAAGGGTGATTTTCTGCTTCTTATTGAGGCGGGTTTTATTGCGGCAAATCAAACAGATGAGGATTCAGCTCAGAAATTGTTTAAAGCAGCCCATCTCTTAAATCGTGAAAATCAGTTATATAAGCTAGGTATAGGATATATTCATTTTCTTAAACTTGAGACATCTCAATCTGTCAAGGCTTTCAGAGAGGTCGTTGAAAAAGAGCCTGATAATGAGGTGGCTCGTGCACTTCTAGGGCTTGCGCTTTCTCTTGGTTTAAAAAATGTTGATGAAGGTGAGGCTATCTTAGAAGGATTCCGGAAGGACTCTAAAGATGAAACTGTGAAAAATATGGCTTCTCATGCGGTTCAGTTTATTGAAAAATTTGTGAAAAAAGATCCTACTCCCGTTCAGATCAAAACTAAAAAGAAAAATAAGGGAAAAGTAAAGAATGACCATTCCACCTGAGGATGTCGTTAGGGCTGCTCCCGTTAAGAAGATAGATGGTGAGTTTGATCTGAAAGGTTCTCCTCGGCGTTCTTTTGAGAGTTTTATGGAGGAGGCTGGTCGCAAAGATGTAGGTCAGAATTCGGTGGGTACCCCTTTCGATTTACCTCGACAGCAGTCGTTAACTCAAGAAGCACCTAGTTATGATGTTCTATTGGGTAAAGCCAATTTGGCCGAGCAGAATTTTAATCAAATTCGCTCCTCTTTGAATGCTTTTTCTGAAAAAGGTATAGGATTAGATCCATCCCAGGGATATTTGATAGGTAGTAAACTTAATAAAGCTAGAGATCATATCGGTCAAATGAATGCTCTTTTGGGCGTAGAAGGAGCGGTTGATTCTTCGCCTAAAACTGGTGGTGTGATGGGGAAATTTATCAATCTGCTGACAGAGGGACAATCTAATCTGGTATCTGCCCAGCAAGCAATAGTTGACTTGAAAAATAAAGGCGGTAGTTTAAATTCTTCCTATTTTTTGAAGCTTCAAGTGAAACTTTCGCAAGCTCAACAAGAGTTGGAGTTTGCCTCAGTTACACTCAGTAAGATGGTAGAAGGGATAAAAGCTTTGATGAACGTTCAGATCTAAATTCGAAAAAGGGCAATCCCACTCATTAGGAACATTGGGTCTTATGGATTATGAATCTAATTTTAAAGATCTAGTTTCTCATATTAAGAATCTTGAATTATTAGAAGTTCATGGGCGCATTACTCAAATAGTGGGCATGGTTATTCGTGCGATCGTTCCAAGGGTAAAAATAGGTGAAATTTGTTTGATTAAAAGGGAAGGAGATCCTCTCATTGCCGAAGTAGTAGGATTTACTAAAGAAGAAGCTATTCTTTCTCCTCTTAGTGAGATGACAGGTATTAGTCCCTTCTCAGAGGTAATTCCCATGAAAATCCCTATGGAAATTAAAGTTGGAAATCAGCTTTTGGGAAGAATCTTAGATGGGGTAGGAAATCTTATGGATCTAGAGAGCAAGGGTCCTCTTTTGTTAGAAGAGAGCTATCCTGTAATTAATCATCCTCCTAATCCCCTAACAAGAAAAAGAATTACCAAGCCACTTGTTACTGGAGTTCGTGCTATTGACAGTATGCTTACTGTGGGAGAAGGGCAGAGAATAGGTATATTTGCCGCAGCAGGAGGGGGTAAATCTACTCTTTTAGGTATGATTGCCCGTTACGCCATTGCTGATGTTAACGTTATCGTTCTTGTAGGAGAAAGGGGAAGAGAGGTTCGAGAATTTATCGAAATAGAATTAGGTCCTGAAGGACTCAAACGTTCTGTAGTGGTGGTTTCTACTTCTGATCAAGCATCTCAAATGCGTGCTAATGCTGCCTACGTAGGAACTGCTATAGCAGAATATTTCCGAGACCAAGGCAAGAAAGTAATCTTGATGATGGACTCTATTACTCGGTATGCTCGAGCTTTAAGAGAGATTGGTTTAGCTGCAGGAGAACCTCCAGCACGAGCCGGATTCACTCCATCTGTTTTTGCAACTATTCCCCGTCTTTTGGAAAGATCTGGTAATTCTGATATTGGATCTATTACTGCTTTTTATACTATTTTAGTAGCTGGCGATGATATAAATGAGCCAGTTTCTGATGAGGTTCGTTCTATTTTGGATGGCCATATTACTCTTTCTGCGAAACTGTCAAGACGTGGCCAATACCCAGCTATCGATATATTACAATCTATAAGTCGCTTAGCTAGTCAGATCACCAGTAAGGAGCAGAAGCAGTTAGTATTGAAAATGAGAGGAGTTTTATCTGAATATGAGAAAAATGAGCTTCTAATTCAGATAGGAGAATATAAACCGGGATCAAACAAAGATACCGATTTTGCTATCAAATATATTGAGAAAGTAAACGCATTTCTTAAACAAGCTGTTGAAGATTTTTCTTCTTTTGATGAAACCATGAAGCGCATGAACAATCTATTTAATTAAATAGCAGATCGGGATGGGTGTTAAATATCCTTTAGAACAGCTTGCTTCCATTAAACAAAAAAGATTGGAAGTGGCAGAAAGGGAGCTTGCTGAAAAAAAAAAACAGTTAGCTTTTGAAGAAGATAAACTAGAGATTTTTTCTAAAAAAAGGGATCAGGTAAAAGAACATTATCAGAGCAAGTTAGATCAACTGCGAGATGAGCTGGATCATAATGCGGTTGTATATAAAATTGAGCAAATGAAGCAATATTTGAAAAAAGTTATGGAAGAGCTTCAGATAGAAGAGCGCAAAGTAGTAGATCAAAAAAAAGTGGTTGTCGATGCAGAAAAAAAGGTGGAGATAGCTCGCAAAAATCTATTTAAAAGACATAAAGATGTTGAAAAAATAAAACTTCATCGTAAAGATTGGGAGATTCAGATGGCTAAATCTATAGAACGTGAGGAAGAGGCAGAAAACGATGAATTAAGCAGCTCGCGGTATATAGCTAAGAGAAAAGAGTATAGTGATAGTTAATCAAAAGCAAAAAGCGCAATTTTTTGGATAATTTTTCTCATGAACAATTTAGTAAAAACAGTTGCAAATCCACCTAAAGAATCTGAAGGAAGAGTTCAGGATTCTCGAGATCCAGGTAAAGAATTCGACAATTTAATGCGGGTAGGCAAATCTGATGATAAACGGAAAAAGAAAAGTGGTAAAGGAGAAGAAGAGTCGAAAGAATCTGAGGTTACTATTCTAGAGGGTTTGAGCAAAAAAGCTCATTTGAACCAAAAACCATCAAAAAAATTTACTGGTAAAAAACAAGAGGTATCTGCTTCTCTAACAGAGAATATTATCCCAGCAGCTGTTCAGATTAGTTCATCGGTTTCTCTTGATTCGGAAGAATTAGATGCTCCCTCTGTTCGCCAAGTAGATGGGGATAAAGGAAATGGAGAGGAAGTCAGTTTAGAGAGTGAAGATTTGGTTCCTACTCAAAATGAACCATTTTTTTCTGAGGAGCAGAAGGAGGGAGAAGATGTTCAACAACAACCGAAAGAGATAGATCCAAAAACTCATCAAACCGAACAAAAGCAGCAAAAAAAAGAAGAAGCGATTCAACCAACGGCTTTTATTGCCCCTTCTTTAAAAGAGTCTCTATTTGTACCGCCTCCCTCTGAAACAGTTCCTTTGTATACGATGTTAAATTCGGTTACTTTTGCTCTTTTTGAGAGGATAGGAACAACCATTCAAACGATGCATTTATCAGGAGTTTCCGAAACCAGTATCCAACTTGATTTTTCTGAATTTTCCTCCTCTTTGTTTAATGGAGCTCAAGTGATCATTCGTGAGGTGGACACGGCTCCTTTTGTCTACAATATAGAGTTTGTAGGCTCTCCACAAGCTGTTGCGCTTTTTGAGCAACACGCTCCTGATTTGATGGCAGCTTTTCGGCAGGAAGATCGCCGGTTTACTATTAATCGGATTGATGCTTCTTTAAATCGTTCCAAAAAACCGCTAGTCTCTCGTAAAGAGAGAGAAGGATCGAAAGAGCAAGGTTTTTCCCAATCTCAATGAGGTAAGATTTTATTTAATCCAATTTTTTCTTCAAAACCACTATATTAGAGGTAGGGTTGCTATTTTGGAGATGCATGGAAGAAGTTAATGGTTGGTTAAATCGATTAGAGAAGGTTTTAGTTCAAACTAATCAGATGCCTTTTTTAGAGGATAGTTTTCCCTTTCCTTGGGAAGAGGCAACTCAACTGGTTCGCGAGAGATTAGCATTGCCTGATTTAACCCTTTCTTTAAGTCGAGCATCGAATAATTCTAGTCAATCTGCATTAGAAGGGATGGGTGCAGAAGCGGTCGTTTCTTCCATAGAGCTTTCTCCATTAGAAGGTTCTCTTTTTTTAATCATTTCTTATGCAGATCTGGTTTTTCTTGATGCACGGATGCTATCTAATAATACACCTCCATTAAATTTTTCTAATGAAGGATTGCAGATCGGTTTTTATCGATTTCTTCTTCTTAAAGTAATTCGCTCTTTAAGTCAGTTGTCCATATTAAAAACGCTTTCTTTATCCTTAGGATCTGATTTTTCTTTACCTGAGGCAAAAGGATTGTCTGTTGATTTCCTCTTTACTCTTCCTGATAAAGAGTTGACGTTTCGACTATTTTGCCCCGATCTCTTTATAGATTCTCTTAAATCGGCTAAAATTATGGGTGGCCACCCTTTGCTCCATTCCCCTTCCACAGAGGATATAGCTGTTTTTCTTAGTTGCCGGATAGGCTACTCTATTATTCAAGAGAGTAAAGTGAAAAAGATGGGAAAAGGAGATTGTCTTCTTTTGGATCGTTGTTTTTATCCTCCGCAGAAAGAAAGTGGATCTGCAATTCTTTTTTTGGGATCTATTCCCATTCTGAATGCACTGTTTTCTTCTAAAGAGATTAAGGTTATCGATTATATATTGGATGATAAAGCAGATCCTTTAGCTCCATTAGGTTCCAAATCAGAAAAATCTAGCTTAGAATCTGCTTCAGACGAGACAGAAGAGAAGCGGTCTTTAGTTATTACTATAGGTCGCTTGAAATTATCGATCAAACAGTTGGTCCATTTGTCTCCTGGAGTTCTGTTGGACTCTCTGCTCTGTTTTGAAGAACAGGTGGAAGTTTTACTCAATGAACAGGTTATTGCCCGTGGCGAGCTAATAGAGTTAGGAGAAAAAATAGGCTGTAAAATTACCCATGTTTTTGATAGATGAAAAAAGATATTTTTCATAAACAACCTACTCTTCCAGAAGTATTGCTTGGATATCAGAGCAGTTCGACTATTCCTGATCAAATTGGTCCATACAAGATAGAGGCACTTCTGTCTATTGGAAGCATGAGCATATTGTATATTGGCATTGACTCATCTACTAAAGAGGTTCGAGTTATCAAAGTGTTGCCTCCGCCTTTACTCGTTAATAGCAAAATAGTAGAGCGATTTCTTAAAGAATCTAAATTGGTTGCTATGCCTAACCATCCTAACGTTGTGACTATGTATAGAGAGGGGATATGGTCTGGCGGATTTTATATTGCTATGGAATTTGTTCGCGGTGTCTCTTTAAGACAGTTTATCGAACAGCATTCTTTATCAATGAGACGTGCTTTAGAGATCATCATACAGGTTCTCTATGCCCTCCATCATCTTCACTCACATGGGGTGTTCCATGGGGATATCAAGCCAGAAAATATTCTCATCACTGAGGAGGGAAATGTAAAGGTAATTGATTTTGGAATTTCGCAACTATGTAAAGATAGAAAAAAAGAGAAGAGAGTAGGCAGGGAGATTTTAGGAACCCCTTCTTATATGAGTCCAGAGCAAAAAGAGAGAGCTTCCAATATTTGCCCTGCTTCCGATATCTATTCCTTAGCTATCATTGCCTATGAGCTTCTCGTTGGAGAATTAAGCTTTGGAATAGTACATCTCTCCCAACTTCCTAAAATGATTAGAAAAATTTTGGAGAAAGCGCTTGCAGTTTCTCTTGAGCAAAGATATCCGGATGCGATGAGAATGATTGCCGATCTTTCTGATTATATAAAGTCAGGCAGTTTAGAGAGAGATCGTCCTGGTTCAGATCAGATAAAGGAGTTTTTAGAAATAATATACCGAACAGGACAAGGATTAATTAGCCCAACTCCCACTGATTGGCCCTATTTACAGATAGGTATTGCCCGACATGATCTAATCGGCCATAGTAGAAATTACGTCGACTATTTTAGATTGCAAGATGGTTCTTATTTGATTCTTTTGGCAGAAGCGGAAAGCGAAGGAATAGAAGGAGTAGTTGTTTTATCTGCTCTGAGAGGAATCGTTCGCTCTCTGATCGCTCATTCTGATAAAAAAATCATATTAAATGCTTTTGTATCTGAGCTAAATCAAAGAGTTTATAAGGATTGTTTTCATCGAAAAACGCAGGTAGCTCTGCTTATGCTCTCTTTTCTGAGAGAAGAACTTTCCTATTTTTCCACTAATTGTACCACTCTCTTTCATCTCTCTTCTGGGACTACGGTTCCCCATATTTTATTAGGACAGGGAATCTGTTTAGGAGATGGAGCGAACAATTTATTTGAAATAGTGATGAACCGCTGGCATGTAGATGATACCCTTGTTTTTCACTCTTTTAATAGCCAAGTTAATCCGGTTATAGAATCCTTTCTCAAAGAGAGCGGTAATCTATCTCATCAATCTCAAGCAGATGCTCTTATGAAGAAAATTATAGAAATTTCTCCTGAAGAGAAAACTAGCAAGATGATAGCTGTCTTACATCGTACTAATTAAAATTAGCGAATGGAATTCTATTGAAAATCTTGCAAATCTCTTTTTGGGAGAGAATCTTTCTTTAAACGATATTTTTATCCTGATTTTTTTATGAATAAAGGGATCGTTATAGCTTCTGATCTTCATACAGAGTGGCTTTTGCCCTGGTGGTGGAACAATTATAGGGCCGAAAATTCTTATCCAGTTATTGTTGTCGATTTAGGCATGAGCAACCAAGGATTGAGTTGGTCACAACAAATAGGAACTATCATTCCCTTCCGAGATAAGATCAAAGTGGCTGCTCGGTCAAAGATTGCTCCTTCAAAAATTGATAAATGGGAAAAAGAATATGGAGCCAACCTGTGGAGAGCACGGAAACAATGGTTTAAAAAACCGCTTGCCATGCTCTACTCCCCTTTTGATATCTCCATCTGGTTAGATTTAGATTGCGAGGTATCTGCTTCATTAGAACCTCTTTTTACCGCTGTTACTCCGTTGCAACAGTTCGGAATAGTTCGAGAATCAGATTTGATTGTGAAAAAACCCATCTATAACTCTGGAGTGATAGTTTACCATCGAGGGGCCAAGATAATCGATGAGTGGGTAAAAGGTTGCCTCTCTAAAAATCGGCAATATATTGGAGATCAGCAACTTTTGTCTCAACTTCTTTGGAAAGATCGATCTTCTTTTGTTGAGCTTCCTATCCATTTTAACTGGATGATGATGAGAGGATATAATCAAAAAGCTATAGTTGCCCATTGGGCTAATAATTGGGGCAAGCTATATATCAATGTTTTGGGAGGAATAAGAGAAAATATTGCTTTTATAGCTTCATGCTGATACCACTTGAGAAATATTTATGAATTCTCTCGACCTCTCTTCTGGGCTGCTAAGAGGAGTACTTTCATTTGCGATACCCGATATGGCTTCACAAAGAGGGATATGCAAAGTAGTACTTCTTGCCTCTACTTTTTTCGTTTCCAAAAAGCCGATTGTTTATGGATCTCTGGCTAAAAGTACATGTACCTATTATTTACTTAGGCTGACTTCTTACTGTTTAAAAAAAAAACTTATGAAATCAAAGGCAAATTTGGTTTCAAAAATTCGGGCTCAATATCAATCTGAAAAGAAAAAGATAGAAAAAAGGTTGGAATTTCTACTAACAAATGCACCAATAGTAGCAATACACAACCCACAAGTAGACTTTACTGACCCCATAACAGAGTTGAAAGGTATAAAAGAAAAGATAGAAGCTTTTCCGAATGGGATGAAGGATTTACAGGAAGAGATAGAAGCTTTTCCGAATGGGATGAAGGATTTACAGGAAGAGATAGAAGCTCTTTCGGAAAAGTTAACAGATCTAAAAGGAATCATTGCAATAGAAAAAAAAATAATAAAAACGCATAAATATGATGTTTCTATTGTTATATGTTTGTTTTTTTTCAAAAAATTTGGAGAAATTCGTTTATATAAACATCTGAAGGAAATTAATTGTTTTGTGGATTATGTTTGTAAAAATATATTTCTATTTTTGTTATCAACGTTTTTTTCTGACTTTATGAAAAAAACTTATGACAGAAATACTTTATTAAAACTGTTTATTTGTTTTTCTTTGTTTTTCTTTGTTTTAGAAAAGATATGTTTAAAAAAAAATCGTTTTATTATTTGGATAAGCAAACAGTA
>CAYNKV010000029.1:0-11411 GCA_964397905.1 uncultured bacterium
TTGTTGCATTCAAGATGATAGACCTAGTAATCATCGGCTTGGACGAGCTTAAATCGGCACTCATAATATCTTCTAATCCAAAACTGCTTGCCCAAATTATTACAGATGAGTTGGGATTAGGTCTCACTATCATGCATGGTAAAGGAGGTTTCAGCGGAGACAAAAAAGAGCTGCTCTATGTTATCGTCGAGCGACTAGACCTTTCTGAGCTAAAAGAGATTGTTTTGAGAGAGGACCCTGCAGCCTTTATGGTGATAGAAAATTTACATGAGATAGCTTATGGAAATCAAGCATATCTTCCCCACAAAAAGAAATCCCGTTTATAAAACAGAGGGTTTTTATGAATAACGATCAAAAAACAAAAGCATCCTATGACGCATGGCGCATCTTTCGTATAGTTTCCGAGTTTGTTGAGGGATTTGAGACGATGACTTCCTTAGGAGCTTCCGTCGCAATTTTCGGATCTTCTTTAACGACCCCAGATAACCCCTACTACCAGCAAGCAAGTAGACTTGCTTCCCAGCTTGTACAGAAAGGATTAGCTATTATTACAGGAGGAGGACCAGGTATCATGAGAGCTGCCAACGAAGGTGCTCGGCTAGCTAATGGGAAATCTTGTGGTATTTGTATCAACCTACCTCAAGAAAAACCCAATCCTTTCATTGACGATCACTATTTCCTCAATTTTCGCTATTTTTTTGTTCGTAAGGTAATGTTTATTCGTTACGCACGAAGCTTTGTCATCTTTCCAGGAGGACTTGGGACGATGGATGAGCTTTTCGAAGCAACAACTCTAGTTAAGACAGAAAAAATTTCTAAAATTCCCATCATCCTTATCGGAAAATCCTATTGGTCAGGATTATTGGAGTGGCTCAGGAGCACTCCGATAGCTCATGGAAATATAGCCACCCAAGATTTAGAGCTATTAACCCTGACCGACGACCTTGATGAAGCAGTAGCTTTGATCGAAGCTCATTGCCAAAAGGTTGGTTGCCTAGAAAATTTCTAACTAAGAGAGAAAATCCTCCCCTGCATCAGCTTAAAGCAAAGAGAGAGCCGTATCTCTAAAGTTATAAAAGAGAGAGTCAATGAAGATCAAAGCTATTAGAAGCAGCATCGTCAAAGCAAACGAACCTCTTACCACCATATTAGATCGATATGTAGAGCCCTTAGATGAAAATAGGGTTATCTCTATTACTTCGAAAATAATAGCCCTCTCTGAAGGCAGAGTGGTCAATAAAGAGCAAACCTCTATAGAAAAATTAATTGAGGAAGAAGCAGACCTAATAGCCGAATCAGAAGAGAATCCTTACGGAGTCTACCTAACGATTAAAAACGGCATCTTAATTCCCTCTGCAGGGATTGACCAATCCAATGCGAATGGAAGCTACATCCTCTATCCCTCTAATATTCAAAAAACAGCAGCAGAGATATGGCACTATTTACGATCTCGAGATTCGATCAAGCAGCTGGGCATTATTATCACCGACAGTCATACAACCCCTCTTCGTCGAGGTGTTGTTGGAATTGGACTAGGATGGTGCGGATTTGAACCCCTCTACTCTTATCTGGGCAAACCCGATCTCTATGAACGCCCCTTAAGGGTTACCTACGTTAATCTTCTGGATGCTTTAGCCACATCAGCCGTTTTGGTGATGGGAGAAGGCAATGAGCAGACTCCTATAGCTATTATAGAAGATGCTCCCAAACTGATTTTCCTCGATCGTCCACCTACCCAAGAGGAGGAAGAGAGTCTGATTATTTCGAAAGAAAAAGATCTCTACGCACCTCTATTCAAAAATATAGAGTGGAAAGATAGATCAGCTGTCAGATAAAAAATCTCTCTTCTCGCTCTGATCATCAAAAGAGTGGCCCTCCGCTATCAAGCGATCAATGTAGTTAATATGGTAATCATTGGCGAGAAAACGGCTATCTTTAAGCATATACAAATGAAATGGAATAGTAGTATGCACACCTCGAATATAAAACTCTTTCAAAGCCCTCTCTCCAATTGCAATCGCCTCTCTCCGATCCTTACCCCGAACTATTAACTTAGCGATCATCGAATCATAATAGGGGGAAATATAGGATCCCGTATAGCAAGCACTATCCACTCGAATATGAGGTCCACCGGGAGGAATGTAATGCTCTAAAAGACCAGGAGAGGGAGCAAACTGATTAGAGGGATCCTCTGCATTGATACGGAACTGGATTACATGACCCTCTCGTTTGAGATTTTTCCGATGGATATCAAGCTTATTTCCCTGTGCAATCTTAATCTGCTCAGAAACTATGTCTATCCCGGTAAGCTCTTCTGTAACCGTATGCTCTACTTGAATCCGAGTATTTACCTCCATAAAATAAAAATGCCCTTCGCGATCCAAAAGAAACTCTACCGTCCCGACCGAATAATAGCCCACCTGTTTGACTATTGCAATAGCCGCATCACCCAATTTATTACGCAAATTGTCATCGAGAATCGGACTAGGAGCCTCTTCAATTAATTTCTGACGACGACGCTGAATAGTACAATCTCTTTCAAAGAGAGAGAGATAATTCCCCTGTTTATCCGCTATTACTTGCACCTCAATATGTCTAGGATCCACTATCATCTTTTCAATATAAACATCCGGTTGGCTAAAATTTGCCTCAGCTTCAGCGCGAGCAGCAGAAAACTGCCTCACAAAATCTTCAGCATCGGAAGCTATCCGTATACCTTTGCCTCCCCCTCCGGCAACAGCCTTGATGAATATGGGAAACCCCACCCGATTTGCCTCCCTCAAACCTTCTTGAAGATCCGTAACAGGACCCGGCGAACCAGGAATTACAGGACACTTTGCTTTTTTTGCAATCGATTTAGCCTCTGCCTTATTGCCTAACATCGCAATAGCTTCGTGAGGAGGACCTATAAAATTAAGACCACAACTTTGACATATAGAGGCAAAATTGGCATTTTCCGAAAAAAAACCATATCCAGGATGTATAGCATCAGCGCCAGTAATCTCGCATGCAGACAAAATATTAGCCATTTTAAGATAAGATTTTTGAGCAGAAGCTTCTCCTATACAAACTGCTTCATCAGCATGGAAAAGATGGAGCGCCTCACTATCTGCTTCTGAATAGACAGCCACCGTTTGCAAGCCAAGATCGCGACAAGCTCGAATCAGACGGACCGCTATTTCACCACGATTTGCAATAAGCACTTTTTTCATCTATCTTTATCCTATTCGAAATAATTTAGTTCCAAACTCAACAGGATGGCCATTCTCTACCAACAGTTCCACTATAGTTCCATCTACTTTAGCCTTTACCTCGTTCATCACCTTCATCGCTTCGATGATGCAAACGACGCTATGTTCATTCACTTTATCTCCTATACGTACAAAAGGAGCATCTTCCGGAGAAGGAGCATAATAGATCGTTCCTACGAGTGGAGAGGTAATAAACTTTCCCTCGATCAGCTCCTGAGTCGGTTTAGAACCATTCCCTTGCGATGGAGTAAATAGAGGAGGAGGAAGAGAAGCGGTTCTATGCTCTAAAGAAGCACTAGAAAAAAAAGAGGCATCTTCCGTTTTTTCCGAATCCTTAGCCTCAAGTTCTAACTCATATTTATCTTTTATGCGGATCCGCTTAATACCCATCTTAACCATTGCGGCCATCAATTCTTTAATTTGTTTCAATTCCACAACCCACTACCCTCCTTAAACTCTTTGTACATACTCCCCCGTATGGGTATCAATTTTAATTATATCTCCTGCTTCGACAAAAAGAGGAACTCTCACCTGAGCTCCCGTCTCTAAGAAAGCCGCTTTCGTCTCATTCGACAAAGCAGAAGAAGTTCCTGCATCACCTGTATTCAAAACCATCAGCTCCAAAAATGGGGGAAGCTCTGCCGAGCAGACTATAGAATTATAACACATAGCCTCAATGCATACCCCTTCTTTAAGATATCCAACTTTTTCACCAAGGAGAGCAGCAGAGACCAACATCTGATCTAACGTCTCTAAATTGAGAAAAAGATAATCCTTTCCTTCCATATAGAGAAACTCTAACCGATGGTTGATTAAAGAAACCTCGTTAACAGTTTCATTTACCTTGAATTTTTTTTCAATGAGATCTCCAGAAACAAGCTCTTTCAATTGCGCCTTTATGAAAGGATGCGCTTTGGATATAGAGACTTTAATAGAGGTCTCGACCTGATAAATCTTCCCTTCCACCATAATAATCATACCCGGAACAATTGCGTCTCTACCTGACATAAAAACCTCTTTTTATAGAAAAAAATCCTATCATACTCTCTATCCATTTTAGCAAGGAATAACCGTTGAGATCTCTCTAATAATAGCTCTTATATCCACTAGCTTATCAATAGAAAAATCTACATCTCCTGGATAAGCGATAAAAGGAGAGGCAGCCCCCCTACCCGAACGGAGATGAACTGTAACACATCCCAACTTTTTAGCAGGAACCAGATCGAGCTGCACCCGGTCACCACAGACTAGTGTGTCGAATGGAGAAGTGCAAAATAGCTCAAGAAGCGAACTATAAGAAGGCTCTTTATCGCTCTCTTCTGAAATCATCAACTTGCTAAAAAGAGAGGCATCAATACCTGCTTTTTTTAGTTTCAGAAGCTGCCTTTCCCGATTCCCCCTTGATACTAGAGCCAGCTTATGATGCTCACTAAGTTCATTTAAAAGCTCCCTAGCCCCTCGAACTGTTTCTATTTTTATATCGGAAAAAACCATTTGATCTATCTCCGAGCGCGCTAGCTGAAAATAACTGTTATCTCCATCAACCATTTCCAAAAACTCAAGGATAACAGCATCAGAATCCTCACAGCTTGCATTAAGCCTATAAAGAACATCCAAAGCTTTTTTTCTATCTCCTACAAAAAGCCCTCTCTCTTCCATTGTAGCCAATAAACGAGCCAACTGAGGAGAAACGATCGATCCCGTCGTATCGATCAAAGTATCGTCTAAATCAAAGATGATTAACAATGGCCATCAACTCGTTAGCTAATTTTTTAGAATCGTGACGAATCAGACTTCTCTTAAGAAAACTTTTTCTCAAATCATTCCGAAAATCTTTGATCTCCCCTATCAAAGGAGCCAATCGGAGACGATCATCCTTCAAATCATTTTCAAAAAGATCCCCCTCCGATGCATATAGAGAGATCAGCTCAGAAGGAGGATACTGATCGTTCACCAACACATAATCGAAGATATCCTCACCTATAAAACGCTCGATCTCAGCAAGATAATCGGTAGTTTTAAAACCGGTCGTTTGACCCTTTCGATTCATCAAGTTAACAACAAAAACTTTTTTAGCATCGCTCTTTTTCAGAGCCTCGCTTATCCCTTCCACCAGCAAATTAGGAATAATTGAAGTATAAAGTCCTCCTGGTCCTATTACGATCAGATCTGCATTAAATATTTCATCGATAGCATGAGGGTTTGCCTTCGGATAAGGCTCTAAATAGATACTGCTATACCCTTGATCAATTTCTTCAGAAAGATAAACCTCCTTTTCCCCCTCTAAAGTTCGACAATTTTTTAAGATCATCTTGAGACGAACTAAATTGGTAGTAACAGGTATCACCTTCCCTTTGATAGCAAGAATCCTTCCCACCTCTTCGACAGCCTTCTCAAAACTTCCAGTCACCTTTTCGAGAGCAGAAAGAAAAAGATTTCCAAAACTGTGTCCTTCCAACCCACCCTGTTCAAACCGATAATTCATCAATCTTCGCATCAACCCAGAAGAGTCAGAGAGGGCAACCAAACATTGCCGAACATCACCTGGAGGAAGCACTCCCAACTCATCTCTCAGAATCCCCGTACTTCCTCCATCGTCTGCCATAGAAACGATCGCACTAATCTCAACTTTGTAATCCTTCAAACCCTTCAAAACAGTAAAATTACCTGTACCACCCCCTAAAGTTGTCACCTTTTTCATCTTCTCTCCGAACGGAGTGACTCTATTGCATCTCTCATGTTGTTTGCCTGATATAGATAGGTTCCTGAAACCAGAACATTTGCTCCCGCATTAATAGCAGCACGACCACTCCTCTGATTAATTCCCCCATCTACCTGAATATCTAGAGAACGACACCCAAGACGATTGGCTATTTCTCTAGTATACTCAACCTTCTGTAAAACTTCAGGAATAAAAGATTGCCCTCCAAAACCGGGAGCTACTGTCATTAAAAGGATGAGATCCGATAAAGGTATAAACCGATCTACCATTTCAGAAGCAGTCTCCGGACAAAAAGCCAATCCCACCTTCACATTGCATCTTCGAACATATTTTAAAACTTCTTCCAAATTTTCCGTAGCCTCAAAGTGAATAGTGACACCGTTTGCCCCAGCAGCAACAAAGCTTTCAATATGGTCAAAAGGATTGTAAATCATAAGGTGCAGGTCTAAATGGAGAGAAGTAGCGGCTCGTATAGCAGCCACCGCTTTCGCCCCCAAAGTAAAGTTGGGAACAAAATGGCCGTCCATAATGTCGATATGGATAGCATCAGCTCCAGCAGCTTCGGCACGACGAGCCTCTTCTGCCAATCGACCAAAATCTCCCGATAGTATAGAAAAAGCGACCTGCACTCTAGAAGAAATCAGTTTTTGCTCCACTCCCCCATATTTTGAACAGCTCCTGACTTCAAGTCAAGAAAAGCAAAAAAATGAAAAAGAGATAAACGATCTCATTGAATATTTTACTTTACATGCAAAAATCAATGAGATACACACCTTCTCTTTGTTCGTAGAGCGTAGAAAAAGATGGAAGCGAACCCGATTTCGTTCTTAAGAAAAAGCCTATTTCCGCACCTTCAAAAAAGAAGCATATCTGTTGTCCTCGTCTCTTGGGCAATTTCTAAAACATGGTTCACCTTTGAACATTGGCTCTCTGTTCAAATGGGAAGCAAAGAGACTACTCGTGTACTGTATAGAACTTTTTTATTGGATGGATCCTTTTATACTTCTGAAGAGCTCATTTCAAACAAAAGGATTTGCAAAATCCGTAAGGAGGATACCGCGTTTCGAATCAGTTTTCTTCTTGTCCTTCGGACAACAGTTTGGCTGTTAAGTTTTAAATTTCTATTCTTTAAAAAAATAGATCGTCTCACCCCCTTTTCCGATTCGATAATCTTCTCTATAACTATACTTTTTTTAACTGTATATAAAATGGTACGGTCTAACGAAGAAATAGATTCCCTTGACGAACAGTGAAAAGCATAAAAAATTTATATTGGGCGACATTGGAGATCGCTGTTCAGATCGGTTTCTTTCAGAAGAAGATATTTTCGAAACTTAGACTATTAGAGATCGAATCGGGCTGCTTCTTCGGATAACAGTTTGGCGGCTAAGTTTTAAATTTCTATTCTTAAAAGAGAGAGCCAACCCGATCCCTTGCTCCGATTTTCTAATCTTTATTTTAGCTTTGTGCAGTATCGGAATGAATTCAAGGCGGATCCCGGTCCGTATTTTAAGCAAAAAAAGATCGACGATCTTATAGCCTGCCTCAGATTAGAAGCGGGGCTTTATAAGAGGTTTTACAAAAAATAGGTAAAGAGAAGAAAAAGGATTAAAGAGAATTGCCCCTATTCTGATCTTCTGCTATGCTTCTGCCTGTTTCCCTCTATCTAGTTTCCTCTCCGTTTTATTGAGGAGAAAGCTTGGATCAAGGATTATCGTGGAAATTGTGAAAAAAAGGAGCATTTTAATGAAATATGATTGGAATGGGGAGAACATAATCGGCAACGTTGCTTATGTAGAAGAGGAGAGGCAGTTATTCCAATCTTTACTAAACGGAACGAGCGAAAAAAGGGGATCTACTCCTTTGGATTCCGCTAAGGTGGGCTCTGTTTTTCAAGGAACTATTATAGAAATTACCGATGATTTTGTAATTGTGGACGCAGGATTGAAATCAGAAGGGTTAGTCCCGATTGCGGAATTTAAAAACCGATCCGAACTAAAGAAAGGTGATTCGGTCGAAGTTTTTTTGGACCAGATAGAGGGAGAAAACAATCAGATCGTTCTCTCACATGAAAAGGCATGCTACTTGCGCGAGTGGAACCATCTTATCGAAAATTATGGAGAAGGTTCTACTATAACAGGACGAGTTATTCGCAAGGTGAAGGGAGGTCTTACGGTAGATGTAGGTATAGAGGCGTTTCTTCCTGGATCCCAAATTGATGAGAAGCGAATCAAAAATCTAGACGAGTACATTGGACAAGAGTACCAATTCATAGTTTTGAAAATTAATAGGGAACGGAAAAATGTTATCTTGTCACGCAGAGGATTTATCGAAGCTCAGAAATTTTCCGAAAGAAGCATCTCATTAAACAAGTTTAAAGAGGGTGATCTCTGCAAAGGAACTGTGAAAAACATCACCGAGTTTGGGGCTTTTGTATCGATAGGAGATGTGGACGGCCTTCTTCATATAACTGACATGGCGAAAAAGGTTAAACATCCTTCAGAAATTATGCAGAAAGGAGATGAGTTAGAGGTAATCATTCTTCATGTCGACAGAGAGAAAGGAAGGCTCTCTCTTGGTATGAAGCGAAAAGAATCTACGCAATGGGAAGAGATTGAGAAAGAGTATCCTCTAAACTCTTTAGTCAATGGAACCATCCTTCGGCTAGACAATGGAGGTCTATGGGTAGAAGTAAGAGCAGGAGTGGAGGGATTTACTCCTCTTTCCCAACTTCCCTCCATACAACCGGAAAGAAAACTGGAGGAGCTATTCAAAAAGGATAATAGAGTAGAGGCATTCGTTATTGGGGCAGATGGAGAAAAGGAAATATTGTTGCTTAGAATCAAAAAATTGCTTCTTCCCTTAGGAAATGAGATCGCTTTTCTCGAAGGAGATTCCACAGTTGAGAAGCTGGTTGATCTTTCAGAACCCCTTCAAGGATTAAACAAAGATCAGCAAGAAGACAGAGCGCCTCTTGATGAAAAAGAAAAGAGAGTCCCCTCTCAAAAAAAAGGGGGAAAGCAAAAGAAGAAATCAGAAGCAGTCCCCGGCAGTCTAGTAGAGGGAACTATTAAAAAAATATCTCCTTTTGGAGTTTTTGTTAAAATGGAAAATGGTGAAGAAGGATTTGTCCATATTACAGAGCTTTCACACCAAAAATTTACAGATATAGAAGAGGTAGCATTTAAAGGTCAGAAAGTAGTAGCTCAAGTAATTAAGTTCGAACCAGATCAAGAAAGACTCCTTCTTTCGATCAAACAGGTTGATTCAGAAAAAGAGCCGATCCCTTTTCCTTCCTCAGAAAATCCGCCGGTAAAGAGTCGATCACCAAAAAAAAGAGAACCCTTTTAGATAGTTTTCTAAGGATAACGAAATGAACAAAGATATTATTGCTGTACTCGAATATTTGGAGAGGGAGAGAGGCATAAAAAAAGAGCGCGCTGTTGAAGCAATCAAGGACTCATTATTAGCCGCCGCAAGAAAAAGCGTGACCGATCTCTTAAATGTAGAGGTTCATATAAACCCTAAGACCGGTGACATTGAAGTAACAGCAGAAAAGGAAGTAGTGGATAAAGTTACTATTCCTGAGGAAGAGGTTAGCTTGGAAGAAGCGCTTGCTATCGATCCTAAAGCAGAATTAGGAAAGTGGATCCCCGTCCCCTGCACACCTAAAACATTTGGACGCATCGCTGCCCAGGTAGCGCGACAAACTATTACTCAAAAAATACGAGCTGCAGAACAGGAGAATATTCAAGAAGAGTATCGCCATCGGATCAATGAAATTGTTTCGGGAAAAGTTAAGAGAATAGGAAAGAATGATTCTCTGATTATCGATCTGGGAAAAGTGGATGCTGTACTTCCCCGCCGGTTTTATCCTAATACAGAGAAGTATAAACCTGGTGATATCGTTCAAGCTTTGATCTTTGAAGTAAGCACAGTAGAAAATGGAGAAGCCCATCTGATTCTTTCTCGTAGCCATACAGAGTTTGTACGAGGGCTATTTGAAAGAGAAGTTCCAGAGATTCACGATGAATCTGTTCAGATAGAAAAGATAGTTCGCGATCCAGGTTATCGAGTAAAAATATCTGTAACCTCATCTAACTCTAAAGTAGACCCTGTTGGAAGTTGTGTAGGAGTTAGAGGAGTGCGTATTAAGAAGATTATTGCAGAGCTCAACAATGAAAAGATAGACATCTTTCCTTATTCAAAAGATCCGATTCAGCAGCTCTCTTTTGCGCTTGCTCCTATAGAAATTAGAAAGTTTGACCTAAATGAAGAGAACAGAGTTATAACCATTGTAGTCGATGATGAAAATTATCCTGCAGCTCTTGGAAAAAGGGGCATGAATGCTCGCTTAAATGGAGAGTTAATCGAATATGAGTTAGAGATTCGAAAAATAAGCGACTATCAACAGATGGCAATATATGAGAGAAAGAAACTTGCTATGGGAGATTCGCCCTCTCTGGATGAACCCCTATCCATCGAAGGAATGAGTCACCTTATTATCGATAGCCTTGTTGCTGCTGGTTTTGACACCTCGAGGAAAGTATTGAACGCTACCCCAGAAGAGTTGTCAGCCATTCCAGAAATTAGCATCGAGATGGCAACGAAAATTTTAGAAGAAGTTTTTAATAAAAAAAGAGAAACCGTTGGCTAAACAACTTAAAGTTATCATAAAAAACACCCAACTTGCTGAAGCATTTAAGCAGTCGAAAAAGAGGTCTGATCTGCCTTCGTTGAAAGAGAAGAGAGTAGAAAAAGAGGCAGAGCCTCCAGCTATTCCAGAATCTACCGACAAAGAAAAAGAGCTGGTTTCTGAAAATCCGGTATTGGCTCCTCCTTCCCCTGAGCCACTTTTCACCCCAAAAAGCGTGCCTACAGCTATCCGCGCTCCATCACCCCATCCAGATCAACCAGCAGCTTACCAGGCAAAGAAGCTCTATCAGGCTCCCCTATCTCAAGGATCAAAGCTTGTTTGGAGTCCTAAGAAGAAAAGCTCAGAACAAAATTTTGGAGGAGAGAGACCATTATACAGTTCTCCTCAAACTTATCCCTCTTCCAGCAATTCTTCTCAAAGCGAGCCATTCGTACCAAAACCCCTTAACCTGTCACTCTCTTGGAGACCTGCAGGAAGTAGTAGCAGTACAGGGACTAAACCTAATCGAGAAAGGGTAGAAGGAATTCGTTATAAAAATTATTCAGAAAGAAGAAGCGCTCCTTTTTCTACAGCAAGACCGAATATATCCTTTTCCTCTCAGGACAACAAAACTATTCATCGCTCTTCAACTCGCTTTCAAGATGACAAAGAGAAACGCTCTTTCAAAGAAGAGAAAGATTTAAAAACACAAAAGAAAACAGAAGTATATAGAGTTTTTGATTCCCGAGATAAGCAAGGATTACGTAATGAGGAAGAGGAAGCATGGAAACCTAGAAAAATT
>CAYNKV010000030.1:0-11281 GCA_964397905.1 uncultured bacterium
GAGATAACTGATCCCTCTTTTGTTTCTGAATAAATAGGCAGGGATGGAGTAATAGCAGAAAGCAAGAATAGGTATAAAAAGGAAAACATAAAACCCCCTCTTTGAGCCCTTTATTTTATTAAATGATTCTTTTTTTTCAACCATTTTTATTTAATTGGCGGTAAAACTGTAACAAAGGAGATTTTATCGAGATCTTCAATAAAAGAAAAAGCATCTATTTTTTGAGATGAGGCGCCCTTTTCAACAGGATAAAGATGGCATACCTCTCCTATTAGAAGCCCTTGGGGAAAAACTCCATCCATTCCGGTGGTTGTTAAAATATCGCCCTTTTTTACTAAAGGAATTTCTGGAACAGCTGTTAATCTATCGGTTTTCTCAGACAAATAAAAGTTTTGACTTTTCTGATCCTCGAATCGATAATTAAATCCTACTCCGTAGAGCAGCCATTGGGTAAAGCGCTCTTTTTTCCAATAAGCTCCTTTTAGCTCTCCTTTTGCAAGGTATAAATTTTGGTCTAACTCTTGCGGTTCTTCCGATAGTTGTAGCAATTCTTTTTTTAAAATTTCCCTATCGGAAATCTCTTCAGAAGCTTCCAAAATCTCCAATAATTTTCGCGAATGAGCGGCTATAATTCGCCTCTGTTCTCCGCCTCTTGTTGCTCGTACGGATGGTACAAGATGAGAATCGCTAATCAATCGTACTCGTGAAAGTTCTTCATCCACATATTCTATAACTCCTACAACGTTGGTTCCGATTACAACGGGACTATTTTGTGCAATCACTCTTTTCCCAATGTTTTCATTGGTTTTATTTCCTGCATTAATCCAAAAAGAGTGATTCCACGAACTCATTTCTCGAAAAACCACTCGACAAGAGATCGATTCTGCATACATATCTGCAAGCCGAATAGCTTCCCTATCTCTTTTTTTTTGCTCTTCCCCGCTTATAGTAGAAAGTTTGTTTAGTTGGATGTAGCTGGATACTGCCTGATTTTTAAGAGATTTGATCTGATCTTCTAATTTCCAGATATTTAATTTTAATCTCTCTATTTCCAGTAATAGCTCCTCTTCCCTAAATTTATTCTGATCTTCTTTTCTCGGATTCAATTTTGATAAAGCTTTGGAAGAGTACGAGAAAAATTTCCAGATAGGTGATACTATTTTTATGGTTTTGGACCTAAGCAAATCAGTATAACTATTAGGTAAGCTAATTTGAATAAAAACAAATAAAAACGAAATCGCTAATAGAAATAATTTTTTATAATAAAACATTCTACAACTGTTTATCCACAACTATTAGAAAATAATGTATAACTGATTTTTCATGAAACCGATTATTTTTTTAATGGGAATATCTTTGCTCCACAACCTATATTAGGATTAACGATTTTTGCCCTGCTCAATCCTCTTTTGTCTTCTCTATTATATAGTGAGGATCTAACCATTCCACTCTTTCTTTATGTTGAACCAGTTAAAATGATTTAATTTTTACACAACAGTTTGTCGCTGAGAGTTTCTTTTTCTATCCAATGGCAGCACTCCTTAATTTCCCCATTTTATTTGTAACATCTGTTTATCGTTTCTTCTCCATTGGGTTAAAAGAATAGTTCCTCACCAGATTTTCAGTTTTTCTATATTTAAATTTCTATCTTTTTCTGTTTAAAAAAGAGTTGGAGTGTATAAAATGGTCCCTGGCAGGGGCGTTAGCTCAGCTGGTAGAGCGCAACGATGGCATTGTTGAGGCCAGCGGTTCGATTCCGCTACGCTCCAGAATTTTGGAGTGTTATTTTTTTGTCTCTGGTACTCTATGGAGGTAATCAAATTTGAAAAAGTTAAAAGATGTGGTTGTATGTCTTCTGTAAAGAAAAAAAGAAAATACAAAATGGCTAAACATAAACGTAAAAAAAGAGCGAGAAGAGATCGCCACAAGAGTTAGTTCTCTCTTTTTTTTTAAATTGTCGCTTAGTTGTAATGTGGATTTTTCCTGAATTCTTTCAAGTTATAGTGATAGGTGCGGGCCATGCCGGCTGTGAGGCAGCTCATGCTGCTGCTCGTATGGGTTGTACCACCCTTCTGCTCACTATGAATTTAGATACTATTGGAAAAATGAGCTGCAATCCTGCAGTAGGGGGGACAGCTAAAGGGCATCTTGTACGGGAGATAGATGCTTTAGGTGGCATTATGGGAAAAGTGACCGATGGTGCCGCAGTTCAATATCGGATGCTTAATAAATCGAAAGGAGCTGCCGTTTGGTCTCCTAGAGCACAAGTGGATAAGCTCATTTATCAAAGAGAGATGCGGAGTGTTTTAGAAAAAACGGCTAATCTGTTGATCAAGCAAGCGGTTATAGATCGCCTTCTTTTTGATTCTAATAAAATATTAGGTGTTGAAACAGAGGAAGGAATTGCCTATATGGGGGCCACGGTTGTTCTTACCACTGGTACATTTATCGATGGTTTAATTCATATTGGAGAAAAAAGTCTGCAAGGAGGAAGATTAGGAGACCCCTCTTCTATAGGAATAGGTGCTTCTCTAAAGGAGATAGGATTTAAGATGGGGCGGATGAAGACGGGAACGCCTCCGCGAGTTCAGAGAAGGAGCGTCGATCTTTCTTTATTAGAGGAGCAATGGGGAGAAGAAGAGATCTCTTTTTCCTTCGATCCTTTAAAGACAAAGCGGTTAGAACAGCTTCCTTGCTATATCACCTATACTTCTCAAGCAACTCGAGAAATAGTTATAGAAAATCTTCACCGTTCTCCTCTCTATTCAGGAAAAATTCGGTCGATTGGTCCCCGTTACTGTCCTTCTATAGAGGATAAATATGTGCGATTTCCTGATAAAGATAGACACCTAGTTTTTGTTGAGCCAGAAACCTCTTCTACGGATGAGCTTTATTTGAATGGTATCTCTACTTCTCTGCCTTACGATCTTCAAATTAAAATGGTTCAGACATTGCCAGGGTTTAGTCAAGCGCAATTAACTAGGCCAGCTTATGCTATAGAGTATGACTATCTATCTAGCGGCCAATTAAAATATTCCTTAGAGAGTCGTCGTCTGGAAGCGCTTTTTTTTGCCGGACAGATTAATGGAACTACCGGTTATGAGGAGGCGGCAGCGCAAGGATTAATGGCAGGCATTAATGCCGCACTGCAGGTACAAGGGAAAGAGGCTTTTATTTTAAAAAGAGCTGATGCTTATATTGGGGTTATGATTGATGAGTTAATGACTCGAACTTTAGAGGAGCCTTATCGGATATTTACTAGTAGTGCAGAATATCGTCTCTTATTAAGGCAGGATAATGCAGATCTCCGTTTACGAGCAAAAGGATATCAGCTAGCGCTTATCGATCAGTTGCAAATGGAAAGATTAGGCAAGAAAGCGAAGATTATAGAGGAGCAAATCCTCTACCTATCGAATAGATATGTTCCTGGACAACATCTCTCGTTTGCTCAACTACTTAGTCGTCCCACTGTTTCCTATAAGCAGCTACAGATCGAGTTTCCCAACCTAATTCTCGATTATGGTAAAGAGATCCATCTCCAGCTAGAGTTGCAAATTAAATATGCTGGCTATGTTCAGAGGCAAGAGAGAGAGGTTTCTCGTTTAGAGTCGATTGAAACTGTTGCTATTCCCCCTAACTTTAACTATCAATTAGTCTCTGGACTGAGCAGGGAGGCTAAGGAAAAGTGGAGTAAGTCTCAACCAGAAAACGTAGGACAAGCTTATCGATTATTGGGGATTACTGCAGCAGATATTCAGATATTGTTAATAGCTTTGAGGTATAATAAAGCAGGTTTAAGGTAACCTATTAATGGTTGTTCTCGAATTGAGTTTTTCCTCTATTAAAGATCAACTTGCATTGGAGAAGCAATTACTTCATTTCGATCAGCGCAATTTTTGTCTCATTAGTAGGTGTATAGAGCCAGCTATTGTAGTCGGTATTTCAGGTGTAGAAAGTTCTCTTATTCACTTAGAAGAGCTACCCAGTTCGCTTCCGATCGTTCGTCGATTTAGTGGAGGAGGCACTGTTGTTATCGATGAGGATACGCTATTTGTTACCTTTATCTGCAATAAATCGTTTCATCCATTTCCTGCTTATCCTGAGATGATTTTACGCTGGGAAGCTTCCATAATAGTTCCTACGATAGCTGGGTTAGAATTGGTCGATAATGATTTTGTTATTGGGGATAAAAAATATGGTGGAAACGCTCTTTATATTACCAAAGATCGTTGGTTAGTTCATACCTCCTTTTTATGGAGTTATGATCTTAATAAAATGGAGCTGCTTAAACTTCCCGAAAAACGTCCTGCCTACCGGAAAGAGCGTGCCCATAAAGATTTCTTAGGATCCCTATCGGAGATTTTCCAAGATAGAGCGGAGTGGATTCAATTAATTAAACAATCGCTTTCTTCTCAATATAGAACGGTTTTTTCCTCCTTAAAAGAGGTGCAAGAATCGGTCCAACCAATAAACGGAAACGGATTTACCCATGATCAAAACCTACAGAGGGAATAGCAATCCCTCCTTCTTCGGAAATGAGCTACCTTAGTCTCTGAAATGCTCACGGATTTCTAAAAGATATTGATTACCTGTTGTATAGAAAGTCTCTTCTGCCGCTAATTGAGGAGATCGACCAGTAACCTCTTTTCTAAAACGGGTCACCTCTTCAGAGAGTTGACGGGCCTGATCTGCTTCATACCCACCTCTGCCTCTTTCACCGAACAGTAGATTGATAACAAAGATGAGAGAATAGAGGATGCAGCTGAGAAAAAAGAGCGCAAAAAATAGGGATAGACAAACAGTGCCCACCAACAGCTGCGCACCTGCTCGCACCAATGCCTCCCTACATCGAACCGTCTCTCTAGTAAATAAACCCCTGCAACACTTAACCCCCATATATCCACTATAGATGCAAAGGAGGCCAGATACTCTACCAACCGAATCAAGCATTTCCAGAATTCTCAACCAATGTGATAAAACCAAGGGCCAACTTGCGGAACCAAGAGAGCTCCCTATTCGAAGTAGTCAATCGGGTGATTCTACCACTATCTTCGATCACTCTCTCTCTATCTGTCCCAAAGGTAATTTCCTCACTTTTCCCTCCAACGGAAGAGCGAGAACTACGAAAAAGTAGATCCCTTACATTTTTTTTCTGCCTCTCGGAATCCATACTCGATAACTTCTCTTCTCTCCTCTTGTCGCTCTTTTCTCTTCTCATCCGTTGAGCCTCTTCCACTTTTTTCTCCTCTTCAGGTGAGAGAGAATCCCCATTTTCTAATCTTTGAATGAGCGAGCATACAGACCTATAATAAGTGACTTTAGCCTTAATTTTCTCATCTAAATCCTTCAAGTGCTGCTCATACTGCTCTCTTCCTAGAGATAATGCCTTTTCCCTCTTTCTCATCTCTTCAAACTCTTCCTTCAATTTACGAAGCTCTTCTGAAGATTGCTCGACAGAAGATAGCAACCCTTTTCGCTCCCTTTCCCATTCTGAAACGCTCTTCTGATGAGACCAAAGTTCGGAAAGTATATAGAAGGCAGCAGATAATTGTGCTATGGAAGCGAATAACCCTCCTTTTCCGCTCAATCCCGAACATAGTAAAATCGAAGGTAAAACAAGAGAGTTTCTCTTTATCTCGAGAAAACTGTTCCATACACTACAAACTTGTGGAACGATTCTTAATGGCGAAAGGAAAAAGGGAACTATGCCCTCAGCTTCTGAAACGTTTCCTAAAGAATTCATTTTAAAACCCCAATAAAAACGAGAGGCTAAATAAAAGATTATTATATGTAAAATATTTTTTTAAAAAAAAGTGTCGGGAAGTTCAAAAAGAGAGCGGAATGATTGTTTTACTGTTTCTCTTCCTATGAGGGCAATCGATTCGGTAAGGGGAATCTGTTTGGGACAGACTTGAGCGCAATTTTGTGCATTGCCACACTCTCCGATACCTCCCTCCTCCATAAGAAAATGCAATCTTTCAGCAGCTCCGGTTTTTCCCAAAGGATGGGCATTAAAAAGTCTTGCTTGAGAGACGGCAGCAGCTCCTATGAATTTAGAACGAGAAGAGACTTGCGGACACGCTTCGCTACAACAACCGCAAGTCATGCAGGTTGAAAGCAGATAGCGAGACTCCTGTAGTTCTCTTGTTTGATTAACTCCATATCCTCTTTCAAAGGAGCCATCGATCTCAATCCATCCCTTAATTTTTTTTAGATTTTCGAACATAATCTGCCTATCTACTACGAGATCTCGTACTAGGGGAAATTTTGTTAAAGGGGCCACTTTAATGATAGGGTCTCCGCTTTTATTACTCACCTCCCTGATCAAGGTAGTACAGGCTTGACGTGGTGTTCCATTAACTAAAACAGAGCAGGATCCGCATACTTCTTCTAAACAACCTTGCTCCCACACAATCGGTTCTACCTTGTTTCCTGATCGGTTAATGGGTAGACGCTGAATTTCCATAAATGCGGAGATCAGGTTGTAAGAGGTGTCAGAAGGGTGAAGAACAAATTCTTCCCAATACTGATTCCCTTCAGTGCCTCGGTACACTTTTAAAATGACTCTATTTTCTTTTAGATTCATATAGGTAACTCGATATGGGTTGGGATGTTTTCTAGCTTTGGTTTGCTTTTACTTGCCTTGGTGTAATCTCTTTTGAAAGGTTTTAAATGATCCAAAGCAACGGGTACATAAGATAGATTAGGCTCATCTGGATGGTAAGAAGCAATACTGGTTTTAAGCCAATCTTTATCATCTCGATCTGGATATTGAGGCTTAAAATGGGCTCCCCGAGATTCATTTCGCAATAAGGCGCCCTTAGTTATTAGAAGGGCAATTTCGATGATTCCTCTGAATTGATGTGCAAACAGGTAGGTTTGGTTAAGTCTTGATCCTTTATCGTCTAAAGAGATTGCTTCGTAACGTCTCCGTATCTCCTTCAATTTTCCAACAGTTTCTTCTAGATCTTTGTTGTTTCTTTCTACAGTGACGTGGCGCACAAGAAGATCTGCCATCTCTTCATGGAGCTGATGAATATTCTCCTTTCCATCTCTAGATAGCAGCTCTTTTTTTCTTTTTTCTTCTTCAGTAAGAGCTGTTGAGTAGATGGTAGAGGAGATCTCATTTTGGGTAAGAGAGTCGAGGTATCGCGGAATTTCCTTTCCGGCGACAAATCCCGCAAAGATGCAGGAGAGCATAGAATTAGCTCCTAGTCTATTGGCTCCATGATAGAGAAACTCCGATTCTCCTACATTGAAGCAACCTCTGATATTAGTCATCTGACGAAAACGAGTCTCCCTGTCAGGGGCATTAGCACTGGGCCAATCTACCCATGCTCCTCCCATAGAATAATGGACAGCGGGAAAAATTTTCATCGCTGTTTTATGAGGATCTTCTCCAGTAAATTTACGATAAATCTCTAAGACAGATTCGACCTTGCTTAAAGTGGTTTTGGGTAAATGGGTCATATCTAAGTAAACCTGCATCCTCCCTTCCACTCCAAGTCCTAATTTACATACTCGCAAAATTTCACGAGAAGCAACATCTCTTGCAACGAGATTTCCATAGCCTGGGTACATCTCTTCTAAGAAATACCATGGCTTTCCTGTTTCTCCACATTTCTGTATGCTTCCGTCAGGATAGGAGATGGTTTTGGAGCTGTCTCCGAATGTCCAAATTCTACCTCCTTCTCCCCTGGTCGATTCTGAAATTAGCCGTAATTTATCGAGACCAGGAATTGCTGTTGGATGAATTTGAACAAATTCTCCATTAGCATAATCCATTCCTTGCATAAACAATCTGCCATTAGCTGCTCCAGTGCATAGAGTGGAGTTAGTAGATTTTTTGAAGATTACACCAAGACCACCCGTTCCAAAGAGGACAGCATCTCCCTTTAAAACATCGATCTTCAGGTTGACAAGATCTATGTATACGATTCCTCTTGCTATTCCAGAGTCGTCGAGGATCAAGCGGATAAACTCATGATGTTCAAATTTCTCTACCATTCCATTGGCTTCATATCGACGCACCTGTTCATCCAAAGAATAGAGCAGCTGCTGACCTGTAGAAGCTCCACAGAAAGCAGTTCTATGATATAAGGTGCCTCCAAAACGTCGAAAATCAAGATTTCCCTCAACAGTTCTGTTGAAGGGGCAACCGATACGATCCATCAGACGGATGATTCCAGGAGCTGCAAGACACATTTCCAAGATAGGAGGTTGATCTCCTAAAAAGTCGCCTCCCTTAATTGTGTCATAAGCATGAATGTAAGGCGAGTCCTCTTCACCCCGAAGGTTCATTGCTGCATTGATGCCGCCTTGGGCGCAAACGGAATGAGATCTTCTCACCTGTGTGAGAGAAACCAATTGGACGTGGATTCCATTTTCTGCAAGTTTCATTGTAGCAGCTAAACCGGCAAGCCCGCCTCCTACTACGATTACTTTTTTTTTTGGCTTTTGCATAGCTCCACTATTTTTTCAGGTTTAACCAATAAGTTCCCCAAATCGATATCAGCCCCAAAAAGGCAATAAGAGTCATCATCGAGAAGCTGAGTCTAACCAGATATTTTTGTGCAGAATATTTCAATATTAATCCCCAACTGATGCAAAAGCTCCAAATTCCATTAAAAGCATGGAAAGCAGAAGCTAAGACAAAAATCGTATAGAGAAGTGCATTTAAGGGAGATTTAAAAGTGTCGCGTACTTTAAGCAGGGCTACT
The DNA here is from genome assembly GCA_964397905.1 of uncultured bacterium. Classification (GTDB taxonomy): domain Bacteria; phylum Chlamydiota; class Chlamydiia; order Chlamydiales; family Rhabdochlamydiaceae; genus PALSA-1444. The sequence goes on from CAYNKV010000030.1 coordinate 8,721, forward strand.
GTTCCGAAATCGTTACAGACAGCAACTACCTGGCTTCGATCTATCTTCTGTTTTTCTAGAAGAACCATTTTTTTCTGCTGAAGTTCTTCGGTTTGAACATCAGCTGCTGCCTCTTCTTGTGTAAGATTAAATCTTTTTTTCTCATCCATTTTCTCTATTGAAGGGGCTGTTTTCGACTTTATTTGACCTAACCTTTCTCTTTCTTTGAAGATCTCTTCTAATCCATACAATTTGACCTTTAGGCGGTTAGCAACTGTGTAAAGACCCTCATCGAAAGACAAAGGGGTAAAGTAATATTCCTTCTTACCCTGCTTCAGCAAATCGGGATAATCTATAAAGCGCATCTTTGCTACATGGAGGATGACCCCAGCAAATATTATCCATGCGGTAATTCGCTGCCACGAGAAGGCCCTATTTCTACCGGTAGGTATAAAAGGTCTGATTCCATCTGTAGGAAGGGAATTTAATTGTGATTGAAATCCATATTTAATTCCCCACATTGCATGTACTAACATCGGCACCCCGATGAAAACCATTTCTACTACTTGAAGATAGGGAATTCGATGGATGGCGTTAGCTAGATCTATAAATCCTTGACCCGATTCTCCTATGAGGAGAGCGGCCTGTGAGTTAACGAGAAGATGTTCGAACAAGAATAGGGCTAATAACACTCCTGTCAGGGAGTGAATTTTTTTCCAAACGAACGAATAGGGAACTGGTGAAGACACCATATTATTTCCCGCATTAGACATTAACGATTTTTTCTTGCAAAGAGAAAAATTTAATTGTGTTTCTCCTGGTTATTTGAGATATCTCCGAGAGAGTAAGTTTCTTAGTTTGCGCAATAGTCTCGGCTGTTTCTACTATATAGCTCGGTTCGTTAACCTTTCCTCGTTTAGATTGTGGAGCTAGGTAGGGAGCGTCCGTTTCAATTAAAAGTCGATCCAGCGGAGTGTAGGCTATAGTTTCTCGCAGTTGAGAGGAAGAGGGATAGGTTGCTATCCCACTAAATGAAAGGTACCATCCTCGATCCAAGCAGTTTTTTGCTTCCTCGATGCCTCCAGTAAAGCAGTGGATGAGGGCCGGTTTATCCTTATAGTCCAAATCAGCTAAATCGAATAGATCTTCAAATGCATTCCGACAATGAATAATTAAAGGAAGGTTGATCTGATCGAGTAGCTCAAAATAGGAAATTAAGCTTTTTTTTTGCGATTCGCTCGAAAAGCAGTGGCGATGATAATCGAGACCCGTTTCTCCTATAGCTATTAATTTTCCTTCTTTAGCAACCTCTTTAATGTGATCAAAAAAGAGCGGTCCCTCTCTTACCCTTTCTAAAACTTCCTGAGGAGGGGTAGCAGCAGTATTGAATATAGATTGATAGCTTCGAGATAATGCTAATCCTTTTTTAAGACTTTCAAGATCGGTGCAAATATTGATGATATGCTCGACTCCATTGAGCTTAGCTTTCTCTAATATCTCTTCTATCCCTTCATAAAGAGGAGATGCAGTTAAGTGGGCGTGAGAGTCGATTAATTTTGGGTTGTAGAGCATCAAGATAGCTGTTGTTTGATCCATAATATCCTTTAGGTAAAATAACTTTATAGAAAAAAGAGCAAGAATCAGGAGTGCAGATTTTGCTTTCTTTCTCTTTTTTACACTACAATTTCTAAATGCTGTTTTGAGCGCTACTTGTTCTGAAGAAGTATTGTAGGTAGAATGAAAGTTTTATCGGAAATGTAGTTGGGGGAGGGAATTTGAATTCGCTTTCACTTTTTTTAACCGCTTACAATCAAGCTGATTTTTTTGGCAAGGCGATTATCCTGCTTTTGTTAATCATGTCGATGACATGTTGGATGGTTCTCATTCAGAAAATATGGATTATTAGACAGGTGGAACGGTTCTCATCTGCTTTTCGATCTGCAATTTATCTTCATAAAAATGCGCTTCTCAGTCTGAGCTTTGAAAATCTTCCTAAGCCTCTCTATGCTTTTATACCTCATCCTTATGCCCATATTTATCGGGTATTTAAACAAAAAACCGTTGAGATTTTGGAGAAAAATCGTTTCTTTTCTTTTCAGAAAAGCGAGAAAGAGAGGATTTTCTATCTAAATTCTTCCGATTTGGAATCGATTTTCTCATACGTAGAGACGATAATTTCAAGTGAAAATTTTTTATTAGAAAAAAATCTATTTATTTTGCCGACTATAGTTACATTGGCCCCTTTCGTCGGACTTTTAGGTACTGTCTGGGGGATATTGATCGCTTTTGGGGGATTGCATTCTGGAGAAAGCATCTCTTCTAGTTCATCTGTTTTAGGAGGAATTTCAACTGCTCTTGTTACTACAGTAATGGGATTGCTGATCGCAATTCCTGCTTTTTTAGCCTATAATTATTTAAAAAATGTTCTTAATAATTATTTTGCAGGAATGCAAAGTTTTCTGGTAGAGCTAATTATGCAAATAGAATTGCAATATAGGAAAATGGAATGAGAATAAGGATAAAACATCGCAATAGTTTAAATGAAGAGGCGTCTATTAATTTAACAGCTCTAATAGATGTGG
>CAYNKV010000031.1:0-10840 GCA_964397905.1 uncultured bacterium
GGACTCATAACCCGCTGGTCCTAGGTTCAAATCCTAGTTGCCCCACTTTTTCGCTATCTATAGAGCTGACCCCGATCTCAAGAGCGAGAAGAGCTCTTCTCAGCCAATAGCAAAGGAGAGAAGGCATGGCCACAGGAGCGCTGCTTTCATAGCTGTTCCCACAAGAGGGCCGCCCTGCCTAGATGGAAAAGGTTACTTCATCAAAGGAATGCTGAAATGCTGTTTCCATTAATTGTTTATTAAACCAATGGAATTGCGTTAGAAGGATGCCAGTGCAGCTTCCTAGTTTCTCATTAAATGTTTGACCTTCATTACAACCTGGCGGAGCAGTATGGAGATCTGAAGGGTTGATAATTAGATCATTTTGTTGAGCATGTTGTTCGATAGCTCCCCTAATAATATCGATTTCCCCCCTCTTTTTCGCCAGCTAGCTCTTTTTCCTCAGCGACCGGTTTCCAGATTACGACCGGAATAGTTGGATGCTTTTCCTTCATAAATTGGAAAAATGATTCCCTTAGTTCTTGATGAATGACTCCAGCTTCTTTTTTATCTTCTCCCGACAAACTGTATAAATAATAACCTTGGCCTGTCTCGGGAAAAACCACTCTCTTAATTCCTTTTCTAGAAAAGGCATTTTTCGCATTATCTTCCACTGCTTTTTCTACAGTAGTAAAGAGAAAATCGATCTCTGCCTGGTACTTTGCTTGATCTAATTTATTATCTTGCACGTAGTATGAGTAATTCGGTTGTGATATGTTATCTAAGGCAGGGGCGGGTAGAGAAAGAATAGCTACAGGTATACCCTTCCCTTCCTCTCCTGGCTTTTTCCATAAACGAGTTTCGGAATAGATGGCTACACTGTTAGGCTGTTTGCTGAAAATGCTGTTATCTGCTTTTTTTGCAACAGGATCTCTACAGAGGCTCTGCTTATATCCAAAGAGTTCCTCTAATTTATTGCTGTCGTATTGATCACTTGCAAAGGATCTCGCCGGCAAACGTTGGAAAATGAGTTTCTTAGCATCATCTGAAGAAAGTTGCTTTTCATCGCGATAAACTCGAACCGTTTGAGCATCTCGATCATACTCTTCTGATAAATAATAGTTTTTCAGGTTGTTCCATTTGCGGTTCGGTTTATACTCTTTGTTATAGAGGGAAAAACTTTTTCGAGCTTATCTGTTTTTTTTAGTTGATGAAAAAAGAAAAATTTATCCAAAATTGCTTGAAAAGGATCAAGGTTTTTCGCTCCAAGAAAAGCTCCTTCAACTTTTTCCTCCTTTTCCGTTCTGCTGCCTTTACAGTAGGTAAAAACCTTCGCTGCTCCATATGCTAATCCAGCGCATAGAGGAACGACAACTGTGAAGTAGAAAACTATTTTTGCTATTGCACAAAGATTAGTTGTTAGATCGTTCTGCCTGAGATAGCCAATTTCATGAAAGCCACGAAAGTAGTTTCTTGCATTATCAATGCATATCTCCTTTATTTAACAAAAAAACATTTTTAAACATCTATATATTAAGTCGGATCTCCTTTATCTGAACTGGCAAAGCTGCCTCAGAAGTAGCTGCCCTTCGTTTGTCCTCCTTTAGAAAAGTTTCTGCAGGGTCGCTAGACCAGCTGGCCGCAGCTCTAATTCGCTCATTGCTCTTTTCCACTCCCAACCTTTACTAGCAGAGCTTCCCCTATTAATCGTCGATTAAAGAAAGCAGATGGCGTTAGATCGATACTAGCTCCTCCTAGCATTCGATTGAAGATATTGGATGATGGCGACGAGTTTGGTAGCATCATCTTTTTTACAAAAAGAAATAAGTTCTAGGAGAGAAATAGAAAAAAAATCGGACGAACAGCTCTCTTTTTAGATGAGAAAAAAAGCCATAGATTGGCCTGCGCAGTCGATGTCTGGATGAAAAAAGGCGATCGCTCCTTGATCGACGAAGGATTCGAAAATCAGACTGCCTGCTCTCTCTCTAGAGATCGGTAAGAGTGGAAATTCTCCAGCTAACTTGGCTTGGAACAGTTGGTACTGCTCCGAAGAAATGGATAAGGTTCTGTAAGAAAGAAGGTTTAAGGAGAGATTGCTTTCCGACTGTTTCCTGAGGAGGTTAGAGAGAAACAAGAAGGCTCCGCTTACCATCTCCTGAGCAATCAGATCTACCGAGGCTAAAAGATCCTCTTTTTCTCCGTTTTTTTCAAGAAGTTCTCTTAACCGTCTAGTGATAATGGGTAATGTTGATGGAGGTAGAGGGAGCATCTCTGATCGGTTTTCTAGCTGGATTTCTTTTTTGTTGAGGAACTGGGAATGGCAAGAGCTAAATGTCTCTAGTAACGAAAGGGAAACAGCCCTCGTTGTTTTTAGTAACTGGTATAAGTCGAGAATATCTGGGTAAAACTGTTTGGCTATGGCGATGATCTGTTCAAAGTGGTGGGGAAAGAGGTAGATCAGCTCGGTAGATGCATGAACCATGTTCCACTTCTCTGCTTTATTTAGATGGCTGCTTTCAAATAGCTCCCATCCAGAGAGTCCTATTACTCCCTTCCCTTTATCTGTCAGAACTAGAGTGACATTATCATAGCGGGGCAGTGATGGGAAAGAAAAACCTAAGATCGGATCTGATAGGTTGTTTCCAGAGAGGGGTCTTAAATCATGTTGAAAGAAAAAAGATGCAAAATGATTGACTGCTTGGTCAAAGGATGTCGGATTGGATCGATAGAGGCGCATCTGTTCGGGTATGGTTGTCCCCAATAGTTTTTTCGTTACGATCTGACTTTTATATCTGCAGGATGGAGTAATCAGCAGGGTATCGTAATGATTTTGGCCGCATATTGCGCGAGCTTTTATAGAGAGTTCTAGCCCTTTCCTGCTTTTCTCGTTGTTGTTTTTAAATAACAGCAGGGAATCTATTGTTCGCTGAAGAGGGTGATTTGTCCTGTTTTTTAAATAATTTCTAGCTGCTTTAAAGAGGAGCTGATCATCGGGAGTCCTTATACCAAACCGCTTCTGCTCTGCAGAAAAACTACGAAAAGCAAATTGTATCAAGCGAGCTGCTCTTTCTTCTGTTATAGCTTTCTGAGAACAGTCGTTCTGCTTAATCTGGGTAGCGATTGCTTTTAAACGGACGCTCATACTCTTCCCTGCAAACTGCTATTTTTTTCTCAGCCAATATGGTCTTTTCCTTTTAAAAGTAAAACATATTTTTATTTCCGATCAGGAATTTTTTCAAATAGGTTTGATCTGATATCCTGGATCCAGGAGAATCAGGAAATCTCTTTATTGAGGTTATGAGGGTAAGGTACCAAAGATATTTGCGAAGGTAGGCGCCTTGAGTCAAATATTAGCCTATCATCAGCAAGCTCTTCGCAACCAGTTGGAGCAACAGCTCCTTCAGGTAAAGCAGGGCAGATCTAAGCAAAGCTTGGGTTGTTTCTAGAAGCTCTGTTATGTTTTTATCCCTCTTCTCTATTTTTCCAGCTATTTTCGCTACGCTCGTTGTTATTCTGGAGTGATCCCTAAAAAATATCTTGCCAATTTTCTTGAACGATTCATCCACAGATTTCCACTTGAGCTTATCTCTAATTTCCTCTTCACTCACATATCTAAATTAAACAAAAACAGCCCTTTCTTTTTTATGCTCCTTCGATAGAGTAACTTCTTCCAAAGGAAATAGAAAAATTTGAGAACTCTACCTCTCACCTAGAGATCAGACTCTCTTTAGCTAGCACTAACATCTGAAAATAGATCTTATTCTGATCTATCGCCAATGGCAAAATCAAAAAAACTGCTCACCAACCAAACCAGATCTCCCTGGGGAAAATTCCTCAATAGGAAAAACCAGCTCTGCGACAAGCGCTAAATTAAAATTATAAACAATTTTTTAAAAAACCAATCCAATATTTTCTCAATTTTTAGATGGAAACGGCAGCTTTTCCCTTAGGGAGAAAAGAGAAATTAGCCCCTCTCATTTCAGTTTGTCAAATAAAAAAATAAATATGTTTACAGTAAACTATTTAATTAACACAATTCCTCCTTCATAAATCAATTTTTAAAAGTTAGAGGAAGATATGAATCGGATTCAATTGGTTTCTACTAAAAATGCAGCTCTTCACCAAGCAGGAAATTTTCAACCTATTTCATTAAAAGAAAACGACCCTTCTCTTCAGCAAATAATCAACCTAATAAACGAAAAGAATCCTTATCAAAGCGATCAAGAACCAAATCATACTAAGATCTTTTTTGATCCTAATGTTCAACTTCCCTTAGAAGAAATTGAAAAAAAGTTTAAAGCATTTTTGAGTCAAAAAAACCCCGAAGAATTGCTAAAGAAGATATTGGATGAGGGAGTTGCATTCTCAAATAAAGGATTAGTAGGACACTCGACAGCAAAGTGGAACTGGAAATCTACCATACCTGCTTTAGGAAGGCTTCTTCTTCCTACTGGTAATCGAAATTTTTTAGAAGAGGGAAAAAAGGCGGTTCCTTTTAAAGTCGCTGTACATGAGGGAGCCTGGATGGGATTAGGATTAATACCTCATCTATCTGAAGATCCTATAGCAAAATATAAAGTGTTTTACTTTGATAAGAGTTTTTCAACAAACGATCAAACAATTATCGAAAAAGAACTGAAGCAGATTTCAATAGGCAACTCTCTTCTATGCAGAGTCTCCGATGGAACTTTTACCGATGGTTTTTTCTTTACACGAAATAAAGAAGGAAAACTGATCAGCATTTGCACTACAGGAGCCCTGTTCAAACATCAAAATTTATATAATGCACTTTCAAAGCTTAATGCAGAAAATCCAGTTGTATCAGATTGCTTACCACTAAACCATGATGGAAATTGTACTGCTTGGACAGAGATAGCGACCTATTTTATTATAAAAGCTGCTGAAATAAGAGGCACTTTTCTTAGTGAGATAATCATCGGATTGCATGATAAAAGTATAACCATTGATTCAATCAATACAATAGATCTGCCTCAATGGGCAATCGAGAGCAATATAGAAAATAGAACAACCGTAATGCGTCTCTTAAAAGAGTTAAAAAGCAATCTAGAAGCATCTATTAAAACCCTTTATAAAGAGGAAAATGCCCAAACTATTGCTTGGAAGAAGATTTTTGATAAATTGCCTTTCGATAACAGTCTCTTTACAAAATCCTCCCCTCCTAATAAAATCATAACCAATTTCCTACCATTTCTTCGAAATTCCCCTAGATTAGAGATTAAATTCGAAAACAACCCATTTTCAATCCCATTGGCGGATCTGAAGGAAGTTCCAACAGCTTTTCATCTTGATGCTTTTTTAAAAGATAAGAAAAAGCTCCGACTCTACATCTGGATAGAGAAGAGCCATTCTGAGGAGCAAAAGTTCTACTATCACCTTGGTCATCTTAATCTTATATATCAACTCTTTAGCAAGAATAGTAGTAGATCATTTGAAAATAGAGAAATAACGACACCCATCTCCGTAAATGGAACCCCTATTATAATCAAGAGAGCTGGAGGATCATTTAGTAATCGCACCTTTTCCCCTATCTATTCAAGCCATGGGGAAGCAAACGAAAAGAGGGCCTATTTTTCCTCCTTTGCTAATATGGAACAAAATACTTTTGCGGAAAAAGAGATGCTCCGCCTAGCAATAAGTTTGGTAAATGCATCGACAGAAAAAAAACCCTTCTTAAAAAAGTATCGCGAAAGACTTGCCCTGCCCAATATTGTAAAAAAGCGAGATTTTAAAGAAGATCTGCTTGGAGTTGTTAAAGGAAAATCTATTATAGAACATTGCTATATGCTTTATGCTAAGCAAGCTGTTTTAGGCCCCTCCATTTTAAAAACATTAAAAATATCGGCAGAAAAAGTAGCGCTCTCATTTGAAAACTTATTACTCCTTTTTATATCTAACGTCTCTCCTGAAGATATAAAACCAGAAAACATAGGTGTAGCAGAAGGATTCTTTTTAATAGATTTTGGCATTTCACAAAAGATAGATAAGAATCCTCATAAAGGTGTCTCTTCTCTTTTTGCTGAAAAGGAAAAAATAGGTGGTTCCACATTACAATGGTTCCCAGGAAACGAGGAGTTTAGTCCAGCCCGATCCTCTTTATATTCTTTCTGCCTCTCTTTCCTCTACCCAGATAGTAGCCACGATTTCTCTAGTCAAATCAGCTCGTTACAACAAAAATTAGAGACAAACCAATCTATAGAAGCAGAGAAAAACGCCTTAATTAGGATAGCTAAAAAAAATTTCACATCATATTGGGAGCAAGAAGCTGAGAATCAAATGTTATTTGATGTAATGCAAACAATTGCTCTGGAGGGGTGGAATTATAGCCATAACAGACGAGCAAAAAAGCAGCCAATGAGAACCTCTCTTATGATTAGACAATTGGGAAACATACTTAAAAAAGTAGATCCATCTCTAATCAACGAAGCAATTGATGCTCTTGTTTCGAGAAAAATTCTGATTATAGAAGAAAAAGAAAAACCTAATATTAAATTTTTAATAAAAGAAGGGCAAAAAGATGCTGCAGAAAAAGAGCTGCAGCCAAAAATATCAGCAACCATAGTAGAGAAAAAATTGAAAAACGAACCTGCTTTAAAAGGTAATTCAGGTGAGATGATAGAAAGATTATATCTTCTATCTAAGCCATATCTCTTTCCAGAAGAGAGCCCCATGAGGGATATGAAGCAGGGGGAACCCAAAGATCTATGGATATCAGAAATGATCGATCTATCAGAGAAAAATTTCAAAACCTTCTGGGAACCAGATGCAAAACCTTTGTTCGAAGCGATGAAAGAAATCTCCACCACACACTGGCTCTCTTCCCAAAAAATAGGGTGGAAATCGGCAGAAATCCTTGCTCAATTAACAGGGTGGAATCTCTCGTCCATCGTAGAACAAAAAAAAGGGGCTCTTTTTGAAGAAGAGAAACAATTTAAATCGCTGCCAACCAAATCATCAGAAAAACAGTTACAGCCAAAAATATCAAAATCCGTGATAAAGGAGCAGCTTTTAAAGAGAAAGCCAGATGAGATGATAGAAAGATTATATCTTCTATCTAAGCCATATCTCTTTCCAGAAGAGAGCCCCATGAGGGATATGAAGCAGGGGGAACCCAAAGATCTATGGATATCAGAAATGATCGATCTATCAGAGAAAAATTTCAAAACCTTCTGGGAACCAGATGCAAAACCTTTGTTCGAAGCGATGAAAGAAATCTCCACCACACACTGGCTCTCTTCCCAAAAAATAGGGTGGAAATCGGCAGAAATCCTTGCTCAATTAACAGAGTGGGATCTCTCGTCAATCGTAGAAGAACAACAGAGAGGATTTATCTCCCTACCAGAAAAAAAAGAGAGCTATCCAATCGATAATAACAGCTTTATCTCCTTATCGAGACCTTATCAGCTCCCCTTTTTCTTAAAATAAAGTTCTTCAAAATAAAAAAAGGAGAATTCTAAAAAATAGAAAAATTAGAAAGCTTATAACAGGTTTTACTAGTAGCGACAAGGGCCTCTTGTCGCTATCCTGATTTTAAAAATTTCAACTCCAATAGAAGAACTGCCCTTTCGGACTAAAAAGTAGTCGGAAAAATGGATACCTAATCCTCCGAAAACGGCTTCAAAGAATCGAGCCACCCCGTTATCAACGGAAAGATTGTGAACGCCGTTAAATAGGGAAGAGTCGCTATCTCTATGGCCCTACCTCTTTTTAGAGAAAGATCTCCTACGAGGTTTTACTTTTTTTTGCCAAAAAATCAACGATTTAGTATCTACATCTCTCCAGCTTATCGAAAAATCTTGATCGCTCAGTTTTAGCCATTCTCTCACTAGATAGAGACAAAGCAGCAAGAACAATTTATATTAAAATTTTATTCATAATAAAAAATTGCCCCCTATAATTGCGCCAAAAATAGGGAAATTCTTATGGCAATAAAGTTAACAGAAATTACCAGCAGAGCAATTTTGAGCAGGGATAAGCTGGTTAATCTGAGAGCAGAGCAGCCGTGCGGCTCGGCAGAATATATAAAAATTGACTCAGCATTACAGAGCAGCCTTCCTTTTTATACCGACCCAACTAGAGGAACAAAATATAGCCTCTTTGTAGACCGATTGCTCGGAGGGGGCCCTGGGAATTCGAAAGAGATCTCCCAGAGAGGGTATGCGATCATCCAATTGAAGGAAGACTCTACCTTAACTATAAGTAAAAGTTCTGAAGGTAAACTCGTAGCTACTTTAACCCTTCCGAGCAGCAAAGAATCAAAGCAGCTGATTATCGGGAGCCGCCTCATCATCAACGGAAAAGAGATAGAAGCTGCAGATCTGGAGCCGCTGATTTCCCTATTCCAGAATCTGGGCAGCTCTCTCCTATGGAAAGCCAAGCATGAGGGAGCCATTATCACCCTCTCCTCAAGAACCGCTCCTCTGATGATAGAGCAAGGGATAGAGGGGACAAAAAATGGGGGCTATTACTCCCTCCTCGAAGAGCTAGATGAAGCCTATATAAAGTGCTGCCTAGTTACCGACAATCAAAGGGAAACAACGATAAAAAAGTTTCTCGATCAGTGTGAACATCTCTTAGAGAAGGCTCAGTGGAGCGAGGAGGCGATCGACGTCAGGGTTCGGAAAGCTACAATAGATGCGCTAAAAATCCTTTTAATCCCCTCCTATCGTCCAGATCGTGTTAACGAAGCATTTCAGAAAGTTATCTCCCAGTTTAAGTTGATAGAAAAAGAGATTAGATTGTTCAACCTCTCCCTTGATGGCAAAGAGGCCATCGACTTTCACCTTTATAGAGGTTTGGCCTTCTCTAAACTTCCACCCTCGATCTACAGAGAGGAGAGAACTATTGCAACAGCAGATGGCATCATGCTGATGAGCTCCATCCAGAAGCTGCTAGAAAAAGAGGGGAGCGCTATCTTTTACAAGAAGGTTGCCCATGGCTGTAAACTCTTTGCCGAAGGAATCAACCACCCAGAGACATCGCCCCAGTTTATCGCCTTAGGATCGCATCTTATCCAGAAGGCACGATCGCTCGGCTTCGGAAACCCTATCTTAGACCAGATTGAAGGAGAGCTGGTGAGCCATCTTTGGGAAAGAGCAGCAGAGCCGATCAACTTAGAACTGTTAGAGAATCCCCTCGCTCCTGAAGAGGCAAAGGATCCCTCTACCGAATCTCTTGAAGAAGAAAAGATAGATAAAATCTTGTACCGCACATATCAGGATATCCCTAATCCTCATCAACTCATCAGCAACTTAAAACCGTCCCTAGAGGTTTATGCAAGAGAGAGCGAAGAGGAGAAAGATCCTGTTCAGCAGTTCAGAATGAGGTTGCGCCAGCTTTTTGTAGAGTCACACCTTTTCTTCCTAACTGCTCATCAAGAGCCGGCCACTCTGATCAAAAAATATTCCCAACTGAAAGAAGATCTGCATCAGCTGGAACAAAAAATTCCAAACAACCTTAGAGCTCGAGCGGAGTTTCATCTTTTTCGCGGAAGTATACTTGTCGCTCACGCTTACAGAGCTTATGGGAGAAAGGAAACATCCATAGGGAGTGGCTACATAGAAGCAGCCACTCTAGTCAAAAAATATTCCGGGCTGAAAGAAAAGCTGAACCCAATGGAAGAGACGGTTCCAGAAAGCCTTCGTGGTAAGGCAGAAATCCATTTTTTTCGCAGCGGCATGCTTATCGCTTATCCTCGAGAGAAAGAGGATCCCTTAGAGTATGCGACCGCGATCGCAGATTTTAATAAGGTCCGCATGATGGGCGCTGTTTTTCCTAAAGATATTTGCGGATTTCACTATATGACCTATGGTGCACATATGCTTAAGCATGACCCACTTAGAGCAGTGCGGCTACTCCAGGCTGCCTCCCGCTCTGTCCATTGCGAAGATATAAAGAAAAAGTCGGAGCGGCTGCTAGATCAATTCTTTAAAAGTTTTCATCCGATCCGTCCATCTGTTGGATTCGATCCGAAACAGCTGCATCTCAACTAACTTCATGAGAAAGAGGATCAATAGTTATGCCAGAGTTTAATTACGACGATTTTAAGATGAGAAAAGTAGAGGGGAGCGAAAGAACAGAGTGAAAGAAAACGGCAGCCCTTCTGCTGGTGAATAAATCTTTGGAAACTATTAGGGGCCGTTTTGAGCCAGCAAAAAGAGAAATGGAAAGAAAGGGCATCAAGGTTTTAGTAGAAGCCTCCCCTTCAGACCCTTTTACTCTGGCCGATCCCAATCAATCTATTAATAGTTTCTGCACCTGTTGCTGCTGCACTGCGATCGGTGGTTGCTCATCAAAATGAAGAAAAAGGAGGGACCTTGCTATTTGCGATCTATCTCCCTCGTTTTGGTTCGGGAAGAGGATTGGGGAAGTTTGTTAATAAAAAAGGGAGATTGGAAAATCCTCCTTGAGCTTACTGATCCTCTCGACAGAGAGGCTGCCATTCAGCTGCTAGAGGAAGCAGCATTTATGTGGTGTTCAGCGCAATCAGAAACGGTTATTCACGGGTAGTGCTGGATCCGAAAGCCAGGATAGTGCTCTTTATAAGTCGATAGGAGAGTGTTTAGAAAGGTATTCTTCCCGCTAATCATGGCAAGCCATTTTTGGAGCTGTTACAGTACGACCTGTTGATATAGCATTATAACATGCTTTTCTTCTGATCTTTCTATTCCTTCTAAAACGGCTCAGTCAGAAAGATAATATCTACTGCTTCTACCGGCAGCACTCATCCTCAATATTCCTCTCTTAACAAGAGAAGATAATCTATTGATTTTTCTTTTATTTTTAATACAGCTTCATAGATAGATTGTATTAATAGATTGGGCTCTTTTAGATCCGAGATCAA
>CAYNKV010000032.1:0-10416 GCA_964397905.1 uncultured bacterium
CTTCACCTTGAAGGCCTATTGGACCTTGGGGACCTATCTCGCCTGGAAGACCTGTCGCACCCGTAGCGCCTGTGGCTCCAGTAGCACCTGTCGCACCCTTCGCACCGGTAAGACCTACCAGACCCTGAGGGCCTGCGGGACCTATCGGACCTACTTCACCTTGAAGGCCTATTGGACCTTGGGGGCCTGTAGCTCCCGTGGCACCGCCAGAGCTCCCTGTAGCTCCGGTTTCCCCTTTGGGACCGGTAGCTCCCTGCGGGCCCTGTTTGGGAACCTTTCCCCAAAATGGATAAGCAGCACCTAAATCTACAACAGATAGCAATGCCAGAATGCATATAAATAATTTTAACTTCCTCATGATTGCATTGAAGCGGAAAAATTAAAAAACATCAATCTCTAATATTCAATTTTTTCTTTAAAAATATTAATAGCGAATCATAGATAAAGAGCTCTTGTTAAAGATTATTTTCCTAACCATTCAAATCCCTTTGAAACAGATCTTTTATTCGAGAAAATAGAAATCTACAGAAATACCCCGTTTCAATAGAGCAAGAGAGAGCTTTTCTTTTTGCTTCTTATAAAGAAATTATTAATATTAGTGAAAAAAATCCGATCTTGACTAGGTTGTTTTGCATAAAACAACCAAATTTTTCTTAATATTAACAAACTAACAGAACCGACTTTTTGCAATAGCTATTATCAATACAATTGCACATATCATGTTAATAAATTTCTTTTTAATTAATGAAAACCGAAAAATCAAAATAGAAAAAAATTAGAATTCTGAAGCATCTCAATCAACGAACAAAGCAAAAGCCCCTACACCTTCCTTCGAACGCAGAGAACTTGTCTCCGATGGATTAGGTAGAAGAACGATCAAAAGGAATAGCATCTCCTGTTTCACCTTGATGATCGATAAGGATCTTATGAGCATCGCCCAAAATTCTTTGAACCAGTAACTTCTAATCCTGTAGAACTAAAATAATTTTATTATTTTTTCTGCTGAATAACTGACGAAGAGAAAAAAACGTCGATTTTTTTGATAAAAATGAAAAAACGGGAAATTCCACATGGCTGGTTCAAACAGGAACTTTAAAGAATAGATTAGAATTTATTCGTCTGCCAATGATCTTGCGGTTGGATAATTGGAACTGGGAAACGTCTAACAGGTTGGTAAACCTGTTTTGCTCTCTCATTCAGCTTTTCTTTTGGGTTGGACTTTGAAGAAATCTGATAAAGAGGCACCGAAACCTTCGCTATTATCTCTGGAACAAATCCAAAAATTGAATCGTAGCTTAAATTCAGGTCTATGGAACAGTAATCTTTGTAACTGGGGGTAACCCTTAATTTGGCCCCTAAAATACCACTCTGAACTACGCTTCCTAATGCATATCCACCTATCGCAACGTGAAAGGTAAATTTTTCTGTTTTTTTAACAAGAAAGCCGAGCTCAAAATCGGAGCAGAAATCGACAGACTCGGTACCCCTTTGAATCGCAAAATAGGAGCCAATGTAGCTGTCAAACTGGTAATACTCTTGATGTTGTTTTGTTCCAATTGGAAAATATCCATTAACTCGGAAATCAACTTTTTTTCCTAGACACTCAAAACCCAACCCTATTTGGTGATAATTTCCTACATATCCTTGCCGGTAATCGTAATATATATTGCCACCTATCATGGGCTCTTCTTTGGAGCGTATAATGAATCCTAAATTAGCTCCATTAGTTTGGTTTCTGAACTGATGCCAGCTTAGATCGATCATTCGATGAAGATTTTTGGAAAAATAATCTGGCTCAAACAACAAATTGAGAGAGGTGCGGTCTGAACCATAACAGATCGCTTTAATCTTAGCTAATTGATCCGTTTTAATGGTCAGAGAATCGTTTGGAGCAGCCCCAGAATAATCTACTGAGCAACGTTTAAGAGGTGAAGCGCCAGAGTCGGAACCAGTTTGAGAATGAGAAGAGGATGGGCTTGCTATATTGTTTGAAAAGCAAAAAAGAGGCGTACAAAGCAGAAATAACGAATAACTTTTCAAAAAACCCTCTTTTTTTAATTTTTTAACTTTAAAACATTTAAAACTAAATCTATCAAAAAAAACAAGCTTTCAGCTTTTTTTAAAAGCTTTTGTTATTAAAAGCCTTGAAATATTAAACATTAAACCTATCATGCACATAATTAACATATTTAAAAATTTTGATTTTTTTGACAAATATTTTCTTGCATAATTGGAGTTTCTGATCTGATTTAAAATTTTTTGATTTTTTAAATGTCTGTTTCTATTTGAAATACGCCCACTCAGATCTCTTATGAAAAGCTGTTTCTTTTAGTACATTTTGCTTGCCTCCACTCTCTTTTTGCTGAATATGGGAAGATTGCTCTCTTGCAAGAAAAAGATTTTCTCAATAGAATTTGTGACCTGCTTTAACAATTTTTATTGTTAAATATTTATTTATATCTAAAATTGCACCGATTTGGGTTTCTTATGAGAAGCTATTTCTTTTTTCTTTTACTCTATTTTGCTTGCCTCCACTCTCTTTTTGCTGAATATGAGGTGAAGGGCGATGGTTCCTCTTCTGCGAAAAAAACAGTCTGTCTTAACATGATCGTAAAAAATGAGGAGGAGGTAATAGGACGTTGTTTAAGGTCGGTTAAGCCATTTATCGATTACTGGGTGATCATAGTAGATAAAGAATCGACAGATAATACTGAAAAAATTATCGAGGAAGTGTTAGACGGAATCCCTGGAGAAATATACAGAACAGCTTGGGTTGACTTTGCTTACAATAGAAATGAAGCACTTATCTATGCAAAAGGAAAATCTGATTATATATTGTTTATGGACGCGGACGATCTATTGTCGTTTTCTCCAGATTGTTCTGCTTCCAAATTGGACAAAGACTTTTACTATTTTCCTATAAAATATGGTTCTCTTCGTTACCATCGGATACAGCTAATTCGGAGCGATCTCGACTTTTGCTGGAAGGGAGCTTGTCACGAAGTGCTCGTGAGTCCAGATAATTGTTTCGGAGATTTTTTAGAGGGAGTCGAAATGATCATCGTAGGTGGAGGGAATAGGTCGAAAAACCCGAACAAGTTTTTAAAAGATGCTGCTCTCTTGGAGAAAGAGCTAGAGAAGGATCCTTTGAACACGCGCACGCATTTTTATCTTGCTCAAAGTTATAGAGATGCGGGAAAAATCAGAGAAGCGATTGAAGCATACCAAAAAAGAGTGGATCTAGGGGGATGGCGCGAGGAGGTATTCTGGTCTTTGTACCAAATTGCTCTTCTGCAGGAGGCAGCAGAATTACCAGAATCTGCTATCATTGAAGGATATGAAAAGGCATTTCTCTACAATCCAGATCGTGCTGAGCCTTTGTATAGACTAAGCAATTATCTGCGTCGTAGGGAGTGTTATCTTTTAAGCTACCTTTACGCAAAAAAAGCGGTTTCTTTAAAGAGCCCTTCTTTCGCTCTCTTTTTCGAACAAGAGGTATATGACTACCTTATTTTGCTCGAATATTCGATATCTGCATGGTGGATAGGAAACTATCAAGAGTCGTATAACGCTTCTCTGCAAATTCTGAAGAAAGATTATCTCTCCGAAGAGATAAAGTCTTGTGCACAAAACAACCTTCGTCTAGCTGAAAGAAGATTGATTTCCAATTAGGTAAGCTATTTTAATTAATTAAAAAAGAGAGCTTGAGGCATTGATCTTTTTAATTCCAAAAAAAGCAGAGGGGCGGTTTTGCTTTATTAGAAAATATTGAGATAAAATTTTAGATTCGATAGGCTCCTGGGAGGGTGTGCTATGCGCTATTGTTTCTTTTTCCTTTTACTTCTGGTTGTTATCGGTTCAGGATGTACGAACAATGCTCTCATTGTCAACGGAATAGAAGAGAGAGAAGCGAACGAGATTGTTGTATTTCTATCTAACAAAGGGATTAGAGCAGAGAAAGTTTCTGCTAAGACTTCGGGAGGAATCGGTGAATCATCTGGAGGAGCTTTATACAGTATTTCGGTAGATGTTAAGCAAATAACTGAGGCAATGTCGATTTTGAATCAAAATGGCTTACCTCGAAAAAAAGGGGCTGGCCTTTTGGAGCTGTTTGCTAAACAGGGTTTAATGTCGACAGAAAAGGAAGAGGGAATCCGTTATCAAGCTGGACTTGCGCAACAAGTTGCAAATACTATTAGAAAAATTGATGGGGTCATCGAAGCAGAAGTACAAATAGCATTCCCTAAGGAAACCTCAGACATAAGCGGATATTCTACTGCTCCTCAGAAAATTACTGCTGCTGTTTATGTTAAGCATCAGGGGGTAGGTGACGATCCTAACAAACATTTAACTTCCAAAATCAGGAGGTTGGTTGCGGCAAGTATCAGCGGTCTCGATATAAACGATGTTACCGTCATCTTAGATCTAGCGGTTTTTTCTTTGCCGGAAACTGATCTGGAAGTTTTTTCCCATCCTAATCCCAAAAAGGTGCTTATTTGGTCCATAGCCGTTGATGCTGATTCGGTGGTGCGATTTCGCCTATTATTTCTCTCTCTTATTTTAACAAACCTGGTTCAACTGGTTGCTCTTTCTTGGATTGCATGGAAAATTTATCCATGGATAAAAGAAAAGGGAGGAATAAAAGAGCTATTTACTTTCTCACCCACAAACAAAACAGCTCCTACTGTTTCGACACCTACTCCTTCGACAAATGAAAATCAACCTTAATATAGTTCGCTCTGCCATTAAATCTTTTATAGGAATGGTTGCTAGTGAAGAACAGGCGGCTTTTTTATCTTATCTAAACAAATCCGAACAAGAGCTAATAGAAAAAGCTCCTCCTTTTTATCGCCCTTTATCTGATGAAACTATTTCAGAACAGTTGTCTCAGATTCACCCTTCTTGGATCTCTCCATTTTTAAGGACTTTTACCGAATCGGAAATTGCACTTTTCCTAGCCGCTCTTAATTCTGATCAAGTCGAATGGATAAAAAAAGAGTTTCTCTATTCACAAATAGTTCCAACGATTTCTTCTTTAGCCATGGCTTATATACAAAAAACGATAATGGAATACTTAACAAAAGAGGACAAAGAGATCACTCCTCTATCTCTTATCCCTCAATCTCCTATGAACCTGCTTTTTGAGTGTAACAAGAAAATTTTGCACAAATCTTTAGATTTTTTAGGTTTATACGATCTCTCTGTTGGAATCAGGTCTATACTCGACAAGAGAATTCTCAGTAAAATTTATGACTCTCTTTATCCAGAGGAATTAATCTACCTTAATGAGCGCACCCACAACCGTGAGATGGTGATCTTCTCAAGCAAAATAACCCGGGATTATAGCAGTGATCAGATTAGATCATCTATTAGAAAGCATGGTTTAAATCGTCTAGCTAAAGCAATATATGGCCAAAGCAGTAGCTTTATCTGGCATCTGCTCCGTCGTTTTGAAATGAAAGATGGTTCTTCAATTCAAAAACTCTCTTCTCCGTTGGAAAACAGGAAAGCACTTCCATTTTTAATCGAACAAGTTTTAGAATTCGTTAAATACGCAAATAGACATGAGCAAGCTATTCTCTCTCATTAGAGACAAGGATATTTACCCCGATTCTGATACAAAGTTGATTCCTGCTGATCAATTTTCTCTTCTGTTGGAAGCAAAAGAAATCGTCGAACAAACGAAAACAGATAGAGAAAGAGTGATGCAGGAGACCAAACTTTTATGCGAAGAAGAGCGCCGCAAAGCAGAAGAAGCGGGATTTCAGAAAGGATTAGACCGCTGGAATCTAAAACTTTTAGAATTAGATGAGAAAAAAAAAGAGCTGCGCCATGAGATCGATCAGTTAGTACTTAATCTCTCTTTAGAAATAGCAAAAAAAATCGTTGGAGAAGAGTTGGCAAGTAGGCCAGAAACTATCGTAAACATTGTGATGAAGAGCATTAGTCAGATGACTCAAAATCGAAATTTTGTCATCTATGTGAATAAATCGGATAAAGAGCTACTTCAAAAAAATCAATCAGAGCTACTTTCTAAACTCTCTCAAGTAAGCGTTCTTGTGATTGAAGAGAGAGAAGATATTACCCCTGGGGGGTGTATTATCGAAACAGAGTCGGGAATTGTTAATATCACACTAGAAAATCAGTGGAAGTCTATAGAGAAAGCGTTTAGTCTCTACTTAAAGCAGAAGAGTGGATCTAGTAAGGCGATGATCCCCTAGAGGGATTGATCCGTGAAAATTGCTTCTGTTTGAGAAGGCCAGTGGCAGAAGTGTTGCTTTTTTAAGTAGGCTCTAGGATCTCCTTTTACTTATAGGATAAGAGATGAGAATAATCCGTTTTGCTTTTTTATTGCTTCCTCTCTTTCTCTTTTTTTCTTTATATGGAGACTCTCCATTGGATCCTTCAATTCCATCTCTAGAAGATCTCCAAACGGGTCAGCCTCCTACACTTATAGCAGAGCTTAGTCTTCTTACTATTCTTTCATTGCTCCCCTTCATAGCAATGCTTCTTACCTCATATGTTAAAATCGTCATCGTCTTGTCGCTGCTGAGGAATGCGTTAGGAGTACAGCAATCTCCTCCTAATCAAGTGCTAAACGGCCTTGCGATTTTGATGACGATCTATGTGATGTTTCCTACCGGTTTAGCTATGTATCAATCAGCTTCTTCTATTATCGAAAAAAATCCACCTAAACAGCTTTTATCTTCTGCTACCTCTCTATACCTAGTCGAAATAATAAACGCAGGAAAGGAACCTTTAGGCCGTTTTTTACAAAGAAACAGCCTCCCTAAACATATCTCGAGCTTTTATGATCTCGCCTATCGTTCCTTCCCTCAGGAGTATCGAGAAAAACTGAAACCTACCGACTTTATCATCCTTATCCCCTCTTTTATCACCTCTCAACTTAAGGCTGCATTTGAAATTGGGGTTATCATCTATCTTCCTTTTTTTGTCATAGATCTTGTAACCTCAAATATATTGCTTGCTATGGGTATGATGATGTTATCACCACTGACGATAGCTCTCCCTCTTAAACTGCTTTTGTTGGTAATGGTAGACGGATGGACGTTGCTGATCCAGGGACTCGTACTCACTTTTAGGTAAAACATGTTTACGAGTGAAATTTATCACTTCTCTTATCAAGCATTGCTGATGATTTTAGTTCTCTCTGCCCCTCCTATTTTGGTAAGCATGGCTGTAGGTCTTTTTGTAGCTATCGTCCAAGCAGCTACCCAGATCCAGGAGCAAACGCTCTCATTTACAGTAAAGCTAGTAGCGGTCGTTCTCACCCTTATTCTTATGGGGGGATGGCTGGGAGCACAGATAATCCAGTTTACCAATGCGATCTTTCAACATTTTTACCAATGGACTACTTAGCTATGATCCTATTTCAGAAAAGAGAGAACAGCTCCGTAGATGGTAAAAAAATCAAAGTACTATCTTACCGAAGATGCTAGACAGATCTGATTATCTGAGTTTCTTGTTAACGATTCCCAATCTGCCTGCAATCTCCCTATTTACCCTATTTTTATTAGCCTTAATGAGATTAGCGCCCATTGTATCGATGGCTCCTTTTTTTGGAGCAAAGCTTCCAAGTGGTGTTAAAATGGGGCTAGCTATCTCCTTAGCTTTCATATTGTTGCCCCACTTAATCTTAAAAACGAAAGAGATACCTCCCACATTTGATCTTTTTTTTCTTGCCTATTGTGTCAAAGAGCTGTTTGTCGGATTTATTCTACTATTTTTAATTAACATTCCTTTTTATATAGCCCAATCTTGCGGAATATTGATCGACTTTCTTAGAGGTTCTTCCGCTCTTCAGATCATGGATCCGATGATGCAGTCACAATCATCTTCTCTTGGTTTATTATATCAATATGTTTTTATTGTTCTCTTTTACCAAATGAAGGGTCCTTTTCTTTTCATAGAAGGAGTGGTTAATTCCTACACGATCATTCCTCCCGACAGCTTTATATCGCCGCTTTTCTTTCAATCAGGCCATCCCTTTTGGATTTTTCTCTGCTTTCTTCTGACGCAATTTCTCACTTTGTCGATGCAGTTAGCAGCTCCTTCTCTAGTGGCTATACTGATGGCAGAGATGTTTTTGGGAATCACTAACCGACTAGCTCCTCAGATTCAGATTGCCTTTTTAGGGATGCCTCTAAAATCTTTGTTGGGACTGGCGCTGCTTTGGGCAGGATGGTTTTTTATATTGAAACAATTAGAGAAGCAAACTTTTATTTTTATGCAATCGATCCATCGGATTGTCGAAACAATACCCAAAAGTTCATAAACCTCTTTTTCCTTTGCAGTTAATAAAGGATTATTTTAAAATTTGGAATTGTAAGAGAAGTTTGACTCTTTTGTTACAGGAGAAAAAAGAGATGAAGTATGGTGCAGCATTCTTCGCCACGTCTCTAGTCAAGATGGGAGTGATCTTGGGAGTGAGTTCCCAAAATTTAGAGAGTCAAACTGGTGCCACCAAACAGGAGGTCCGCAGAGATCTACTCAATCCGCCTACACAACCTGTAGTCAGAGATGGGAAAAATCTTTGGGTCCAAGCAGCTCTCCTCCTAATGCATCCTAGCGAAGATCTCCTTAATTATGTTTCCAAACGTTCTCCTCCAACCGGATATCTCGGAAGCACGGTAGCGGAATATGTTCCCTATGATTGGAATTGGGGCGGCAGAGTAGGTGTCGGGTATAACTTGCCTCATGATGGTTGGGATATGCTTCTGAATTGGAGTTTTCTTAAATCGCGTGGGGCTGCTTCCACTTCTTTTCCTGATCCTTCTAAAGAGGCGGGAGAGATCGTCCCTTATGGTTTCCTCGCTGCAGTACCTATTTCCAAAGCTACTGGTCAGACAAACCTCTCTTTCGACACCCTTGATTTCGAGTTGGGTCGTTCTTACTTCGTGGGAAACTGGACCATAGTTCGCCCTTTTTTAGGAATGCGAGGCGTATGGGCTGATAGATCTTTTAATAGCCGCTATGAGCCTTTGTCTTCCGAAGGATCTCTTCTGCCCAACATCGATATTTCCGATTATTTTGGTAGTGGCGGGCTTCTCTTAGGATGTAAAAATCAGTGGGGTTTTGGTTCAGGTTGGAGTCTTTTTGGAGATGGTTCTTTTGCTCTTCTTTACGGAAAAGATAATACGCATCAACGACAACCATATGTTACCACTTCGAAAACCCCAGGTACTTTGCTTTCAAAACGTTCCTGGTGGACTATGCGTTCTATGTTAGATCTTGCTTTAGGAATCCGATGGGATCATCTTGCCTCAAATGAGAAGATGCGTCTTCGTCTACAGCTGGCATGGGAGGAACATCTGTTGCCAGGATTTAGTCAAATTCAAAATTTTGCTACAATTTCTGAGAAATATGGTTTAGCTCAGGGCAACTTGGGGATACAGGGGTTTTCACTGCAGGCAGCGTTCGATTTTTAGTCTCTTCTATCGGTTGTTAAGTGAGAGCATCTTTTCTGTTGGAGAGGTCAAAATTGGGCGAGGAAGCGCATGTCGTTCTGCAGGAAGAGACGGACATCGGTGATCCCATAGCGCAGCATTGCAATTCTTTCTATCCCCATGCCAAAAGCGTATCCTGAGTATTCGTTAGGATCAATTCCCCCGTTCGCAAGAACGTTCGGATGTATCATACCCGCTCCACACACTTCGAGCCAACCAGATTTTTTGCAAAGATCACAACCTTTTCCACTGCATCGCAGACAGGAGATGTCTAGCTCCATGCCCGGCTCAACGAAAGGAAAATAGCTGGGTCGGAATCGCAGAGAGATCTCCTTGCCAAAGAGCTGCTGCCAGAACCACTCCATAAGAGTAAAGAGATCGGCAAAAGAGAGTTGGCGATCGATGTAAAATCCTTCAAGTTGATGAAAAATAAGGTGGGAACGGGCACTCACATCTTCATTTCGGTATACTTTACCCGGAGAAACTATCTTTAATGGAGGAGATGCTTGCTCCATAGCACGTAGCTGCGCATTAGAAGTGTGCGAACGGAGCAGATGACCATGGTCTAAGTAGAAGGTATCCTGCATCTCACGAGCAGGATGATCGGCAGAGAAATTCAATCCCTCATAATTATACCAATCGCTATCAATATCAGGAGCATACTGAACTTCAAAACCTAATTTAAAAAATAGAGAGAGCGCTTCATCTAAAATAGCCCTTATAGGGTGCTTTCTACTAGAAAAGAATGCGCGCCCAGGAAGGGTTACATCTACCTTCTCTCGATCCATCCTCTCAGCAAGCTCTTTTCGATGCAAAAGATCAAAGGAGCTGTCGAAAATACTATCTAATTTAACTTTAAGAGAGTTAATCTGCTTACCTAATAGTGGACGTTCCTCAAGAGGTATACGAGGAAGCGAGCGGATCAAATCCTGTATTAATCCATTCTTCC
>CAYNKV010000033.1:0-10394 GCA_964397905.1 uncultured bacterium
GGTTTCCCAGCGCCATTAACAACCTCTCTTCTATAGGAAGCTTATTGTTTCTACTCATTCCTCTTCTTTCTCTTGTTCCTTCCTCTCAAAATCTCTCCCTTTTTGTCGAATCTCACTCGCTTAACTCCCGTTAAGCGGCGAAATGGTTCTTCTTCTAATCTTTTTACCGTTTTGTATTTTATGATTCCCCCTACTCACAGGCTTCAACATATACATAATTTATCCAAAATTCGAGTTTCGAAAGAGGTCTATTATAAAAATTTTTCATGCGACTATTAAATGAGCCTCGATAAATGATGGTCTCCAATTTCTCGGCCAAAATGGGTGCCTTTGGGTAACAAGAGAGGCTGACGCTCTGCTCGAAGGGGTCTACCTTGGAAAAGCTCCTCAGGGGGAATCGCATATTTGACTTGATCGACGAAAATCTTGTTGTGCTGAAATAGGTGATCATCGACATCTCGACTGCCCATATGCGGATGAGCCAACTCATCCACTTTGACCTCAAAAAAGAAAAATCATCCTGGAGATAGATGGTTGCAATTTTTTCAAAAATGGTTTTAAGCTTGTCCACCTAATTGCTGATTTTTTTTGACAAGGAAGTCCAAATAAAAGCGCTCCGAATTTTTCTTCCGCTTTATAGTATCCGCTGCTTTAGAGCTGGTGGAAAAAGAACAGCTTTCCCAGATTTAAAACGCTCCATCTCAATCCATTCTACCCAATGCACGCTTCCACGATTTTCATGAATTTGGAAGCGCTTTTTGCAATAAATTTGAGCATCATCAAAGCGAATCGGGAATACCAGAATGATTTCGTGACCTTTGAAACCTTGATGCTCAAAAATGTTTTCACAAATAAATGATTCTCCGGAGATGATAATGCCGCAGCCCAACTCCTCTTTAATCTCTCGCTTCAGGGCATCTTCGCCAGTTTCGCCAAATTCGATCCCACCACCAAGAGGAGACCATCCTTTGAGTTGTCCATCGTCGTTCAGCACTTCGCACACAAGCAAGCAATCTGCATGCTTTGCGACGCCAATCACTTTTGCTCTGATGCTCTCTGATGGCCTCCACACATGTTTATTTTGACCTGTTTCTTTCATGATTTCACAATTGTTTTAAATAAAAACTTAACTATTGTTATGTTTTTACAAACGCAATTAACTTAATAAAAAAATAACCTATAGATCGTAAGTAATTCACTCTGGATTTTCCATTTTACCATCTTTATTCGAGAATGGCAAACCTATCTATTATTTTTTTTATGGAATTCGCTCAGATAGCTGCGCTATGATCCTCTCGGAAACCCTTCCATCAAATTACTACTATGAATGCAGAAAATGCGGTTACAATAGAAAGGCTCTGCCTGCGCCAGTGGCGAGAAGAAGATCTTACTCCATTTGCCAATCTAAACGCCGACCTAAGAGTAATGGAATAATTTCCTGGAATCAAAACAGGAGATGAGAGCGATGCTTTCGTAAAACGGATGTTCCATCAGATTGACCGGTGTGTTTGGGGACTTTGGGCTGCCTCCTTGACCCAAACCGGCGAATTTATCGGTTTTTATCGGCCTGGAAGATCTCCATTTCAAAGCGGCTTTTACTCCTTGCAGTGCAAATTGGAGGCTGGCTTTTGAGCACTGGGGAAAGGGTTAACGGATCTATTACAGGGACTGATTATCTACTAGAGCGTTCACAAGCATTTGAGCTAGCCATTTCTCATAATCATCGGATCTCCAGCACTGCTCCACTACAAGCATGCGATAGAGATCTCGTCCTGTAAATGCCCATAGGATATCCCTCGCTTTTTTGACGCTAAGGCCAGCGGCCAGAGATCGTTCTTCTGCCATTGCTTTTATGGTCACCTCTTGCCGATCGTAACGTCGCATCTCTCTTTCCTTTTCGAGCTCCTTAAACTCAGGAGCTACAGGAGCTAATAGGGCAGCTCCTCGGAAAAGATCCATTTGAGCCTTTTCCGCATCATACATTTGCCGTGCGATTTTAGCAGAAAAATGAAGGCGCATAGTTGGGGATTTTTCATGGGTGCTTTTTTGTACAAGGCCATCAAATTGTTCTCTGGGAAGAGCCTCATCGATAAGTGCGCGAAGCAGACCGCGCTTCGATTGAAAAAGCGAGTAAATAGTAGGAACTGAAACAGCTGCGGTTTGGGCTATTTTTTCAATCGTCACATATTCAAATCCTTCTGATTCAAAAAGATTTTTTGCAAACTCAAGAATACGCGCTCTTGTTTGCACCGCTTGGGTATTTCTGGTTAGAGAACTATACGCTCTTTTTTTATATTGGATATATTGGATATAGTATGCTACAACAATTAAAAAATAAGGAAAATGTAATGGAAACAACCTCTAGAGCAGTAGCATATTATGAAGCGCTTGGAAAGAAGGATATGGAAGCAGTAAAGAAAACTCTTCACCCTGATGTGCAATATTCCGATCCAGATGAAAAAATAGTGGGCAGAGAACTTCTCCTTAAGGCAGCTAAGGGCTTCACAGCGATTTTTAAAAGCTTGACGATTCGTGCGAAATTTGGCTCAGAGACCCAAGCAATGACTCTCCATGATGTAGAGATTCCTGGGCTTGATAAAAATTTACGCACTGCTTCTCTATTTAGTTTTCAAGACGGCCTCATTTCAAACATAGAGCTCATCTATGATCCGCGATGTTTAAGGGAGAAAAAATAGGGGGGACTGGCAATTCTTATCGCAGAATCGACTGGCGATTCGTCAGAGAACTCAACAGCTGATCTGCGATAAGCATTTTTTTTCCATTGGCCGTTGATCAACAGGTAGTTCTTGGCTTTCTTCTCACTAATGAATACAAGATTTTGCAAAAGTTTGGCGCTTCTTGGCGTGTAATGAGCCATAATTCTACGGAAGTTTTGCAACTCTGTTGGATGGCCGTTTCTCTCCAGAAAACAAAAGGTTTGGCCAGAACTGGAATCGAACCAGCGACACAAGGATTTTCAGTCCTCTGCTCTACCGACTGAGCTACCTGGCCATTAATAATCATTCCTTTCGGAAAATAGCAACATATCAAGAAATGCTCTCCATAAAACTGTTCTAATCAGTTGTCACCGTTTACTTTATCACTTAATCAAAAAAATAGAACAGCTTTATTGCCGAGCCAGTATGCTCTATACTACAATTTTTGTTCAATTAGAACCATCTATTGATCATATCTGTTGAGATTTATGTTTAAGCAACGCCAGCTACATCCCTATTGGGCATAGGCTCTCGTGAAATATCTGCTCCTAGCGAGGAGAGTTTTTCTACCAGCTGTTCGTAACCTCTATCAAGGAAGTGGGCTCCACTAATATAGCTAGTATCTGGGGCAATTAATGCAGCCATTACGTAAGCAAACCCTCCTCTAAGGTCTGGAATAGCAATTTCTCTAGATTGCAACCTGGTGGCTCCTTTGATCACAATGCTATGGATATGATTATGAGATTTAAATCGACATGCCATATTTCCTAAGCAATGGGTGAAGGGGTGAATATCTGCTCCCATATCTTTAAGTGTTTCTGTATATCCAAATCGATTTTCATATACAGTTTCATGTACAACGGAGAGCCCTTCTGCTTGCGTTAAGAGGGCAACAAAAGGTTGTTGCCAATCTGTGTGAAAACCGGGATGAACATCTGTTTCAAGAAGAATTCCGCCTTTAAGAGCTCCCTTATAAAAAAACTCTATTCCATTATTTCGGACTCGAAAGCCAGCTCCTATTTCGCGCAATTTATTGAGGAAAGCGATCATGTTAAAATGTTGCGCTCCTTCAATGAAAATATTTCCTTTAGTGGCAATTGCGGCGGTGGCTAATGAGACTGCTTCTATCCGATCTGGGATAACGGTATGTTCTACTTCGTAAAACTCCTTCGTAGGATTGATTCGTATAGTGCGATCCAGATCGATCGCAATTCCAATGCCCAATTTTTGTAGAAAGAGAATGAGATCGATGATTTCTGGTTCTGTGGCACAATTTTTGATTACCGTTGTACCTTGAGCATGACAGGCAGCCAGTAGGGTATTTTCAGTAGCTCCCACCGATGGATAAGGAAGTTCTATGAGCGTGCCCTTTAATCCTTGTTGAGCTCTTGCAAAATAAGCACCCTCTTTTTTCATCTGATGATATTCTATGGTTGCCCCCAATTTCCCGAGCGCTTGAATATGAAAATCGACAGGACGTGCTCCTATTTTACAACCTCCAGAGGTCGGTACTACGATCTCTTGATCGGTTCTTCCTAAAAGTGCTCCTATCATCAAAATAGGGATTCGGTTAGATCCGGAAAACCGCTGTGGGATATAGCTCGTTTTAAGTTCTCGAGTAATGATTTCGATGATGCCTTTCTCTTTATTCCATTCGACAGAACTTCCAATTTCTCGACATAGGTCAACAGTTATATCTACATCTAAAATATTAGGAACATTAAAAAAGAGCGCTTTTTTGTTAGACAATAGCGATGCGACTAGCAGCTTTGTGATAGCATTTTTAGCTCCTGATAAACGCACATTTCCCTTGATCTCTTTACCTCCTTTAACTTTTAAAATATTCATACTACTTCCCTGCGTTAAATGTGATGGTATCCCTTATTTTTGCTATCTTTTTAGGTGAGAAATAGAACTCTCTTGCCAGATCTCCCTAAATATGATTTCTTAACTTGATCGAAGATTATACGCAAGTAGGAGCACAACTTAATCTTTCTAAAAAAGATAAGCAATCCAATCAGGAGATAGCTTCATCTGGACAAATAGATTAGGAAAATATTCCGTTTTATTAAACTATCTTTTTGTTTTTTTCAAAAATTGATATAAAAAATTAATAGACATCAGCTAGATATCTTTTTGCATGGCGCAATTGAACAACATATTCGATTGCTTCGAGTGTAGAGAGCTTTCCATAATCTCTGCATATATCGTGAACTGTTTTTTCTATCTGCTTTGCCATTGGATTGGCTCTACCACATACGTAGAAATAGGCTCCTTGTGAAAGCCATTCCCACACTTCTTCTCCCCGATCATAGAGATGATCCTGAATATAAGAAGGCTGTTGTTCATCGCGGGAAAAAGCGAGCTCCAGTTTAAGCTTTCCTGTTTCTAATAGACTCTGCCACTCTTTCTGGTAGAAAAAGTCATCTATTGGATGGCGTCCTCCGAAAAAGAGCCAATTTTTTCCTTCTTCTTCGCTGGAACTTCTCTCCTGAAGAAATGCTCGAAAAGGGGCGATTCCGGTTCCAGCGGCGACCATTATAATATCTTCGCTACCTTTTGGAGGTAGGGTAAAATGGTGCGTAGGTTGGAGATAGGAAAAAATCACCGTTTCATTGGGCTGAGCGATATGGGTGAGAAAACGACTCGCTATACCATAGCGAACCTTTTCTTTTTGAACCGTTGATGCAAGCGCTACTGTTAAGTGAAATTCGTCCGGATATTTGGAGGGAGAAGAGGCAATTGAATAAAATCGCGGCAGCATAGGGGCAAACTTGGGCAGATAATTTTCGATAGGTATGGTAGGTCTGTACAGCTGTTGCAATGTATCTAGCAGATCATGAGAGAGCAAATATTCTTCCAGCGCTTTTTTATCTTTTAATAATGATTGTACGAATGGATCATCAGAAAAGAGCTGGAGTAATCCTACAGTTGTTCGCCCTATATTCACCTGTTTAATAAGGAAGTTATCAATAGATTCTGCTGAATTGGAGTAAGGGTTAGTTATTAACTCTCCTTTTTTCCAACCAAGAAGCTTGATAATCGGTTCTATCGACGAATGATCGTTCTCACAATAAACGGCAAGAGAATCGCCCACCTTAAAGGAAGGTTGTTTTTTTTGAGAATCTAGTACTATATGGAATGTTTGCGGAACAGACTCAGATTTGTTCAACAAAAATCTCTCTTTAATAGTTACGGGAAAACTGTTAGGATTATAAAAAGGTTTTGACATATATGTTCCTAATCTGGGTTAAAGCAAGAAAGATGAGGTTTATTTTTCTTTTCATAATTTTTATTTTTATGACCGGATGTTCTACCTTGGGCTATCAGGGTTCTTATATTATTTCTGATCTGGAGATGGAACCTCAAGAAGATCAGCTGCGGCAATAAGATTTTTACAATTGCCTGATTTCCAACATTTGGAGAGCAGTTCGCTCTCCTCTTTGGAAACACCTCCCAAAAATTGGATCGCATTTAACAATCTGACGCGTGAGCGGTTTTTTCCAAGCAGTTCGAAGGATCCATATAAAGATAATCCTTGTCGTTTTCCCATGAGTGCGCCGTATAAGAGAGGGATGATGATTTTTTTATGATTGAGATCAAAAAGAGATGCTATTTCTTTAGAGCTTTTCTCGATGGATAAGCAATCCCAATTTTCATATTTTTCTAAATCCCAGAGAAAGGTTTGAAATATCATTCGAACATGATTACGTTCCAACCCCGGCATTGTGAAGAGAAGATCCGTATAAGAAAGGTTGTTGGTAAAAAGAAAAGAGGAAAGATCGATAAAGTCTCCCCAAGTTTTCATCCGCATACGACACAATGGCATCAGTTTATCCATAAAGTGATCGTTGAATCCCCATGCTCGGATCTGATTCCATAGCTGAGATTCTGGCACGTTATTAATTATATAGTGCTGGTTAAGCCAATCTAGTTTTCTGATATCGAAAAAAGCAGCAGAAGTTCCAATTCGCTTAGGGTCAAACTGTTCTATCAACTCCTTTAAAGAGTAAATTTCTCGATCATCAGCCATCCTATATCCCATCAGAGTGAGAAAATTGACTAAAGCTTCTCTTATATATCCGCTTTCTTTGTAGTAGAAGATAGAGGTGGGGTCCCTTCTTTTAGACAATTTTCTTCCATCTTTACCTAAAAGCAAAGGCATATGCATGTAAGTGGGAGGATTCCATCCAAAATATTTGTAGAGTAAAAGATGTTTGGGTGTTGAACTGATCCATTCATCTCCTCGAATTACATGAGTGATCCCCATTAAATGATCATCTACTACGTTAGCTAAATGGTATGTGGGAAACCGATCCGATTTTAATAGTATCTGATCATCTATATCAGCCCACGGATGTATTATCTGACCTCTTAAACCATCTTCGAAGATAGAACTTCCAGCAAGGGGTGTTTTTAATCGAATAACATAGGGATCACCCGCATTTTCTCTTAAACTTATTTCTTGAGGAGTTAAGTTGCGATAACGACGATCGTAATTATTTCCCTCTTTTCTCATCTGGGCCAGCTCTTCTGGAGTGGCAAAACATTTGTAAGCTTTCCCTTCATCAATAAGCTTTTGACAATGGTATTGATAAATTTCGGTTCGTTCTGATTGTCGATAAGGAGCAAAAGGTCCACCTATGTCAGGTCCTTCATCCCATTCTATTCCCAACCAATGGAGCGCTTCTATAAGGGTCTCTTCATGAACCAAACGAGAACGACTCTGGTCAGTATCTTCTATGCGGAGGATGAAATCTCCACCAAAATGGCGGGCAAATATCAGATTGAAAAGCGCCATATAAGCGGTTCCTAGATGAGCATCCCCTGTGGGGGAAGGAGCAATGCGAACACGAACTTTCATATTTTATATCTGGCTAAAAGAGAACCCATTTTTCATGAATAGAAAGAGTTTGCAAAAGTATACCTAATCGACCCTTTTATTTTCTCCCATTTCTAATTTTTTTTGCTATCTGAAAAAGAAAAAACAACCCGAACAGCACAAAATGCGCTGATCGAGTTGACGAAGAAAGAGTATTACAAAAAATTCCTAATGATTCTTAATCGGGATTTTTCTTGGTTGTGATTGAGAAGCTTTGTAAAATGAGACCTGCAATATTCCTTGATTATAGCTTGCCTCTGGATGCTTATGTTCATCCAGATTTCCAGGAACTGTAACCCGATAGGAAAAAGAGGTTGCAGCTTTGCAGTAATATTTTTTTGACTTTTCCTCCCTTACATTCTGCTTCTCACCCTTAATCCATAAAACACCTCTATCAAAACTGATATCGATCTCTTCCAGATTAAGACCGGGAAGAGAAGCTTCTACATATACGTGGGAAGCATCTTCCCATATTGTAATTCCAGAGAGATTACAATGATCTCCTACCCAATCCTCCTCTCCCTCTTTGAGAATAGATGGAAAGCGAAGCATGGGAAAAGACCAGAATGGACGAGAAGGTAACTGATCCACAACACACCTCCTATTGTTCAAAGTTTATAATGGTTCTCCTAGTAAACATATTTTGCTTTTTTATGGCAACGCCTCTCCCTCTTCAAAGATGGTTTTTTTTATATTATTGAACTGTGATAGTGCGTTGAAGATCTTTAAAGAGAGGGTCAACTACTCTGCCTTTAGAGTCGAGTAACTCAAGCTGAATAGTATGAGATCCTTTCGCCAAACCATGAATGTAGTAGGGACGCCATTCGTGTAAGAAAATTGGGGACTTCTTTTTATCTATAGTAAGGCGCACTTTATAACCATCTTCTCCAAGCTCTATATTAGAGAGGTAGAAATCAAGTAAAACAGGTTTCTCTTTTGAATAAACTCCTTCGGGTTGATTATATGTGAGATAAGGTTTACTAAGATCTATCGAAGGTTTTTTCTCTTCACTCCCTAGGTAGAAGTAGGTAGCTTTAAAACAGCCGCTCTTTTTTAGACTTTCTTGGAATGAACGGACAGGAAAAGCTCTTAATATATGAACTCCCTTCGAAAGTTTGTAGGGAATAGTTGTTTTTATAGTTTGATCGTAATTAATCTCTTCGTTCTCTGATGTCTCATCGATCGCTTCGTTCACACTAAAAAAAGGTCTCCCATCGACAAAAATGTGGATCGCTTGGCCTTCTTCTGAATTGCGAATTTCCCGACAGCGGGAAAAATCACTGTTGATTCCTAATGGATAGCCTTCTAACCGGATTTCGATCGGAATAGAATTTTCCGAAAAAAGTTTTCCCTCTTTAGGAAAGACTAGACGGAGCTCTGTGCTATCTGGTTGAGCTGTTGGCTCCACGGGAATCACTCGAATTTCATCTGCTGCTGCTTCAATATGCAGAAAATTAGAAAAAAGAGCTGCTATCCATAAGGTAGCAAAAAATAACGGCATAACCTGCTCCTTGATTCTCTTCTGAGTAATATATTTTTTTTTAAATGTCTACTTTTCGATCGAGAAAAGCTGAAATATTAGATTTTTTGCTTAATTATGTTAACCAACTCCACAATCTAGTGGTTCCCTCAAAGAGGGATCGCATCAGTTGGGAATGCACCCCGCAGATCAGAAAGTTGATACGGATTAGAGCTGCTCAAGAAGAGAAGGGTATGAATGATTTCATCTTGTCCGGCTGAAAAAGAGTTTTGAGAGCAGCCTTCACCTCTTTTCCTATCAAGAAAAACTGATCCTGCACTTTCCCTTCTATCGATAGAAAATCATCCATGCCATCTTCTTCCTTGAGCTGTACAAAAGTCCTGCCAAGGTAGCATTGGTTTTCATGCAGGCATAGGTCCCAATGCTTATAAGATTTGATTTTTAGAAGTTCGCAGTCCATATCACTCCTTTTTTCTTGATTCTGAGAAGCTGCTGCCCACACTGGAGAAGTCTCGGTTGCACAAACAACAGACACACAGAACATAAAACAGTTTTAAAATGGCTGAAAATTAGTTTGACTGCCTCTTTCATAAGCAGATGGCACGAAAATAATTTAAGTTTAGCAAGTTATAAACTTTTATAATTCCAGGCCCGAGCATTGCATTTCTGAGCCCCCGCGGAATCAGGCTACCTTATGAGGACTCGGTGAGTAGCCGCCGCATTTAAATATTTATATTCGGCAGCTACTCCAGAAAAATCTTTTGCCATTGGAAATTCATCCCCAAATAGAAAAAAGTCGATTTGCGGATAAATTTTTGCGGCCTAAAAAAGATCCGTAAATCTGCAAATATCATTTTGGGGATCTATTTTTGATATAAATTTTTCATCCCCAAAATGGCTTTTGCCAGTTTCGGGGTGAAAATATAGAGAGGATTTCACTCTAAAAACTGCCCAAAATCAATCACCTTGTCAAAATATCCTTCATCTAACAGAGCGCTCTCTGCCCCATTTACATGGATAAGAATGGGCCTAATGGAAAAGCGCTTAGGCAATTTTAATCGTCTTATTTTTTCTTGCATTTCTTTAATAGACCTTTCCGAAACTCGAATTTTGGATAACTTATGTATAAGTTGATGCCTGTGAGTAGGGGGCATCATAAAATACAAAACGGTAAAAAGATTAGAAGAAGAACCATTTCGCCGCTTAACGGGAGTTAAGCGAGTGAGATTCGACAAAAAGGGAGAGATTTTGAGAGGGAGAAGTAGAAACAATAAGCTTCCTATAGAAGAGAGGTTGTTAATGGCGCTGGGAAACC
>CAYNKV010000034.1:0-10308 GCA_964397905.1 uncultured bacterium
AGCAAACAGTCTGATCTCTATGGATTGAAAATTATTGAAGAACAAATATTTGATTATCTGATGAAGTCAAAGGGATTTAGCTAAAGATAAATGTCTTTATCTCTGCTAAAACAAGATAGAGGAGAAGAATTATTTGTTTTATAGTTAGTCGTTTTCTTTTTTTCAGGATTAGGAGTATTTGAGCAGCGACGACTCCAATTAAAAAATTTCCAACATAGGAGAAGAGCTCCCTTCGGTTTTCAATCAACTTTCTTACTTTTTCTATGTTTACGATAGCTCCAGATGGATGTAACGTTTTGATGTCTTTTATATGCTGATCGGTTGCTTTTTGGTAAAAAACAGCTCTATTTAGAGAGTTGTTCCCGCTAGGATCCAAATTAATGAGTTTGAAAAGGTAATCAATCTCCTCTTCGCTTATTTTTGATTGATGTTTATTCATGTCCTCATGCTCCACACGCACTGTTAGTGCTCGAAGACTAAAATAATTAAGTAAACTCTCGAATTGCATAAGAGAAAATTTCATTTTGTTTTCTTGCAGATAAGGAAATCTACGCTTATCGCATTTTTTGATCTTCCTCCACTCATTTTCCCACTTTTCGAGAAGTTGTTTCTCCTTTTCATTAGAAAAGAGGTTTCCACGGATCTTATCTATTTTCTCCTTTTCACAATAAAGAATTGCTTCTATAAAATTGTTATTTACAAAGCCTCCTTCCCCAGTCGTAATTTTTGTTGTATAGTTCGATGCTTTATGGATAAGATTGAGGAACAGCTTCTCCTCATTGAGTGAGTGAGAGATTGCTTGCCAACAGGAATAGACCTTTTCATCTGAGTAGTCTCTACCCTTGTAGAGAGTTTTCCATGCTAAGAAGTCAGCAATTTTTTTTACTTTTTTAGGAGAAAATTGGTGTAATATATATCCGATGTCAAAAATTTTTAGCATGCAAAGTTGAAAAATTCGAGCTTGGTTTTAAAGGAATTAAACAATTATCTACAACTTTTGTTTTTTAGAAAAAAACTGTTTTTATGCTACCATAGTTGGAAAAAGGAGATAGATGGGAGAGGTTCCTGTGGGTAAGTTTGGATTTTTGAAAGAAGAAAGCGTGCAGGTGATTAAAAAGAATCTAGCTTGGATTGGATTAGCCATCGTTCTTTTTGTTTTTGGAATCTATTGGGTTCCTTCCATCATAAGAAAGGATTTTTATATGGATTACCTTAGTGCTGATCTAGCTTATCACCGATGGGAAGGAATGAAGGATCAGACTTTGGAGAGACTACAGAAAATTATGAGTCAGCATCCTGAACTTCATGCAAAATATGATGGTGCTATAGCTCAAAAATTGTTGTCTGCTAATGAGCATCAACTTGCGGAAAGGTATGCTCGCTCTAATTGGAAGCGAGTGGATCATTCGTTTCCCTATTATACTACTTTTTCTAGCTGTTCTTTGATGATTGAAGAGGGGCTTTATCAAGAGGCTCTTGATAGGTCGAGACAGCTTCAGTTGCAGTTAGAGGGAGATCAGCAGTTTTGGTCGCAGCCTCAAAAGGGAGTGCGTTATGGCTCTATTTTGTATGCTTTTAATTTGCTACGGATTGCTATTTTAGAAGAGATTGCTGGCTCTCCTGAGGGAGAGCAGGTCGCGTGGTCTACCGTAAGGAAATATTTTTTTCATCAGATGGATCCTTTTTTTTCTTCTGAATTTTGCGACAGAGAAGCGCTATCTTTGATACAAGAAAATTTTGACAATCAGGCAGCTACTCTTATCGACTATATCGAACATAGGGAAGGAATTGTAAAAAATCTTATCTCCCAAAGAAATAAGCAAACCTAACGACTCACTTGCTCGATCGAATGGCTGTTTCCCTTATGGAGTTTCCTCCCAATATTCCTACAATAAAGAGAACGATTGAAGGCGCGAGTATGGAGAGAAGAAACGCAATTGTAGCAAAAACTATAAGTACTACCCTTTCCTGCTTAAAGATAAAACCAAAAACTCTTTCGATATAACTTCCTGCTGCTCGAGGAGAAATTACCGAAAGGAACGCTCCCGCTGAAGGAGCAAAAGCACCAAAAATTGCTGAGAGCAAAAATAAAACAGCTAAGAAAAACTCTATCTGATATTTTTTGACAAATCCTTCAACCTCTTTAAGAGGGATTCCATCTATTATTTTTTTTCCATCCATTAACCGTCACCCCTATAAATAGCTACTCTATTCCTCAACTTTAATATAAGAATCAAAAATTTTGCAATCTTTTGTCTCATATGGCTTTTCTATATAATTTTTTTTTGATAACCTTTTTTTGGCTTCATTATGAAATTGATAGATCCTTTTAAAGAGGGAAGGGAACGGGTGATCTCTGGAATCTATATGTTTTTTCTTGTTTTGATTTTTTTTCTTTTTGTGCGGGATGGATTTATAAAAGAGAGGAGTAGAGAAGATTTTAGAGAGATTGCTTTTCCTAAAATAGCTTTAAAACCAATAAACAGGGGCAGTTTTGCTCTCGTTCCTAGAGCTACTGCTATTATGCGGGGGCTATTCGACGATCTGATTTTTATTGGGGTTAATAATCGGCCCGATCAATCTAAAATATCGAAAATTTATTTGGGATTTAAGAGTAGCGGATCGAGAAAGGAGACGGAAGAGGGGAAAAGATTGTTCGTTTCGAATAATCATGGAGAGCATAAGTTCGTTGAGGAATCGACCGATTTAGCGGTGACTGCTTTTTTGGATCCTATGGATAAAAATTCTCTTCTTCTCAGCTTGGAAGCTTCTGGTTTTGAGAAAGAATCTCTTAAAATCTCCCTTTCATCATTTGCTGCTTCATCTCTTGATAAAGAAAATTATATAAAACCTCTGCAAGATGCTCGTTTTTGGGCACCTGACCTTTTAATAAGCCAGTGGAAAGGAAAGAGGTATAATGAGCTTGTAGAAAAAAGTAAGGTAGAGATCGGTGGAAAGATTTTTTTTCTTGGGATAGGAGATTTACTTTGCTGGAATGATGAGAATTGGGAATTAGCTTCTGCTCGTTCCTCCAAACCGATGGCTCAATTAGCTTCCGTTAACCCTAAATCTGTTGAATTTCAAGTCTGGGATGGTACTGGCTATTCCTCCTCTTTGGTTACTGTTTCAATCGGGAAAAGCGTTGATCCTCCTCTGATTCTAAATCAACTTCTCTCTTCCGTTCGTCCCCGCTCCCCTTCAGAAATTAGCTGTCGATGGGGAGGGAAAAGGGTGGTTGTTAAAGAGGGAGATTGGTGGTTTAAAAATGGATATCGATGGTATCCCTCAAGAAGTTTAGAAGAGATGGATTCTATTGTTTATCACCGCATTCTGGGTGAGCTATTTGTTGTGGATAAGATTGAACAAAGGAAAGGAAAAGTGATATTGAAAGGATCTGCTTTTAATCCTATGCGAACTGAGCTCTTTCCTATATATCTATCCTTTGATCTGAATAGAAGTCCAGCAATCCACCCAAGATCAGATAGATCTATTCCAACAACCTCTCCCTCATCAGAGGAAAAGGGTTGTATTCTTTATAGTTATGATATGGAAGAGAACGAATGAAAGCTTCTTTTTTATGGGTAGTTCTACTTTTTACGATAAGCTTTTTGATAGCGGCTCCATCTTACGAAGAGCGTCGCGAACTCTCTTTTAATGAACAGCTTATAGATATTAAGAAGAAGCTCGATCTTGCTTATCTCGAAGTGGATGCTCTCTTTCAAAATCAAAAAACGGACGAATTTTCGTTCAATCTTATTTTAGAGGAGGTTAATCGTTTAAGAAAAGAGCAAGAAAAATTGGAAAAAGCGTGGAAGGAGAGAGCGACGCAAGAAAATATGAGTTACGGAGAACCCTTTTCCTTGTGGGATGAACAAGAAATTTCTCTTTCTCAGTTAGTGATGGAGTATGGATCTTCTGATTATTTATATATTATTCCTCCTGAGTTAGCAGGTATAAAAATTCATCTTCATTCCAATATTCCTATTCCTCGTCCTTCTTGGGGTGATCTTTTAGAAGCTTTGCTTTCTCAGTTGGGTTTCGGATTAAAAAAGGTAAATAATTATGCACGACAACTTTATCTTCTTAAACATGACCTAAGTATCATAGATAAAGTGGCTTTTCGGCGTGAGCAGCTCTCTATTCTTCCCTCTTCTAGTCGAATCTGCTATATACTATTTCCCTATCCTGAACAGATTCGTGCGGTTGCTCATTTTTTTGAGAAATTTTCTGACGGAAAGCAAACTGTAGTCCATCTTTTGAGCAATAAGATAGCTCTTTTTGGTAGAAGAGAAGAGCTTGAAAGGTTGCTTGATTTGTACGATAAGGTATGGGGTGATAATAGCGGTAAGCAGACAAAGGTTATTCCTGTTTCTAAGCTTTCTGTAAAAGAGATGGAGAAAATTTTATCTACATTTTTTCTTGACAATCTGGAGTCTGTTAAAGCTTCCTTTGATAAGAGAGAGGTGGAAAAGTTTTCTATATTTCCTTTAATTCAGAGTAACAGTTTAGTTTGTGTCGGGCCTAAAGAGAGTATAGAAAGAGCTGAAAAAGTTGTAAGAGATACTGAAGCCCAGTTAGAAGACCCTGCTGAAATAACCGTTTTTCTCTATACCTGTCGCCATAGCGATCCAGATAGTTTGGCTCAGATACTGGAAAAGGTATATGTTTCCCTTTTAAGTGTTCATCAAGATGCTGTGCCTAAAGAGACAAACATTTCTTATGTTTCTCCCTCCCCAGGCAATACATCTCCTCCTGATGGTTATGCTCCTGTTCCGCCTTTAATCGTTGCTCCGAATCCTATACAGCATACTGTTTCTGGAAAAATTAATATCGAAAAAGGAGGATTAGAACATTTTATTCCTGATTCAAAAACAGGAACTATTTTGATGACTGTACGTAGAGACGCATTGGAAAAGATCAAAAATGTTTTAAAACAGATTGATATACCGGTGAAGATGGTCGAAATAGAGGTGCTTCTATTTGAAAGAAGAATTAATAGTCAAAATAATTTTGGCATGAACATGCTGAAACTAGGAAAGCCACGTAATGGACTTTCTTATACTTCAGAGAGTGGTCCTCTTATTAAAGACGATCTACTTAGTAGTAGAGGAATTGCTCAATTTTTATTTAATGATAGATCTGATAAAGCTTTTCTTCAGTTCGATCTTGCCTACTATTTTTTGATGACGCAGGAAGATATTCAGTTGCACGAAGCTCCCTCGATAACCACTGCTAACCATACTTCTGCAACTATTTCTGTAGTTCGTGAGATTTCTATTGATAGCGGAGCTGCTCCTGTAGATACCAATAAGGGAGTTGTTTTTGAAAAAGCCTACCAGAGGGCGCAATATGGTTCTACTTTGACTCTTACACCTGCTATTAATGGACCTTCTAATGCAGAACCTAATGGCTCCGTAACTCTACAAATTAAGATTACGTTTGACACGATGCATCCTCACCCTAACAACGATCGCCCTTCCGTAGAAAGGCGTCAAATTGAAAATGAAGTTTCTGTATTGGATGGGGAAACGATTATTTTGGGTGGTTTGCGTTCAAAGAGCCGTGGTGATTTTGAGGAAAAAATCCCTTTTCTTGGCTATATTCCTGGCATAGGTAAGCTGTTTGGCAGTTCCCGCCTTGCAGATCAGGATACGGAAATGTTCTTTTTTATTACTCCAAAAATTATTGCTTCTTCTCATGACGAATTGGCTCAATTGGAGCGAGAAATTGCGAAAAAAAGGGCGGGAGATATCCCGGAATTTTTAGAAAAATTGCAAGAGGCACGGGATAGAGAGAAGAAAGGATTTTTTAAAAAAGGGATGAAGTTATTTTTTACTCATGAATAGCTCTCCTGATGAAAGTTTGAAGCCATCTATGAGTAATTCAGTAGAACAAGAGACAAAATCGCTCAAATGGTTGTGTGCTCAGTTTTCTATTCCTTATATCGAGGATCTTTCCCAATTTCGTTTTGTTCAAGAAAAGACTCAAATTATTCCTTATTCGGTATGTAAGAATCGTTTAGTGGTTCCTGTAGATGAGGAGAATGAAGTGGTTATATTAGCTATTTCTGACCCTTTGGACATTGGAATATTGGAAGAACTTCGTAATCTAACTGGAAAAAAAATTAAAGAAGTAGGGGCATCTCGCAGCTCTATTTTGTCAGCAATTGAACAATGTTATCATCAAAAAGCAGATGAGACTTCGATGCTTATAGCATCACTTAGAGAGGATTTTTCTACAGATCTAGTTGATGGGGAGGGGTATGATTTACTTGCGCATACTGCCGATGCTCCTGTTATTCGTCTTTTAAATTTAGTAATTACAGAAGCGATTCAGTCAGGTGCATCTGATATTCATTTTGAGCCTTTTGAGCAAGGATTGTTCATTAGATACCGAATTGATGGCATTCTTCAGCTGAGGCACACTCCTCCTAAAGAGTTGCAGTCTCAATTAATTGTGCGAATTAAAGTTTTGTCGAACCTCGATATAGCAGAGCAACGCCTTCCTCAAGATGGAAGAATTAAGTTAAAGATAGGGGCAAGGGAGATAGATTTTCGGGTAAGTACTATTCCTGTTGTTTATGGGGAACGGGTGGTGCTGAGAATTTTAGACAAAAGCAACGTTGTTTTAGGATTAGATCGGTTAGGAATGGAGCAGAATCTTTTAAAGCAGATCGATCGGTTAATCCATCTAAATGAGGGGATTTTTCTTGTTACAGGTCCGACAGGCAGTGGGAAAACGACTACTTTATATAGCATTATTGGCCAAATCAATAGTGCTGATCTTAATATTATGACGATAGAAGATCCTGTCGAATATAAGCTTCCCAATATGGCACAGATAGGAGTGAATTCTAAAATTAATCTCGATTTTGCTACAGGATTGCGCCATATTTTAAGGCAAGATCCAGATATTATCATGATAGGAGAGATTCGCGATAAAGAAACGGCAGAAATTGCCATACAGGCCTCTCTTACAGGTCACCTGGTATTAAGTACCCTTCACACTAATGATGCTCCTTCTGCTTTAACTAGATTAGTTGATATGGGAATTGAACCTTATTTACTTTCTTCAACGGTTCTTGGGGTGCTAGCGCAACGGCTTGTACGTAGAATATGTCTCTATTGTCGTAGCAGCTATCAATCAACCGAAAAGGAGTCTGAAGAATTAGCTCTTTCTTCTTCCCACTTTTTCTATCGTGGTACAGGATGTGCACATTGCTTTGGTTTAGGATATAAAGGAAGACATGGTATTTATGAGCTGATGGTAATGGAACATCCCATTAAGGAGCAGATTATTAAAAGTGTCGATGCATTGCAGTTGCGCAAAGTAGCTCTTGCTTGTGGGTTGGTTCCTCTAAGAACCAGCGGGGCAGAGTTGGTGTTGCAAGGAATAACCACTTCTACAGAAGTGTTACGTGTTACTCGAGAAATGGATTAGTTTATAGTTATGCCTCTTTTCAAATATCGTGCCTTTACAAATAAGGGAAAAAAAATTGTAGGGATCATCGATGCTGATTCATTTCTCTCTGCAAAGGAGCAGTTGAGGAATAGACATGTTCTTGTATCGGATATCGTTAGGGTAGAGAAAGGATCTTTCATCAGAAGAATTCCTCGTTCTTTTTTGATCGATTTTACCCGTTCTTTAAAGCAATTGCTAAAAGCAGGGCTAAACCTTTATGATAGTTTAATAATTTTAGATGAAGAATACCGAAACGATCGCTTTCATCCTGTTTTGGTCTATCTATGTGACCAGCTTAAAGGTGGGGCATCTTTTTCCGTAGCATTAGAAAAATATCGGAAAAGCTTTAGCTCTGTCTATATTGCAATGATTCAAGCGGGAGAGGAGAGTGCAACTCTGCCTCGTGTTTTTGAAGAATTGTTGTCGTTATTAGAGAAAGAAGAAAAGTTACGGAAAAAGTTTGTTTCCCTTCTTTTCTACCCCGCTTTTCTCAGTTTGTTTTGCTTAGTAGTGGTAGTTGTGTTGTTGCTTTTTGTTATCCCTTCTATGAAAGGTTTGTTTGAAGAAAGAACGCTTCATCCCATTACTCAGTTTCTTTTTCTAATTAGTGATTTTGTAATAGCCAATAAATTATCGATATTCCTATCAGTTATCGTAACCGGTGTAGCTGGTTTCTCATTAGTTTGCTATTCGAAGGTGCGTTCTTTATGGGAGCATTTACTTCTTTCTATTCCCTTTCTTAAGGTTTTTATTGTCGAATCTGCCTTCTCCCGTTTTTGTCGTACTGCTTCTTTGTTGCTTTCTGCGGGCGTCTCTATTTTGCATGCTTTGAGGCTCTCTAGGTCTGTTTTCAAAAATCGAACTCTGGAAGCTATTATTATCGAAGCGGAGAGAAAAGTGAGTGAAGGAAAAAAATTAAGTAAGGAGCTGAGTGAAATTAGCTTAATTCCTTCTATAATTCCCCGGCTTTTATCGCTAGCAGAAGAGACGGGTCAAATGGCAGTCATGTTAGATAACATAGCGCTCATTTGTGAAGAGAACTTAGATAAAAGGATCGCACAATTTATTGCCCTCATACAGCCTCTGTTGTTGCTTTTTTTAGGATTAATCGTAAGTATTGTTATATTGTCTATTTTAATTCCGTTAACTGATATGGGGTCTATGATAGAGCCATGAAAAGAGAGAGAAGAGGAAAGATGAGAAGAAGGTCAATGACTCTTATAGAGATTTTGATAGTGGTATTAATCATGGGATTGATCAGTGCTATCGTGGGCTATAATTTCAAAGGAGCTTTAGATAAAGGGAAAGCTTTCTGTTCCGAGCAAGGGGCAAGAAAGTTAGAGGATATTCTAAATATGGAAATTCAGCTGGGAAATGGTAATCCTTCTGATTTTGTGAATACTCATAATAGAGATCAGAGCAGGAATATAATACGAGCAATCGAAAATTCTGGTCTTGTACCAGGAAAGCAAATTCCTTCTTTAATCGTCGATGGATGGAAGCAACCATATAAAATTGATTCTTTGCCT
Source organism: uncultured bacterium (assembly GCA_964397905.1). Lineage (GTDB taxonomy): Bacteria > Chlamydiota > Chlamydiia > Chlamydiales > Rhabdochlamydiaceae > PALSA-1444. The sequence continues at coordinate 8,991 of CAYNKV010000034.1, forward strand.
GGACAGAATGGCGTTACAGTAACTTCGGAGAAATATGAGCAATATGTTAGGGATCATGGGTTTAATTCAAAGAATGGCGAAAATTAATGCACTGTGAGCTATTCCCGTTCGTTTACCTTATTGGAGCTTCTGATAGTTTTTTTTCTAGCTGCTTCTCTTTTAGGAACAGCCGTTTGGTCTTTAAAAGATCTGCTGGTTAGTTACCGTTTCCGTAGCGAAGCGGAAGAAATAAAGAATTTATTTGAAAACCTTCAGATAGAGTCAATGGTATTAGGTTCAGATATAGAAGTGAATTTTTATACCGATCGATCTGTATGCTCTTTTTCCACACAAACTGAGGAGAAAGTTATAAAGAGAGAAAAAAAATCTCTAAAGTATATTTCTGCTATCAAATTGAATGGTAAAGAAGAGCCCTCCTTTCGGTTGACTTTTCTTTCGACAGGCTCTTTTTTACCTCCTTCTATTATTCAATTAACCAATGGGAAACAGAATTATTGGATCGACCTAAGTCATCCTATTCAGATATCATTTTCTAATGAAGAAATAGAAAAATATCTTTTTTAACACCTCTAAAGAAAATTTTTATTGACACTTCTGTTTATTAAATTTATATATCAATTTATAATTAGTTTTTAATTATCTTAGGAGCGCAATAATGAAAGAAGCTGCTGTTTGGCTAGCAAGTATGTTTGGTCCTTTTTTAACTATATTGGGATTGTGGATGATTGTATATTCTGAAAATATTCTTAAAATTTTTAATATTGTTAGAGGGTCTATCGCTTTTTTTTATTTTAACTCTGTTCTAAATCTTTTGATTGGTTTTGCTATATTGGGTCATTATAACGGATGGGCATGGGATCCTCTTATTTTTGTTACATTATTGGGATGGGCTTTAGTAATTAGGGGAGTGATAGGACTATTTGTTCCTCAATTATTAATAGCCATAGTAGTCAGAAATTCGCAGTTTTTAAAATTTTTTGGAGCAGTTCCTCTAATATGGGGATTAGCTCTATCTTGGATCGGGTTTATTATGTAACTTGATTTGGGCAATAATTTTTACGAAAGATATGTTATTGAGAGAGAACTTGGAAAACAAATAGAGCCCATTTTTCTCTTCTATCAATTATTAAAAATAGGGTTCTCTTGCGGGAAATTGAGGTTGAATGGCTTAAATAATCAAGCGATTTGCATTGCAAAAGCATCTATTATGAACTGCTCGAGATAATGGACCAGAAAAGAGGAGTGCTCCATGGTCTATAATTTCTATTTCCCCGCTTCGGTTGACTGGAATCTATATTCTTCTATTATGGTGTCTCCA
>CAYNKV010000035.1:0-10279 GCA_964397905.1 uncultured bacterium
TCCTATTACCTCCCCTTCTAAATTAAGAAGAGGCCCCCCGGAGTTTCCAGGATTAATCGCCGCATCTGTTTGTATGAACTCCTCAAAGTCGGCGATATTAAGCCCTTGTCTCTCTTTTGCGCTAACAACACCCATGGTAACGGAAGCTTGTAGTCGAAAAGGACTCCCTACAGCCATCACCGGTTCAGCAACGGAGAGCTTATGGGAGCTTCCAAACTTCAGCGAGGTATATTTTTTTTCGTTACCAGGAATTTTAATCACCGCGATGTCGGTACGAGAGTCCATTCCTACTAAAACAGCAGTATAAACCTCCCCACCGTTAAGAGTTACCTCTATCTTTTCTGCTCCTCTAACCACATGTGCATTGGTAACAATAAATCCATCTTCTCTAACGAAAAAACCCGATCCTTGTCCTACTTGAGGCTGAGGATTCTGTGGTCGTCCATAAGGAAACCCAAAGAAATTGCGCAACCAGTCATCACCAAAGGGGTGGTAAGGATTTCCATGTTCTTCACCGTTAGCATCGTAGCTTCCTAACTCCACTTTAATAAAGACTACGGCTGGAATCGCCTCCTCGGCAACTTTAATAAAAGGAGAGGAAAAAGAGCTGACAGAGGGTGTGCCACCAGCAAACGCAATGGAACGAAAGAAAAGCGAAGAAAAGATAAAAAGAAAAGAGAGCAAAAATTTGGATGAATACATAAACAATTCTCCTCTATCTCTATATTTAATCGAACGAAGAAAGCTTCTCATATTTCTCATAGCAATTACTCTTGCAAATGGTAGTTCCTCAATTCGTTCTCAAAATCTACTCTATTCTGGTCCAAAATAGAGTGATGGGTAAGCTGGTCAATCCGCATCGGGACGATCGTCACAAAACCGTTCTGCAACAAAGCGACGTCACTATCATCTGCTTCCTCATGATCTTCCCACTCACCACCTAACCAAAAATAGGGGGTTTTTTCTGTAGGATGGATCCGTTCGTCAGGCTTGCTTAACCAAAAACCTAGCCCTTGTCTAGCTAACTTTATTCCCTCAATCTTTTTATTGCATTTAGGAAAATTTACATTGAAGATGGTTCCTTTGGAGAAGGAGGATTCTATTAGATAGCGAGAGATGGCACGCACATAGCTTTCCACTCTTTTATAGTTGGTATCTACCATCTCTTCACAGGAAAATGCTATGCCAGAGATCTGCCTAAGCGCTCCTTCAATCACCCCTCCTACTGTGCCACTGTAAAAAACGGTTCGGCCCGCATTCGATCCTCGATTAATACCAGAGACGATTAAATCGGGTGTTTCTTTCAAAATAGCAGATACTCCTAGCTTAACGCAATCAGCTGGCTTCCCATTCACCTTCCAAGCGGCGGCCCCCGATTCCCAGGAAACCGGATCGACACGCAAAGGAGTCTTTAAGGTAATACCTGCACCCGATCCAGAAACATCATCGACAGGAGCTACAATAGTTACATCAGCATAATCGCTCAAAGCAGTCCAAAGAGACTTTAAGCCAGGAGCTAGAATCCCATCGTCATTAGTAAGCAATATTTTAGGCTTTCTCAACATAGTCGTTAGTGTACCAGGTTACCCTCTTTATGTCTCGTTATATGAGAAATGAGAAGAATAAGAAAGCTACTTCCTAACATTCCAGGAAAAATCGCGCTTATCTCTAGATGAGGGAAGGGATTAAGGGAGGGCCAAAGGGCAGAAATAGCTCCTCCTCCCAAAATAGCCGCCCAACCGCCATATCTATTTATTCGGGAAGAATAGAGGGAAAAGAGAAGCAAAGGAGCAAAAGAGGAGCCGATACCAGACCAAGCATATTGAACTAAACTGTAAATGCTGTTCTCTTTATGGGAAGCAATTAAAAAAGCGATTAAAGCAGAAAAGATAACTCCACTACGGGAGACGGCCAAAAGCTCTTTTGAAGAGGCGTTAGGTCGCACTATTTTTTTATAAAAATCTTCCGTAAGGCTAGAAGCCATCACCAATATCTGAGAACTCATTGCATTCATAGTGGCCCCAAGGACAGCACAAAGAATTAAACCAACGATAAATGGAGAAAAAGAGCTGCGAACCATCTGAAGGAAAATCTGTTCCGGATCGATTTTCACCCCATGAAAAAAAGAGATGCCTGCTAATCCTACTAAAGTAGCGCCAGTCAAAGAGAAAAGCATCCATGTCATTCCGATCCATTTGGATCGCTTTAATTCTGCTGCATTGCGAATTCCCATAAATTTAGTCACTATATGAGGCTGACCAAAATAACCTAAGCCCCAACCCAAGGACATTGATAGAATAGACCAGCATCCGGTTAAAGATCTATCGGGAAAGAGCTGAAGAAAAAGGTCGGGAACTGTTAAATGATTAAAAAAACCCACCTCTCTTTTATAAAGGAGAAAAAGAGGAACAAAAAGAATAACTATGAGAAGAAAACAGCCTTGGAACAGATCGATCCACGCTAACGTTTTATAACCACCCATAAAGAGATATGGAACGATAATCAAAAGACTCAAAAATATAGCCAAATGGTCTGAAATGGAAAAGAGAGAAGAGAAAAGCTCACCCATTCCTTTTAAAGAGGCGGAAATGTAAATGGTATAAAAAAGGATCAGAACCAATGCAGAAAAAAGACGGATTAACCCTGATCGATCTTGTAAACGGGTCTCGAAAAAAGAGGAGAAGGTAAGCGCATTAGACTCTTCTGTAGCCACTCTAATCTTAAGAGCCACCCACTGCCAATTTAAATACATGCAAAAAATCAGACCGATAGCGACCCATATTCCAACGACTCCTCGAGAAAAGACAAGCGCTGGATATCCTAAAAAAAGCCAGCTGCTCATATCGCTTGCATGTGCCGCTAAAGCGGTAAGCCAGCAATTTAATGAACGGCTTCCCATAATAAAATCGTCGGAACTGATCTTTTTTTGATAAGAGAAAAAGCCAATTGTGAGAAGCAAAGAGAAATAAAGCAGCATAGCGGATAATTCAAAGATATACATTATTTCCTCAAAAAAATAGTTTTTCAGAGCGACTTTTTGGATCCAAAAACAAAACTGGCCTGAGCAAGATTTCCTCGGATGTTAGGAAAATCTCTCTCTATATTCTCGATCAGCGATTTAACTTTTTTACGATAAGAGTTTTGCCCTACTGGACATTTGCATACGATTCGTTCAAAACTGTAAGAACGTGCAAAAGCAACAATCTGCTCTTCTGAAATGTAGATGAGAGGACGAATGATGGTAACTCCGAAAGCATGCATAGTTACTTTGGGGTGTATCGAGGAAAATTCTGCTTTATGAAATAGATTCATCAGAAGAGTTTCGATGCTATCTTCTCGATGATGAGCGAAGGCGACCAATCGGTATCCAAGCTCTCGAGCCGTCTGAAAAATGAGGCGACGCCGCTCTCTAGAGCAGCTATAGCATGAAAGCTCTTTCTCTTCTTGGCTACTCCGAATGAATAGGGGAATATCAAGAGCTTGACAAATGGGAATTAATAAACGGGTAGAGAGGGAAGCGCCACAGGAAAAGCTTCCCTCTACATGAACAGCGGCAATATCTATTGGAGGCAAACCTCTACCTGAGATAGCTTTAAGCAGATAAAGGAGCGTCAGACTATCCTTTCCTCCACTTAAAGCAACCAAGAGCTTACTATCTTCTAACAATTGGAACTGAAAAATTGCTTTGCGACATAAGCTCTCCAATTTCTTTCCTAATTTCGTCCAAGGGGGAGAGGCAATAGGCAAGTCCACACCGATTATCCTTCTTTCGATATAATCTTATAACCCAATAGACCTTTTTATTTAATGAACAATCTGGTTAGCAATGAAATTGTGAAAAGAAGTTTTTCCTACGAGATCCAATGGCTTCTCATCGACAATCTGATCTAGATGTTCAATCCCTTTTTGACAAGCAGCTCCAATCCATCCTACTGCTGCTTTAGTTTGACAAAGATATTCTGCTGCATAGGCAGTTCTCAATGCCACCTCTATGAACGGCATAGAGATGAACAACTTAGCAGCTAGTTCTAATACCAACGTATAATCGCCCAACTGAAAAGCGATTCGATGAAGAAGAGCGATTCCATCGACATTCAACCTCTTCTTCATGGGCATCAACAATGCATAAGCTTCTGAAGAGTTTTCTAATTCAGAATAAAGAAACGCCATAAATTGGGTTGTTTCGTCGTGAAAGGGTCCTTGAACAGCTTTATCTCGAATCAGACTCAATAAATCTATCGCCCTTTGCGGATCGCCCTCTTTTCCTATCTGTAGCGCCTCTTCCCTTCTCTTTATTAGGTTGCTGCTCACACTGTTTCTCTTGAAAGCAAGTCGAAGTTGATGCAAATTATCGAATAAAAAAAGGAGGAACAGAATGGCAGCTAATTTTTTTTTGATGCATAGAAAAAAAAGGGCAGTGAGAAAGGATCCAAAGCAGCTCCAGAGCAAAGTAAAGCACACTCCTTTGTTAGAAAAACGATGTTCCATTAGAAGCTGAAGTAGCTGTCCCCCATCAAGAGGAAGTATCGGAAGTAGGTTCATTCCCGTCCAGATTAGGTTAAGCCAAAAAAACTGAACCAGCATAGTTCTTACGTAATCATTAGCCATCGTCGCCTGAAGAAAATAGATCGATAAAGAAAAGAGGCTCCCCAACAATGGGCCATTAAAGATGATAAAAAAACGGCGCCAAAAAGATATCTGCTTTCCATTAAAATAACGGGTAATACCTCCCACTCCAGTTAGCTCAATCAAAACGGAATAACCAGAAAAAAGAGCTGTCAATCCATGTCCCAATTCATGAAGAAGTAAGGAGAAAAAAACAAAAACAGTCGATAAGGCTAAATCTACATTATTCGCTTCCATTAAAACCAGAAAGGCGAAAAAAAACCAGAAGGGAGCCTTTACTACTATTTCCAATCTGTTAAATAAGCGTATCATCGCGACATCAAAACAGCTTGAACCGTTGTTCCAAGAGCGGCAGGAGTGGCGGCTATTCTAACACCAGCAGCATTTAAAGCCTCTATTTTATCTTTAGCACTACCCTTTGCTCCAGATATAATTGCCCCTGCATGACCCATTCTCTTTCCGCGAGGAGCTGTGGATCCAGCAATAAAAGCAGCTACTGGCTTTGTTCCATGGGATCGGATCCACTCTGCTGCAAGCTGCTCCTCTTCTCCTCCAATTTCACCTATCATCAATATCGCTTCCGTTTCCAAATCTTTTTCAAAAAGAGCTAATATATCGACGAAACTGGTTCCATGAAGAGGATCCCCTCCAATACCTACGCAGCTAGATTGTCCAAGATTTAAATTGGAGGTTTGCCATACTGCCTCATAGGTAAGAGTCCCTGAACGAGAAACGATGCCTATCTTCCCTTTTTTGTGTATATATCCAGGCATAATGCCTAGCCTGCTCTCCCCTGGAGCAATCAAACCTGGACAGTTGGGCCCAATAAGGCGGCTTTTAGAGGAACGCATTACTCGCATTACCTCTATCATATCAACAATGGGGATTCCCTCAGTAATACAAACAATGAGGGGAATTCCCCCATCTTCTGCCTCCAAAATAGCCTCTGCCGCATGAGCCGGCGGAACAAAGATAATGGTTGCATCAGGAGCAACTGCAGAACATGCTTCGCGAACCGTATCAAATATAGGAATCCCGAAAAGATATTCGCCCCCTTTTCCAGGAGTAACACCGCCTACACAATGGGAGCCATACAAAATAGACTGCTCTGTATGGTAACGACCTGCTTTACCAGAGATCCCCTGTATCAAACAACGAGTTTTTTTATTAATCAAAATTGCCATCGATCTCCTTGACTGCAAGCAAAGCCGCCTCTTCTAAAGAGCTAGCTATTTTAAAATTTAGTGGCGATTGATTGAGAAGTTGTTTCCCCGCTTCCACCTCTGTTCCCTCCATCCGAATGATAAGAGGGAGGGAAGAGGAGCTCATGGCAGCAACGATTCCTTCAGCAATCGTTGCACAGCTCATAATCCCGCCAAATATGTTTACAAGAATAACCCTAACATGAGGATCTCGCGCTAAAAGGAGGCAACCCTCTTTGATCTTTTCTGCTGTCGCGCTTCCTCCTACATCGAGAAAATTAGCTGGCTTTCCTCCAGCATGGCTGATCAAATCCATCGTAGCCATCGCAAGCCCAGCGCCGTTGACTATGCATCCAATATTGCCATCAAGAGCCACATAGGAAAGATCATGCTCCCGCGCGATTCTTTCCTGCGAAGAGAGCTGGGAAGCGTCATACATTTTTTCTATTTCTGGATGACGATAGATCGCATTCTCATCGACACTGATCTTCGCATCGAGCGCCCAGAAGGATTGATTTCGACTCACAACTAAGGGATTGATCTCAATAAGAGAAGCATCATTAGAGATAAAGGCGTTTGCAACGGCAGATGCAATCTTTATCCCCTCTTCTCGCAATTTACCCTTCCATCCCATAAACTTTGCTAAATAGAGCAGATGAAAAGATCTGATCGTTCCATCTAAACCGATAGGAATTTTTAAAATTTTCTCTGGAGAACGAGAAGCTATCTCTTCGATCTCCATCCCTCCCTCCGATGAAGCAATCAGAACAGCAGCGCCCCTCTGCTGATCTAAAACTGCCCCTAAGTAATACTCCTTTTCTATCTCGATCAAAGGGGTAATTAAGACAAGACGGGATATAACGCCCTCCGCACCTGTCTGACTATTTACTATTTTTATCCCTATCAATTCCCGCGCCTTTTCGATGATCTCTTTGCGAGATCGACCTATTTTTATTCCTCCACTCTTCCCTCTACCCCCCGCATGGATTTGAACCTTGATGATTGCCTCCTTTAAGTCGAACCGATCGATAATTCGCTCCACCTCTTCATCAGAAGCGGCAACAGCAAAAGGGGGAATAGGAACGCCCTTTTTCATTAAAAGAGTCTTTGCTTGATATTCGTGCAGATGCATAATCTTCTTACTCTTTTTTTCCTTATCCGATAGAATTTGAATTCTTAGCAACTAATCTCTCTTAATATGGCTGATCTAGCAGAAAAGTTTAGGAAAATTTTTTCCAAAGCATCCAGTTTTTTAGAAAAGAAGATTCAGGCGATCTTTGGAAATTCTCAGAATGAAGAAAATCTTTCGCAGCTTAGAAAGCTCTTATATGAAGCAGAATTAGGTAGAGAATTGGTAGAAGAATCCATCGAGGAGGTTCATGCTCTGCTTAAAAAAAACTGCCACCTCTCTCCTCAAGAGATCTTTGATCATATAGAGGTTTATTTAAGCAACATATTCCGTTCCATTCCCTCTCTTCAGCCCAGCTCTTCAGAGCCGTTAGTGATACTAATGGTGGGAGCAAACGGAAGCGGAAAAACCACCTCGATCGGCAAGTTAGCTCACCATTACCAAACGCTCAATAAAAAAGTTCTTTTAGTGGCGGCAGATACTTTTCGAGCAGGAGCGGTTGGACAACTCTCCCTTTGGGCGGAACGATTAAATCTGGAAATTGTGAAAGGAGCTCCTCATGGCGATCCCTCTAGCGTAGTCTTCGACGGCTTATCTGCAGCACGAAGTCGCCAGGCAGAGGTTGTTTTAGTCGACACCTCTGGCAGGTTACATAACAAACAGAATCTTATGAAAGAGCTAGAAAAAATAGGTCGCACTTGCAGAAAAATCATACCCGATGCACCCCAAGAAACATTTCTTATTGTCGATGCAACCTTAGGTCAGAGTGGAATCGAACAAGCATCCGCTTTTCATCAGGTAACTCCTCTTACCGGAATGGTTGTCACAAAATTAGACGGAACAGCAAAAGGAGGGATTCTACTGCCTATATCGCGGCAGATCAGAGTTCCGATCCGCTGGGTCGGGATAGGAGAGTCAGTAGATGATCTGATCCCTTTTGATCCAAAAGAGTATATCTCCGCCCTGTTTAGAGAATAAAAACGATTGAATAGATCAAATTTCGGTTGATTTAATTTAATCAACTGAAATAAAACTGATCTCCTTGCATAAAAACTTTCATCTTTCTACAAAGAACGTAGGGGTTACCTAGAAAAGGAGTGGTTTCATGATGATTAAAAGCGAGCGCTTAAAAAAGTTGGAGATCGATCTCTCTGAACTGGAGCAGTGGTTATCTCTTGGATTTGTTCCGAAAAAAGAGATAGTCAAACATCAAAAAGAGATTGATCTACTAAAAGAAAAAATTGTAGAAGAGAAAGAGCGGATTCGCTTCCTTAAAGAAAATGATATTACAGAAGAAAATATAGCAGCTAAGCGATTTCCACAGATGCGCCCTGCTTCTCCCGATATGGGTAATATGACCTTAGATCACTCTAACGAAAGTTTGACCGATCTTGAACCAGAAAACGAGACCGATTTCCATAAGTTCAACTCCACAGAAGAAGAGGAAGAGAAAGAAGAGCAAGAGAGCAGAGTAAATATGGATGATGATGAGGAAGAAGAATCTAATCCTTATAGCGACAAAAATCGATGGAAGCGCGGAATATTAGAAAATTTAGATACCGATAACTGGTAGAACCCTCCTTCTCTTCTATCTTATGTGGGAAAAAGCGCCGCAAATCGATCAAGAACTATCTATCTATTTTCATATCCCCTTCTGCAGAAGCAGATGCTCTTACTGTTCTTTCTATACAAGACCCTATAGAAACAGTGTATCTCTCAGTTTTCTAGAAGCACTCAAAAAAGAGTGGAGCCAATACCAAGCGCTTCTAGAGGGGAAAAGAATAGTCTCTATCTACTTTGGAGGAGGAACCGCAAGCTTAATGGGAGCGGAAAACATAGCAACCATTTTATCCTGGATCTCTCCCCCTCCTTCTGCTGAAATTACTCTAGAAGCAAATCCCGAAAAAACCACTCTTCTCATTTTAGAAAATTTTCTCAAAGCAGGCGTTAATCGGATCAGCTTCGGCATACAATCGTTCGATAAAAATCTGCTCAAATGGTTAGGTAGAAGCCACTCTTCCGAAGAAGGAAAAGAGGCTATCTTCTATGCGGCGCAAGCAGGATTTAAAAATATCAGCATCGACCTTCTCTATGATATCCCCTATCAAACCATCGACTCTTGGAGAGATACCCTTGATCAGCTCTCCCAATTACCTATTCAACATCTATCTCTTTACAATTTAACCATAGATCCTGGAACCCCGCTATTTAAGCACAAAAAATCATTCAAAGCTCATCTACCTTCTGAAAAAAAAAGCTGTCAGATAATAAGAGAAGCAATCTCCTCCTTTAAAAAAAATGGGTTAGAACGGTATGAAATTTCAGCATTTTCTCACCCAGGGCATCGATCTATCCATAATGTAGGCTACTGGATAGGGAGGGATTTTTTAGGATTGGGACCTTCTGCCTTTAGCTTTTGGAAAGGATGCCGATATCGCAATATCGCAGATGTAGAAAAATATATCGATCTTATCCAAAAAGAGGGAAGAGCGGTTGACTTTCAAGAAAAACTATCCTCTACAGCTGCTCTTCATGAACGATTAGCTATTCAGCTCCGAATGGTTGATGGAATTGATCTTCAAGAGTATCCAGTCGACCCAGAACTATACAAGAGATTAGAAAATAAAGGATGGTTGTCTATTGAAGGATCTAGTGCCAAACTTACAGATAAAGGAATCGCATTCTATGATTCAGTAGCAGAGGAAATCATATTGCTACCTTCTGAACATTAGACCTCTTGCATAACCCTTCCTATTTCAGAGCGAGATCCGCGTTATAAATCCCTGCGATCAAATTAAAAGGGAGCCCAAATCTCTTGCGTCTGTTTCTGTAGCGATCACTTAAGATCTTAAACCGTTTCAGATACCCTATAACATTCTCATTTAAAACTCGCTTTGTCGCTATAGCACGATTTGCTTGTTTTTCCTCTTTTGTTAAAGGTTTCCCTTTTTGCCTTTTCTTGGAGAGTCTTGTTCTGCTCTGAATTTTCTGAATCCCAGTGTAGCCAGAGCCTCTAAGAGCTCTCGTCTCTTTTGTCCATCGAATTTGACCCTCTTTGAACAACTTAAAGGCGGGCTTTTTCCCATTGCTGAAATTCGTACAAATCACTGCCTTGGATTTTTTATCCACCATAACTTGGCTTTTTAGGGTGTCCCTTCTGAGTAACAGTGCTTCTGTTTGTTGTTTCATTTTTTTATTCGCTCCTTGTGACGAATTCTTTTTTTTGGCCTTTCGGCAGCATCAATCACTACTTACTTCAAACTCTATATCGCTCTTGAGCAGGGCCTTGCCTGGCAAAGAAAATCGAAAACTCTTTATGAGA
>CAYNKV010000036.1:0-9757 GCA_964397905.1 uncultured bacterium
CTATAGATAATCGTTCAGCTGTTTCTGGGTAGATAGTGGTCAAGTAGGAAAGAAGCTGATTGGCTTGATTCTCTTTGTCTAGATGTTGGTAGGAATCATATGAGATAAGGAGAAGATCATGGTACCCTTTCCATTCAGGAGAAAGAAACCGTAGGGAGGAGCGTTCCAGAAAATCAATTGCTTCGCCATATTTTTTTCCTAAATAATATCCTAACAATATATCGTAAGAGATCTGATCATTTCTTTGATGAGTAGGTGTAGGGAGTAGAAAAGAGGCCCTTTTGAAAGAACTGATCGCTCTATATAAATCAAGCTCCTTGGCAAAGAAGAGTCCTATATGATATTCGGAGGCCCACTCTTCCTTTTTTTCTTTTTCGCTTAAAGAGGGAAAAGCTGAAGGTTTCTGACTAAGAAAAAAATTTGAGAAGACCGGTTCTATTCGAGGATTTATCTGAGGATCTACTCGATAACAGCTCGATGTTATCAAAACAATTACGGCTGCAATAGCTTTTTTGAACATACAGTCTACGAGAATAGCGTAAGAAACGTTCCATTTGAAGAGAAAAAATCTACAAAACTTTTTATCTTATAACGTCAGGTTCATCTTCTACCGTCTTGACTCTGTCGATTCCTAGATCAATCTCCTCTTTTAAAGTGGGAAGAGCGGCCCATTCTTTGAATTTCTCCTCTTGATTGTCCGTTATCTTTTGATGTTCTCCATAATTTCTGATTATTTGGGGACGTACAAACATAATTAAATTTTGTTTTGTTGCTACGCGATCATTTTCAGAAAAAAGAGCTCCTACAACAGGCAAACCACCTAGGCAGGGAATTCCCGTTTTAAATCGCGCTTTCGTGTCATTGATCATTCCGCTTAACAATACGAAATGGCCATCTTGTACATGGATGCGCGTATTCATAGAGGTGTGGCTTGTCTCAATTCCTGTAATAGTGCTCTGTGCATCGGAAGCATTAGATACTCCAATAATGGGGGAAGAGGTTACTGAGCTGATATCCAATTTCAGTTCAAGGATGATTAAACCTTCTTCGGTAATGAGAGGAGTAAAGGTAAAATTAAAGCCAATATCTCGATACTCTATGTTGGATGAGGAGGTGAATAGTTGAGAGTTAGAGGTGACTTGAGATCCAATGTAGGGAACGTTTTTTCCGGCAAAAAAGGTGGAGGTAGTTTTATCCTGTGCGATGATTTGAGGTTTCATTAGGACGCTGCTGCTTGTATCTGCTTGTAGAGCATTTAAAAGGGTTCCTAAGGAGAAGAAAGAACGCCCTTTATGCATGATGATATCACCTATAATTCCTAGATCAAAACCCGAAGCGAAGGGTATACCATATTTTCCGTTAGGATTAGGGAAAGTGGAGGCAGTAACATTGGAGATAGCATCCTGTATGCTAGGTGGAGAAAGTCCGATCGAATTGGCATGGGGAATAGGAAAGTTTCCCGTTCCTCCCGCTAATTTGTCTAGATATTTTGCTTTTCCTCCCCATTGAAGGCCAAAGTTTTGGGTATTGTTGAGACTGGTTTCTATCACAAGTAGTTCGATAAGGATCTGAGTCGGAGGCGTGTCTAATGAGATGATCAATGACTTGAGTTTAGAAAGCGCATCAGCTGTTCCAAAAGAGAGTAGAGAATTAGTAACCTGTGCCCATTGAAGGGAACTAATTGCACGTGCTAGGTCGACATGTTCTGTTCCACTGGTAGGCAGCGAGGCGCCTACCTGTTTGATCACATTGATAATATCTTCTCCCTGATGATATTGAAGCTTATGTTTTAGAAATGAGATCTGTTGAGAGGACAAAACGGAAACAGGATCGCTCAAGGGATTCTCTTCAGGAAGATCGAAGCGGGATAAGAGTTCCATTATTTTGCTAATAGAGGGCTCATCCCCTGTGATAATTAAGGAGTGAGATGCATCCATCCATCTGAGTTTGGCAATAGATTCTAAAAGAGGACGATTGGATACCCCTGCTGACCTCAGATGGTCACTAAACTCTGCTAGACTGCGGATCAGGTTTTCTCCTGATTGATATTTTGGGGAGTAAATGGTGAAACTGGTATCAGGAGTAAATGGGAGAACCTCTTCGGTTGAAGAGATTCGATCGAGATGGGCAATTAAATTCTCTACCTCTTTTATGGTTTTAGGAGAGCCTGGGATCAGAATCGAGTTGCTGGCAGGAATCCATTTTAAATGTTCTATGCTTCTACTGATCGCAGGATCAATCATCCCCTTTTTTTGAAGATCCTGCATAACCGTTTTTAGATGAGAAATAAGCTCTCCTCCTGGTAGATGCTGGACAGAATAGAGGACAAATGTCTCTTCTTCCCTTGTGCTCCCCTCTTCCAAAGCAGGCCTATCCATCTTTTGCAGAAGGGATTGAATTTCATTGACTGTTTCTTCTGTTCCTGAAAAAACTAGAGAGAGGCCCTTCTCTGCTGGACGAGTAGTGTATATACCAGAAAGCAGCTCTCCATTTTCTAATCCCGAAGATTCTAAATCAGAGGCCAGCTTATTAAGCATATCGATAAGATCGGAGGGCGACTTATAGATCGGAGTATAGATCGAAAATGAGGACTTTTTTGACCGAGGAATATCGAACTGTTCTATAAGAGTTAGGAGTTGATTGATCGTATTCTGAGAAGCTTTAATCAAGAAAGCATTGCTCTCTTTAATATACTCGATTGCAACGATAGCTTGAACTAACTGTTTATCATTTAAATGGGAGGCGGTCTTTTGTAATTGGTTGTAGAGAAAAGCTCCTGACATATGTTTCACATTGTAAAATGCAAAACTCTCCTTTTCTCTCCTTTGCTGCTCTACCTCTTCCTTGTCGATCGATTCTAATAAAATTTTGATCCGAACTAGAGTTTCATCTGCACCCACAAAAAGAACAGCTCCTGTAGAAGGGATCTCTTTTGCTGATGCAATAGCTGATAAAAAACCCTCATCGGATAAGCTCGACTCCTTTAACTCAGCTCCTATTTCAGAGATAGAGCTGATAACCAACTTTGGAGATAGCTGCTTAGGTTGATAAATGAGGAACTGAGAAGATTGAGAACTCTTTCCAGCTATATCGAAAGTAGAAAGAAAATCGATAATTTTTTTTGATGAATTTTCAGTTCCTATGAAAAGAAGCACATTGAACTCTTCTAAAGGAAAGATGGTTTGTAAGGCAGAGATCAATTCGAAATCGGGATGTGAAGCTTCTTTAAGGTGTTTTCTTAATAACTCTACATGGCTTATTATCTCCTTAATGGTAGTGTGCAGAATCCTGTAAAGATAAACGTTGTTTTTATCATCTAATAGAGATGGAGAGGCATCATGAGATCTATCTCCATCTAATAGAGAGGAAGATGAGCTGTGTCCTGTATCTAATTCTAATAAAAAATCCTTTCCCTTAGACAAGGTCCCTTCATCTGCTAATAATAAAATAGCATTTCCCTCCTGAATGACTTTAGCTTCACTAAGACAGGCAACTAACTTTTGGGATCCACCTAATGAAGAGAGTTCGGAGGCAAATCTTTGAATCAGTATCGCAAATTCTTTTGCAGACCTCGTTATAGGTCGGTACAAAAAAGGGATCTGATTTTGCGCTACTAAAGGAGGGTTCTCTTTTGTAGAAACGTCTAGCTCTTTAAATAAAGATAATGCTTGTTCGACTAGGGAAGGAGTAGATATTACAAAGATAGTATTTGAATTAATCTGTGGCACAAGGGTAAGAGAGACCCCCTCGGTAAAAGGAGAAAGTATTTGTTGCACAAGATAGATTAAATCGATTGGGCTTACGTTATGCGATAGGTAACTCTTAATTTCTAATGGCGTATGGGGCGAGTCTATCTCTTCTAATAAAGCGCTGATTCTCTCAACATTAGTAGAGAGATCGGTAACGATGAGCTGATTAGTCTCAGGAGAGAGCTCCATAAGAGAAGAGTCAGATAAGATTTGCTTAATTATAGAACTAACAGTGGCCAACTTTGCATTCTTAACCCTAAAAACCTGGGTAACAATAGGCGATGTTTTTGAAAGAGCAGCTGTTTCTGACGAGATGATAGTTCCCAGTTGGTTTACGTTGCGTGCTTTTGAGATCAAAAGGTTGTCCCCCTCCTCAATCACTACTAAACCATTTATTCGAAGTATTTGAATGAGGATAGATATAATATTTCGCGATAGGATAGGTTCTTTGGAGACTATAGTTACAGAAAATGGAAGTTCTTCTTTATTGAAAATGAAATTGAGGTTGCTAACCTTGCTTGCAAATTTGATTAGCTCAACAACAGGTATATGTTCAAAATTAATCGTGTAATTTTCTTCTAATAAAATCGGAGAAGAGATCTGTTCATGAGCAGCACGAAGATGTAGGGAAATACCTTCCTCTTCTGTATAGGTAGCAAAAAAGCTTTTGTCCGACCCCAAAAGAAAGGGAGTCATCAGAACAAAAGAAGAGATGTAGACAAATTTTTTAAGTAGAGGCAAAAAAGAGCCACTCATTAATAGTAAAATTTTTAGTACAAATCGTAAAGGATAGCTTCTTTATTGTAAACCGCTCTTGTTTTTTGGTTGTGGATTGTTCTTTACAACCTCCAAGCTGAAAAAAAATTGATTCTCACTTTTATCCCATCTTCTCGACTTAAATCTATTTTAGACGTACCATTCACCCCATGGGTGACCCTTATTATTTCCATTACGAAGAGTTTAAGAATCGTTCGAAAAAATTGAACCAAATTCGTGCTTTAGGATTAGATCCCTATCCTCCCCTATTCAAACCGACCCATTTTGCAGAAGATCTTACCTCTCAATATATTTCTGAAGAGGTGGGAGATAGCAAGAGTGCAGAGGAGGGAATCGGTGAGCAAGTAAGTTTATCTGGACGTTTAGTTCTCTTTAGACCTATGGGAAAGCATGCTTTTGCCCATTTGCAAGATAGTTCGGGTCGTTTTCAACTAATGTTTAGTCGCGAAGCTACTCAGATGGTCGGATATACTCCTATAGATTCTGCCTTGAAATGGATAGAAAAAATGGTCGATATTGGAGATTTTTTAGGAGTAGAGGGGCATCTATTCAAAACAAATAGAAGAGAGCTCACCCTTTATGTAAAAAAGGTAATGCTCTTATGCAAAACATTGCTTCCTTTGCCCGAAAAACATTCTGGATTAGCTGACAAAGAGCTGCGCTATAGAAAAAGGTGGCTCGACCTTATCAGTTCTTCTGAGACGGTAAAAACTTTTCAGTTACGAAGCCAGATTATTCGCTCAATTCGCTCTTTTTTTGAAAAATCTGATTTCGTCGAAGTGGAAACTCCTATTTTACAAAACATATATGGGGGGGCCAATGCAAATCCCTTTACGACAGAATTAGAGGCGCTACATCAAAAGATGTATTTAAGGATTTCTCCTGAGATCTCGTTGAAAAAACTGATAGTTGGAGGAATGGATCGTATTTATGAACTTTCGAAGGTGTTTCGAAACGAAGGTCTCGATCGCACTCACAATCCGGAATTTACCATTTTGGAAGCTTATGCAGCTTATTGGGATTATTACGATATGATGCGGTTTACAGAAAAACTTTTTGAAACCGTTGCTCAGCAGCTCTTTGGAACGACTAAGATAAGAGCGATTCGAAATGGAGAGGAGTTGCTGATTGATTTGCAGACACCCTGGAAACGAATGAGCATGAAAGAATCTTTGCTCCATTACGGAAGTTTGGATGTAGATAAAGTGTCAGAAGAGCAGCTAAGAGCTGTTTTAATCGAACATGGATTTAAAGAGAGCTATTCCTATTCTCGGGGCCTTCTTATAGCAAAATTATTTGAAGTTTTGGTGGAACCCTCTTTAATCCAGCCTCACCATATCATCGATCATCCTATAGAAACGACACCTTTATGTAAGCCACATCGAGATCCTCTTTTACGGAAAGAGGGGTTAGTAGAACGATTTGAAACTTTTATTTTGGGGTATGAATTTTGCAATTCATATACAGAGTTAAATGATCCTGAACTACAGAGAAAACTTCTTGTTGAGCAAAGAGATTCTGCATCGGAGCTTGTCGATGAAGAATTTCTTGAAGCAATATGTCAAGGAATGCCACCCACGGCAGGTTTAGGTATCGGAATAGATCGTTTAGTCATGTTGTTTACATCTCTCTCTTCCATCAGAGATGTTCTCTTTTTTCCTATAATGCGTTCCGATATAAATTTTGATCAGGTATAAATAAGATTAAGAGATAAAAGGAATTACTAAGAGGAGTTGTGGCATGGAGGAAGTTTCGATTGAAAAGATTGAAAAAGGTCGGTTTGATCCATCTGTTGGGGGCGGAGATTTTTTGGTCGATTTTTATGCAGATTGGTGTGGTCCCTGTCGGATGATGGCCCCCCATTTGAGTTCTCTAGCCAAAGATTTTATAGGAAAGATAAAAGTAGTAAAAATTAACATCGATGAAGATCAGAAAACTGCGGCCGATTATCGAATAAGCTCGATTCCCACCCTTCTTCTTTTTAAAAAGGGAAAAGAGGTTGCTCGCTTATCTGGGTTGCGTGACTATGAAGCTTTGAAGTTGTTTGTTAACGCCCACTTTCCTTCGACATAAGATGGCAGATTTTCTTTAATCTTCTACCCATTGAAGAACATCTTTTATAATGGACCAGCGCCGATTTTGTTTAGGGGGGGGGTCTCTATCTCCCAATATCCATTTTTTGTATTCTTTTCCCATCAGCTCTTGATTTTTTTTCAGTTGAAGCCATTGATTCATATAGTGAACCATTTTCTCTTCTCCTTGTGCTATTCCATATGCTAGCCGATCTTTAGGTATCGGCTGCGGAGGAAAGAGGAGCGCAAATTCGTTATGATTAAGGCTCCAAGCAATCGCTTGTGCAGCTCCCCGTAATAAAATTTCTTTCGGATAATATTGAACATATTCATCATAATGGTTGATAGTTACGATCCGAGAAGAGGGGACTATTTTGTGCGCAAGCAGCTCATAAGCAGTTCCGCGGCGTACCACTAGCTTAATAGAATGTTCCTTTTCTATAGCTTCAGTAGAGGTATAAAGATGTTTAAATTCTTGAGGCATAATAAATGCCACTGGTAATTCTAAGTAAGATTCTGTGAAATAAAACTGCTTTAACCTCTCTTCTGTTATCGATAATCCCGACATAGCGATATCGTATATTCCTTCGTTTAATTGCTGCTCTACCTTTTTAAAATCGATAGGGACAAATTCGAGGTCACAACCTAGATCATATGCAAGTTGATGAGCAAACTCTATATCGTAACCTATCAGATCTCCTTTACTCCCAAAAAAAGCAAAGGGAACCATTTGAGGACAGTAGCCCACTCTTAACAATTTGGAACTATTTATTCGCTCCAAAAGCTCTCCTTTTCTTGCAAAAGGGAGTAAATCATCCTCTTTGTATATTTTAGCTTTGACGCTACTTTTGATCGAAAGCTCGTAAATAGATTTATTCGGATTGGATATGGGAGGTAGTTTAATCCAATTTTTAAAAGTGAAGGTGAAAATGGCTAGAGGAACCATTACAGCCGCTAATTTAGAAATAGTTTTGCTCCATTTCCATTCAAGCAATTTATGGCATGAAAAGCTGATCAGCAGAGATAAGCTAGACACCTCCATTACTGATACAAGCGATTGAAATCCTGCGGTTAGAGGAAGCATGGTTAAATAGGTATTGATCGCTGATAGAGGAAGCCCTAAATTGTCGAGAATAAAGTTTATAGAGTTAATAGCAGATCCTAGACCTATGCCACCTAAGCTGGTTAAGAAGGTTATTATAAAGAGCTTTACCTGAGCCAGATGGGATAGATCGATATTATAGAAAATCGCAGAGAAGAATATGAAAATAGTAATAAATAGAGATCCTAAGGGAAGGTTAAATACTATTGAAACGATTCCTTGTATCTCCTCTTCTAGATGATCTGCAGGATCTTTTGCTGATTTTTTTTTAATCAATTCTATCATGAAGGGGAGCGTGACAATCACTAAGTTAGTGGTAAAAGCAAGCAGCAAGATAGGTGCTAGCTCCTTAATCCATTTTCCCGATGAAACCGAAGTGAACATTGATACAATCTGAGGAAAAATCCAAAACGTTAGAAAGCAGAGAGATAAAATATAGAGCAGCAGGTAGCTGCTGATCTGTTTTATATCTGTTAATTCTATGTTGCCTATACGATCTGCTATAATGAAAAAAGTTCCTAGAGGGGTGATGCGGCTGATCCAACCGGTAATCTTTGTTAAGGTTTCAGATAATATCGTGAGAATCGGCATAAGCGCATTTTTTTCTTTTAGATGTATAAGAGCAATTCCGATGAGCAGGCCAAATATCACTATTGCGGGAATACCGTTTGCTGAGAGTGAGGCAAAGATATTATGGGGAATAAGTAACTCAGCGAAATTGATCGATACAGGCTCTATAGTAGAGTAATTAAAGTAGGAAGAGCTGCTTGAAGAGGGGAATAGATAGACCACAAGGTAGATCATTCCAATGTTAATAGCCCATGCTGCTCCAATAAAAAGGAGGCCTTTTTTAAAAATCTGCTTAGCAGAATTAACGGCTAGCCGACTTATTCCGTAAATAACTGAACAGAGTAGGTAGGGTATAGTAGTTATTTTTAGGATCATAATATAACTCTTCCCCCATGGCGCAAATATGGAAGATAGATCCCCTAAAAACAACCCCGCAGCCACCCCTAAAAACATAGAGATAATGATATGGAGCGTTAAAGAATTGCGAATCAAAGACGACATAAAAACAATTCTTAATTTTTTTTAATTAGTGGAAGAAGAAGACCTTCTAATAAATAAGATATCTCTCATTTTATTTCTTATGGAAGAGATTTTTTAATCTGGAAAATGCTCATTTAAAAAACTAGCCCAATAAAAAATCGACCTCTTTATCCATCAATTCAAATGCTCTCTTTGTAGCTATCCAAAAAAACTACCTTACTACAGCTCGCTCCGCTAGTTCTAAACTCTCCTCTATTTTAGGAGATATATTTGAAGTTGCATCTAACGGATCTGAATAGCTGTAATTGGCCTGAATCACCTCTACTTCGAAAGTCAATAGGCTATTGGGAGGAAGATGTCCACGAGAGCCAAATCCTAAATTGGGATGAATGTATAGGGTTCGCTTTTCTCCCTCTTTCATGCCAATTACTCCTTGATTAAACCCAGGTAAAGTCTCATCTAAACGTATCGATTCCGCCTCTTCCGAAGAGCTAAACTCAGTTCCATCAAGCAATGTTCCACTATATTGGATCAAAGGAGTTGATTCTGGCTCCACCACAGCTCCTTTTCCCTCTTTCTCTATCTTATAATGAAGTCGCCCAGCTTCTACTATTTGTACTCCTGGAAGCTTGCTATTCTGCTCTAAAAACTGCTCTGCTGCAGCTAGATTATCAGCAGCCATTTTCTTAAACACTGCCTCTTGCACCTCAGCAATCGCTTGAATGCACTCCATCTCTGTCATAGGAGATGATAATCCTTTGGTAGCATCTTTTAATCCCTTAATCAGCTGCGCTACATCCACCTGAGCACCCATCGAATTTTCTAAATTTTTCCATATAAGATGGCCAAAAGCTTCCGATACTTTGCCAATATCAGATGGTGGAGTAGGATCTGGATCTGCATAGATAAAAGAAAAAGCGAGTATAGAGAACATGGCGACAGTTTTCATGAATTATTTCCTCCTTTTAAGCGATTATATTCAGATTATCTGTAGATGCAATGTATAG
>CAYNKV010000037.1:0-9671 GCA_964397905.1 uncultured bacterium
TGGTATCGATGTAAGATCGTTGAATCTAAGGTCAAGATGGGTCAAATGAGTTAAATAAGATAGATCTGGTAGTGCAATAAGATTGAGGTTACTAAGATCTAATGTTTCGGATTGGTTTTTGAAACAATCTTTGATTCTATCTGCGGCGATTGAAGGATTCCCCTCTGCTACCCATTGAGCCAGAGAGTTATCTATAAACGATCTCCTTAATAGAGGAATAGGGGGTGTCCATAAAAGAGGGGTATAAGCCCTTACAACCCTATTTACTACTGCTCCAGAATCTTCTCCTCCTTGTTTTTTCCAGGCACGAAGAGATTGGAACATCTTCTGTTCTGCTCTCCCTCTTCCAGTAAATAAAAGGGACAATGGGAGGGCCAGAGACGCTAGTGATGCGATTCTAAAAGAGGGAATGGATCTGCTCAAAGAAAAGTTCGAAATCCTGGGTGCAGATCTACTTTGATCAGAAGCAATCATTTGCTATGGGTGTAAAAAAATAATATTGAAGTGTCTCTTTAGCGACTGATCTTCTATCTAGTCTGATGGAGACATTTCGCTAGTATTACTATCAGTATCTTCATTTTTTATTGAAATAATATTTTAACATTGCAAAGCTCAACTTCTTCTTAAGAGGTTTCTTGTTCGAAAATTATGAAATAGGTTAGATTGTTTCCGATGGCATCGCAAAAAACCTTGAAAAAGGAGACTAGCTTTTCTGGAAAAGCTCTGTTTACTGGAAAGGATGTCTCTGTACGATTACTCCCAGCTCCTGTTGACCAGGGTGTTCTATTTCGGCGCATCGATCTATCCAATTCTTCTCCTATTCCAGCTCATATCGATTACCTTGGCAGTTCGCTACGGTCAACCAAAATAGGAAAAGGAGAGGTGTCTGTTCAGACTATCGAACATTTTATGGCTGCTATTCGTGCTTGTGAGATTGACAATCTTTCTGTAGAAATATCGGGTCCTGAGATGCCTATTTTTGATGGAAGTGCAGTCGAGTTTATCAAAATTTTGCAGTCAGCGGCTGTTGTTGATCAAGAGAAAGAGAAAGAATGGGTAACGATAGAAAAGCCCCTTTATTGGTCGGATGGGAATCGATATCTGATTCTGCTTCCTTCTGATGAATATCGGATTAGTTATACATTATACCATCCCCACTCTTCTGCTTTTAAATGGCAATATTATTCCTCTTTAGTTAATTTAAATCAGATTGTGCAAGAAATAGCTCCTTCTAGAACTTTTGCTTTTTACACTGATTTGGTTGCTTTAATGAATGAAGGGGTGCTAGCTGGAGCGGGAATGGAGAATGGAGTTGTGATAGAAAAGGATAGAGTATTAAATCCGGAAGGGTTGCGTTTTCCAGAAGAGTTTGCGCGACACAAAATTTTGGATATGATAGGCGATTTTGGTTTGGTTCGTTTTTCTTTTTTTGCTCATCTTATTGCTATGGGGACGGGACATAAAGAGAATCATATTATGGCTAAGCAGCTGGTTGATTTGTCGAGGAAGAAATGAGAAGAGAAAAATCGCGGGAAGTTGTTTTTGATGGAAGAAAGATAGTTGAGATTTTGCCCCATCGCTACCCCTTTTTACTTGTTGATCGGATAATCCATATCGATTTAGAAAAGTTGGTCATTATAGGTCAGAAAAATGTTACCTGGAATGATCATTTTTTTATGGGGCACTTTCCCGGAACTCCGATTATGCCTGGTGTGCTTATTGTCGAAGCTCTTGCTCAGACGGGGGGCGTTTTGGTTCAAAGTAAGCTACAGACCAATAAGATCGCTGTTTTGGTTGCCGTAAAAAATGCTAAATTTCGAAAGCCGGTTCTTCCAGGGGATGTGCTGGAATTGCATGCTGAGGCACAACATATTAGTCTTAACGGTGGTAAGTTTCTAACCAAAGCTTTGGTTGATGCGACGACGGTGGTAGAGGCTGAGATCGGTTTTGCCCTCATTGATCGGAAACAAATGTGAAAAGGTAATGGATATTATGAGACAATCCAATATTCATCCGATGGCGTGCGTGGATCCTAAGGCTAACCTTGGAAATAACGTTACTGTTGAGGCGTTTGCTGTTGTGAAGGGAACTGTTACTATCGGAGATGATGTTACGATTAGATCGCATGCATATATAGATGGAAATACTACTATTGGAACAGGCACTACTATTTGGCCAGGAGCTAGTATTGGAACCAAAACCCAAGATCTTAAATTTCGAGGCGAACAAACTTTTGTAGTGATAGGCAATCATTGTGATATACGTGAATATGTGACGATTAACTCCTCATGCCAAGAAAACTCCGAAGTTCGTATCGGGGATGGTTGCCTCATTATGGCTTACTGCCATGTGGCTCATAATTGCCAATTGGGTAATAGAGTTGTGATGGCAAATTCTGTCAATTTAGCGGGTCATGTATCTGTTGAAGATTATGCTATAATTGGCGGAATGGTTGCTGTGCATCAGTTCTGTCGTATTGGTTGCTATTCGATGGTTGGCGGTGTGAGTAGAGTAACCCATGATATTCCTCCCTATTCTATAGGAGGGGGAATTCCTTACAAGGTGGCAGGGCTTAATCTAAATGGTCTTAAACGACATGGATTTCCTTTGGAGGTAAGGAAAGCTCTTACCCGGATTTTTAAGCTTACCTATCGTTCAGGATTACATATGGAAGAGGCATTAAAGCGCATAGAGGAGGAACTCCCGCCCAGTCTTTATGTTCAGCATTGGATTCGGTTTTGTCAAGTTTCTCGTCGGGGCCTTATAGGTCTTCAATCGGTTTTTAGCGATGCCTCCATGCATGATGAGCTGAACGAAGAAGAGGTAAGGTAGTCTATTTGAGTCGTGAAGATAATATTTTTTGGAACCTCCCGATTTGCAGCTATTATTTTAGATCAACTTATTCAGCATAAGAGTGAAATTATAGCCGTTGTGACCAAGCCAGATTCGGCCGCAGGCCGGTATTTGGAAATCCTTCCCTCTCCAGTAAAGAAATTGGTGAACAGCTTGAACCTTTCAATCCCTCTTTTTCAACCTGTTCGTGCTTCTACTGCCCCATTCATAGAATCAGTTTCTCAATTGCTTCCCGATCTTTTTCTGGTCGCATCTTATGGAGAAATAATTTCAAGAGAGTTACTCGAACTTCCCTCTTTAGGAGCAATCAACGTTCATCCTAGCCTTCTTCCACGTTACCGGGGAGCAGCTCCCATTCAACGTGCCTTAATGAATGGTGATCGCTCCATTGGGGTCGCCATTATAAAGATGAGTGTACGGATGGATGCAGGTGATATTTTAAATAGCTACTCGATGATGCTCGACAACCGCTCTAATTTTGGAGAAGTTGAGGAAAAGCTTGCCCTCTATGCGGTTCCCTCTCTTATAAAGGTAATAGAGCAGCTGCGTTTTCATTCAGAGGAGGCTCTTTCTCAAGATGAACGCTTAGTCAGCTTTGCACCTAAGATCGAGCCAGAAGAGAGAAAGATAGATTGGAGCTGGCCTGCTGAGAGAATTCACAATCTGATACGGGCTTTAGCTCCTACCCCTTCTGCTTGGTGCTGGATAGTTGCTAGAGGAAGAAGGCAAAGGATGAAGATTTTACGCTCTTTTCCTATAATTAGCGAGGGAAGGAATCCTGGAGAGAGCAACTCTTCTTCACAAGAATGGATCGTTGCTACTGGGGATGGAGCTGTTCAGATTTTAGAGGTACAGCTTGAAGGAAAAAGAGTTCAAAATAGCATAGAGTTTCTCCGCGGATTTTCTCATCCCTTCCATTTGGAATAGCAGGTAGATTACTTTTTTTAGATCTATGGCTTGCTAAAAAGAGGTTCGATCTATCGGAAGGGAGCTCTCGATCTAGGTGTCGCTTCCATTGATTTTCTCTTGAATCAGAGAGCTAATTATCTGCCCTATCTCTCAAAAACAGTTGATGCAAAAGATAGAAAGTTTCCTTCCAGCTAGGGTTCCATAAGATCTCTGAAAGAGCTCAAAAGAGCTATGGACCCAATAGAATGGCAGAAAAAAATGGAAGATCTCTAGAGGAGCAATAACAGATTAAGTTCTAAAATATGTTTATTCCCTTCAGATCAAAAAAAACAGAAGAGAGAAAGCTTCTTATCAGCTTTTTTCTGAGACAAGAAGATAGTAGATCTGAGGAAGAAATCTTTTCTCCCATTCTCAAGAGGAGGGAAAGCGGTAGATGTTGATGGGAATCTTTCGCTCGCTTTCTCATTTTTATGAAGCGAGTCAAATAGTTCGGGAAGAGTTGATTTTTTTATTGTTATGAAACTTTGATTATCTGTTTCACTGATCAAAAATCTCTCCCTCATTTTTTTTGAATCGGCTTCTCTAGAAAGCTCTTTTTTAATTTGATATAAATTTTTATTGATTAAAAAAAATAATTAACTAAATTGAACGCCAATTTGTCGAAAAGGAGGTTTTATGTTTGGAAAGCAGTTCTGCTCTCTACTGGATCAAAGTTCACAATTGGTTACCGCTTGCTCAGGATTGTTTTGTCTAGAAAAAACAAGGTTAGGAGAAATTTCCAGATATATGAAACAACTTGCTCCCTTCAATCAATCTATAGGGTGTCTGAAGGAGCTCTCCTATTACAACGATTATCGTAAAAAAAAATTGCCTTGGGAAGATGCTTCAGTTGAAGAAAAAGTACGTAGTGTGTTTCTTCATTTTGTAGCTTTAGACAGTTTGGTTTTGTTTTGTTTAAATGTGGTTCGCCTTTCCGGAAAAGAAGGTAATGGAGTGAAAAATGCTCATTTCCTCTTATCTTGGATGAAAAGTCTAGCACAGCTTGCCCTTGCTTGCCACATGATGGAGAAGAAGCCTAATAAAATGGAAGGAAAAAGAGGGACATATATAGCCCTAGAAACTGTCCGGCTTCTTTCTCCTCTTTTTAGGGTTGGAGAGCGATTTGGACACCTATTGACACTTTTTAAAGTGGGTTTTTTCGTTTGGGGTGATACAGAGAAAAAAATTTGTTCAAATGATCCTTTCTTTCCTTTGAAAGGGTTTTAAGCGTAGGAACAGCAACTTTTCTATTATTTTGCCGCTCTCGACTTTGCTTTGTCCGAACGGCGGTTTGTGTTGGTGAAATTTAAAAAAAGTCGAGAGCTGCGAACCCGTTTTTTTGCCTTCGTTAGAGAGATAAAAGAGTTGGTTGTCAGCAGAAATTGGGGCGATGATTTCAAAAAAGTATCAGGTGAGCTGGAGCTTTCGGTAATATCTTAATATAAGCTCTCTTTCGTGACGGTTTCTCCATCTGGCTGGCCCTTTTTTAAATTTTCTATAACCTTTTTTTATTGATTAAAAAAAAGAGTTTGCTAAAATTGGCGTCGATCTACCAAGAAGATGTGTGTATGAACCTGCAGACACTCCGTTGTCTCTTAAGCCACTGTCCACAATTAGTTATCCATGGTTCAGAACTGCTTGGTCCAAAATATGGAAAATGGGCGGAGTATTCGAGAGAGTTGAAGCGTGGCAACCTGTTGCTCCGTTCAGTGGAATATTTCCAAGAGATCTCTCATTTTAAAGAAAAGCAAGATAAATTTCGTGAAAACAAGATCTATAGCTGCTTTATCAGTGCGGTAGCAGTAGCAGATCTCGTTTTAGGCTGTTCAAGTATAGGTATGATATTCGAAAAAGAAAACAGGAGGGTGAGATCTATTTGTGTGCTTTTTTCTGAGATTAAGAATGTTGCGCAGATCCTACTTGCTATCTACCTAAATATGAAGAAAAGCGGAGAGTGTCCAGAGACAAAATATATCATGATAGAAGTTTCTCGATTGATTTTTCGATTTTTTGAAGTTCCGGGAACAATTCAGATATTATTGGACATAGTCAGGATTATGTTCATTGCTCGAGCTGCGTCATCAGCTGCTCCACTTAGAACAGGGGACTACTTCTTTCCTCTGCCTAAATAAAGGAGCTGTTCGTTTCGATAGGGAGCGGTTAGTCCATCATGCTCGATTAGCTCTCTTCTGTACAACTGGAGTTCTCAATAGTTAGGTAGGGGGGGTCCCATTTTTGGGTTGCATTAGCGATCTAAAAGGGAGCGGTTAGATCTATCACTTTAGGTTTAAAAAAATGGCCGTCAAAAACCCTGTTTCCCCTATTTTCAATCTACCAAAGAATTGGCGGGTTGTCTCTATTTGTGTGAGGGTAAAATTGTCTCTAAATCTGGAAAATCTGAGAGAAAAAAATTCCTCTTCATTGCATCAGAAAGAATTTGCTTAATTTTTAGGAAAATTTCCTTTGACAAGATGGGAAAATTATGGAGTTTATGAAGCTCTTTCTTCTTTGGAAGGTCAAAAATCTGTTTTCTGGATTGGAAAAAATTGATGACAATCTCTGGGGTGAGGAGAAAGTTTAATATGGATTTAGATCGCCACTGCTTTACCCATCTTCTGAAAAGAGAGTGGGTTACGGTTATTGCTTTAGTTGGATTAGGGATGGGGCTCATTCTTTATGCAAGTTTGTCCTGAAGGATTTCTTCATTGTTCTTGTTGAGAAATAGGCAACCTGCTAAATTACCCCTGTTTCGTAATGGCAAGTTAGAAGGCAGCTGTTTATGTTATTGAAGTTTATGGGATATAAGAAGGGAATGGCGCAGGTTTTTGATGATGTTGGCAATATAGTTGTTTGCACTCTTTTGTCCGTTGAAGAACATCTGGTTGTAGGAATAAAGAGGGTAGAAACGGATGGCTATTCTGCTATAATATTAGCTGCTTCTCCTGTGGAATCTCATAGGTGCCGAAAACCTCAAAGAGGTTTTTTTAGCAAGATTGCTATTCCTACTCACGCTGTTCAGTTTGAGTGTCGTCTACCGGATGCTACTGGTTATTCGATAGGTCAGAAAATAGGTATAAGCGACTTGCAGGGTTTGTCTTTTGTCGATGTTAGAGGAGTCTCCAAGGGGAAGGGTTATCAGGGCGTTATTAAGAGACATCATTTTGCTGGGGGTCCTGCTTCTCATGGATCTGGTTTTCATCGGCATGGGGGTTCTTGTGGTATGAGATCTACTCCTGGACGTTGTTTGCCTGGCCAAAAAAAGGCGGGCCGAATGGGAGGAGAATGGGTCTCTGTACAGAGCCTTCCCATAGTAAAGATGGATCTTGATGAGAGTTTGATGTTTGTTAAAGGTGCAGTTCCTGGGGCTGTGGGTGGTAAGGTTTATATAGCTTCTTCTAAAAAAAGATCAGGTTTAAAGGGATAAACTAGTGGTTACAATTAAAAGGTTTGACTTGTTGGGGAATGAGTTGGGTTTGTTCGAGATAGATGCGGACCTGTTGTCCTCTAGAACTCATTTGCAAATGGTAAAGGATTATATAGTTGCCTTTAGGGCGAATCAGCGACAATGGAATGCCAACACTAAGACTCGTGCAGAAGTGAACCATTCTGGTCAAAAACCTCGTCCTCAAAAGGGTTCGGGTCGTGCGAGACAAGGTTATCTTGGATCCACCCAATATAGAGGTGGAGGTCGTCCTAAGGGCCCAAAAACTAAGTTTGATCAGCATGTTTCTATGAACAAGCGTGAGAAACGTTCGGTGGTTAATCATCTCTGGAAGGAGAAAATCCAACGTGATTCGCTCATTGTTTTGGAAAAGGAGCTGTTTTCTTCTCCTAGAACTCAGAAGGTGGGTCGGTTTTTACACTCCCTTCAGTTGTATGGTAGAAAGGTTCTTTTTGTCGATGGAAGTGGATCGCATATATCTGATCCCTTATTTTGCAAAAGTCTTTCTAATATTCCAGAAGTGAGATATCTTCTGTTTCCAAATGTTAATGGTTATGATCTTTTAGCTCATCGTATGGTGATACTTGTTAACAGTGCCGAGAATTGTTTGATCGATTTATTGAGGAGAGGGAATGGTTAATCCTTATACTATTATCAGGTCTCGCTATATTACGGAAAAGAGTAGTTTGCTAGAACGCTTGTTTAGGAGCGAGAAAAAGAGTTCATCTGACAAGCCCTCTTTTTCAAAATATGTTTTTGTTGTCGATCGTTCAGCAACTAAGCAGGATATAGCTAGGGCAGTTGAAACTATATATTCTGATAGGGGTATAAAGGTTGCTTCTGTGAACACGTTGAATGTTAAGCCCAAGAAGCGTACTGTTCGTGGTAGAAAAGGTGTTTGCTCTCGTTTTAAGAAAGCTATTGTTACGCTTGAGAAAGATGGGACCCTTGAGGAGTTGGTATGACGAAATTATTTAGACCAAGGACTCCTGGGCAGAGAGGTTTAGTTCTCGAGGATCATGAGCAAATTAGCAAGGGTGCCGTTCCATTTAAGCCTCTGCTGATGAAGAGAAAGAGAATAAGTGGGCGAAATCATCATGGTCACATTACCTGCAGGCATAGGGGTGGAGGATCTAAACGCGCTTATCGAGTTATTGATTTTCGCAGAGATAAGCTAGATATATATGCAAAGGTTGTTTCCATAGAATATGATCCAAATCGTAACGCTCATATTGCTTTATTGAGCTATGATGATGGTGAGAAAAGATATATTTTGGCTCCTCAAGGATTGCGGTTAGGAAATAGGGTTGTTTCTACTGACAAAGAAGAGGTTTATGAGCTGGGTTGCTCTGTTCCGTTAAAAGTGATTCCTTTGGGTTCTTTGATTCATAATATAGAGCTTTATCCGGGACGTGGCGCTGTTTTGGTTCGTTCTGCGGGACTTTCTGCTCAATTGATTTCTCGATCTGGTGGATATGTTAATTTAAAAATGCCCTCTGGTGAAATTCGGATGGTAAATGAGAAGTGTAGGGCTACTTTTGGTTCTGTATCAAACGCGGAGCATCTTTTGAGGGTAGAGGGAAAGGCAGGTCGAAATAGGTGGAAGGGAAAGCGTCCTACAGTTCGAGGAACCGCTATGAACCCTGTTGATCACCCGCATGGTGGTGGTGAAGGTAAGCACAATGGATATCTTCCCCAGACTCCATGGGCTATTTGTACTAAAGGTTTTCGTACTCGTTCTAGAAAAAAGTCTCTTAAATGGATTGTAAAGGATCGGAGAAAATAGGTTTATGGGTAGATCTTTAAGAAAAGGGCCTTTCGTTGACCACCACCTTTTGAAAAAGGTAGATGAGCAGAATCAATCTGGTTCTAAGAGATCTATTAAAACATGGTCTCGTCGCTCCATGATTTTGCCAGAGATGGTTGGGATAACTTTTGAAGTGCATAATGGAAAAAAGTTTATACCTGTTCTTGTTTCTGAGAACATGGTTGGTCATCGTCTAGGCGAGTTTTCTCCTACTCGGGTTTTTAAGGGTCATGGCTCCAAAAAGAGCTCTCCTGTTCCAGCTCCTTCTAAGAGCGCATCAAGTTAAGGTAGTGTGGGTGGTTTATGAGGTCTGCTAAAGCAATAACTAAATATATGAGGTCTTCTCCTAGGAAGGTGCGTTTGGTTGCCGATGTTATCCGAGGTATGAGTGTGGAAGATGCGCAGTTTCAGCTGGTTAACTCTAAGCTTAAAGGGGGAGTTATAATAAAGAAGGCATTGGATAGTGCTGTTGCTAATGCTGAAAACCAGTTAAATATTGGCCGTCATGAATTAAGTGTCTGGGAAATAAGGGTAGATGCGGGTCCTGTTTTAAAACGTTCTTATGCTAAAGCTAAAGGAGGCGTTGTCCCTATTTTAAAGAGAACTAGTCATGTTACTGTT
>CAYNKV010000038.1:0-9494 GCA_964397905.1 uncultured bacterium
GTTCTTCATTATATGGTGACTCGAGTAGCTCCTCTATCACTTGGAGCGCAACCTCCTTATATTTTTTGGCAATTTTTCTTAGATCAGGTACCGTAATACCTAAAAATTGATCAGCCGCCCCATAGCTGCCTTCAGAAGTCTTAAAAAATCTTTTTGCAGCCTCAGTCGTTATGCTAATAGAGGCAGTGCACTCCCTTCTTATATCCTCAATGATTTTCAGAACCATAAGATTAGAGATACTGCTATCCATAATTTTTTTCCTATATCTTTTGGAGTTATTGCGCTTCCAGAGTGGGTTCCGCTTAACTATTAGTAAGTTTTCTCAATAATATCTGCTGATCCAAGTTTCTGGATACCCCTTTCTGCCCTGCTATAGGCGCCCCAACTCTTCAGCAATCTGATTCATCGTCACATAAGGATGAAAGGCGCTCTACAACATCTACTATGAACCACCGCCTCTAATAGCTCCTTTTTGTCTAGAGAGCGCTCAGATCGGTTGGATGCTAGAAGAGGGTTCCTCTATCGGTTATTGTGAACAGCTAATTCTGCTTCAAGTGATCGTAAAGGGCAGTCTGATTTCACTACAACAGGGTCGATCATCAAACGGAAAGAGCCGCTGGAAATAGAGATCAAATCCTATTTTTCTTTTGAGCAATTATATGATTAACCTATTCTGGACGACAAGCCACAACATCATTAATAGATTGCTCACAATTGAAAATCCCTGAATGAGTGTTGCGCTCTCTCTTTCAGAGTGGTAAACTTTTACCCAAATGTTTTTTAGCCTACTAGATCGAGAAATAAGAGAGGGAGATTGATGCAAGGCGACGCCAATTCGTTTAGCAAATTCAGCCAGTGGCTCTTTTAGAGATCCACGCTTGGAAGAATGATTTATCGGTAGCTCTATTGAAACGAGCGAAGATTCTAAAGGTAGAGGTTATGGCAGCGATATGATGGTTTTTCTAATGAAATTCGCAAGAGATAATGGCTGTAACTCCGTGACTTTATCGGCTTCGAGTGACTCTGGCTATCGCATTTACAAACGCCTCGGTTTTTCTAAAGCAGGAAAATTTGAATCCTTTGATTATAAAGAAGATTCGATATGAACATAGAATTCAGATCCACTCCTGCAAGTGCAGACATTGATTTTCTGACACAAAAAATCAATCAAGAGACAGCTGCGTTTGGCGAAGCTCATCCTTTCGCATTCTTTATTCGAGATGAGCAAAACCAGATCGTTGCAGGCTGCAACGGAAGTCTGATCTTTGGCACCATTTATACGGATCAATTGTGGGTAGAGCCTGCTCATCGCAAGAATGGTTTAGGAAATCAATTGATGGAAGCTGTTCATGATTATGGCCGTAGATCAGGATGTTCTATGGCAACTGTTGCCACAATGAGTTTTCAAGGCGCTTTAGGCTTCTATGAAAAATTAGGATACGTAAGTGATTTTGCAAGACTGGGCTATAGGCAAAATTCTAGCTGCCATTTTATGGGGAAAGAGTTATGAAGCACAACATCGTTCAAACGTCACTAACTCCAGAACTCAAGGCATCGATCTATAACAGTTTTTCGGAGCATGCGATCGATTCCCTCGGCTTTGATGGTTTAGTCCAAAATCCAGTGGTATTCGAGCTCATGGAAAACGACCTATCTCTTGGAGTAGTTGTTTGCCATTTATTTTGGGGCAATTTGCACATCAAATATCTAGTCACCCATAAAGCGCATCGTCGGCGCGGTATAGGAAAAGCCTTAATGGAACATGCGTTTGTTTTTGGCAAAGAGAATGGAGCTCACTCTGCATTTGTTGAAACGATGAGCTTTCAAGCCCCAGGATTTTATCAAAAGCTGGGATTTGAGATAGAGTTCAAGAGAGATGGTTATACAGCAGCCACTTCACTTTACTACCTGAAGAGGAGGTTGTGAACAACCCCATTCATCTCCGAAGCTACCAGGAGGAAGATGCGATTACTAGTATTTATTGCCACACTATAGATAGGTAAAGATTAGAGCAGAGAGCCGCTCGACGGCTGCCCTCTTTCTTCTCAACGCATATTTTGAGATAGTGCTGAAATCTGCACAAGCGCTCCTAAACTCTTTTCAAGATGGGTTATTTAAATGAAGCAACTGTTCTAAACAGTGAGCCGCCGAAATCGATTGGTGATCCATAGAGCATTCATATGCGACTCACCTCTCTTTGGATTCAAATGCATAAACCATCCACTTCTCTCCTTTGATAGTAACCTCCGTTTGAGTAGAGGTTGCTGAAGCGAACTTTTTAATCGCCTGCAGCCAAAATAGAGAGGCTACCTGATTGCTCACTAATACTCTGACTTGCCACGCCCCTTGAAACTGCTCCCATATTTTAAAAGCGGCTGCACTACCCACAGCATGTCGCCTCCATTTTTTGATGACAAAAAATTCAGAGATATCCCAAACCTCGCTATCATCCGAAATAGGAGATCCCTTTTGCACCAAAACAAACCCAGCTATTTTTTTGTCAACGTAAATCAAATAGGGAAAGCGAGTTACTTCTCTCCAATAGAGAGGGAGATGCTCATATCGATAAAAACCCTCATCACCCAGATCAAAGTCACGAAACTCTCTGAATTCGTAGAGGTATAGTTCTAATAAATTAGCGAGCAATGGTTGCGCTTCTATGCTGGCTTTAACTACCTCTACTTGCATGCTCTCTCCTCATAGCCCTTACAGAATCTGAAATCGCCCCGCTATTCAACCCAATAACTTAAAAATTTTCCAGTACAATTTTACCATATTAGGCGTATTTCAGCAGAAAATTCTCGTTCTGTGGATTAGGTGCGCGCATCAAAAACCATTCTCTTGAACATTTCTTATGGACTTAAGTCGATGGTTATATAACAGATCTTGAGCATGAATAATGGGTTGCCATCTCCAATTCCATATTTGTTGGTAGAAATAGAGAAAGCTTTATATCAAAAGAAGATGGCCAGCTTTGTCGTTATTAAAGAAGAAAGCGGAGCATTGGGTAATCTATTGAGCCTTCAAATATTGTGGAGTTTCGCGGGACTCGCTCCGGAAAATGGGATCTCTCCTTACATTTAAGAGCGCTTTTCCATCCACTTCCCCATACTTAATAGAGCGTGCAGATAGGAGCTTCTCACCCATCCTGATAGCTTACTCGATGGTGAGCAGAGCTTTTTCTCTCTAGATAAAATTATCCCTGCTTGGCTCAAGATGGCGCTCTCTTATGCAGGAAAGAGAGAGAATCTGTTGAGAGGCCAGAATGGATGGTTTTTTAAATTAGCAGCTACTATAATAGCTATTATATAGATAATATGGGTAATAAGGGATGCTATGATATCAGTTAATATGATAACAGCGGGGGAAATGCAAAAGGCCATAGCAAGCAGGGCGCGCGACCTTCGGCTTGAACTCAATTTAAGCCAGCAAACCTTATCAAAAAAGTCGGGTGTCAGTTATGGCTCTTTAAAAAAGTTTGAACAAACGGGGCAAATATCGTTGGAATCGCTGCTTAAACTGGCCATAGTGCTCGGCTGTATGGATGATTTTCAGCTGCTGTTTGCACTTAAGCACCCTGAAGAAGCCTTATCGCTTGATGAGCTGATCGAAAATGGAACAAGAAAAAGAGGTAGAAAATGAGTATCTCAAATCAGCATCTTGTTTATGTATATTATCACGGCTCACATAGAAAGCAGCTGATGGGAAGGTTGCTTCTTAAAAACAGGCAAATCTTTTTTGAATATGATCCAGATTTTATTAAGACAGGATGGGAATTGTCCCCTTTCAAACTACCGCTTAAAGCAGCTGTCATAGGATCCAATGATCGCACCTTTGACGGGCTGTTTGGTCTGTTTAATGATAGCTTACCCGATGGTTGGGGTCGGTTACTTTTAGACCGCAAATTGATGAGTGCAGGATTGAATCCTGGAGCTCTTTCACCACTTGATCGTCTCTGTTTTGTTGGAACGGGCGGTATGGGAGCTTTATCTTATGAACCTGAAAATCGAACTACTATATCTCATATCAGCAATGATTTAGATGAAATTGAGAGCGAGATCCAAGCTACTTTAGATGAAAATGATGCTTATCTGGATGATCTGCTTATTTTAGGTGGATCTTCAGCAGGGGCGCGTCCTAAAGTTTTACTCAATCTTGAAGGTGAAGATTGGCTAATTAAGTTTAGGTCACACCTTGATCCCAAAGATATAGGCGCTATCGAATACGCCTATCACCTTATGGCCAAAGAGGCGGGGCTCATTGTACCTGAAGCAAAGCTTTTTCCTTCAAGAAATGGGTTAGGTTTTTTCGCTGTTAAAAGGTTTGATAGAAGCGGTAATAACCGTATTCATATGCACACCATTGCAGGCCTCCTTCATGCAGATCAGCGAGAACCTTCCCTCGATTACGAAAGCATCATGAAAGCAACCCTCTATTTAACCAAAGATATCAGGCAGTGTGAAGTGCAATTGAGAAATGCGGTTTTTAATCTCTTAAGCCATAATCGTGATGATCATTCAAAAAACTTTTCATTTTTAATGGATCAGCAAGGTAATTGGATGGTATCGCCCGCTTACGATTTAACCTTCTCCTCAGGCCCTGCAGGTGAACATTTCACTATGATTATGGGCGAAGGGAAAAATCCGACCCAAGCAGATCTGTTAAAATTGGCTGCTACCTGCGCTATCAAGCAAGATAAGGCGTTAGAAATTATCGACCAGGTTTTAGCTGCAACTAAACAATGGGATGCTTTCGCAGCTAAGGCTGCTGTTTCTAAGGTGCAAACCAAAAATATCGGAAACGCTTTGAGAGGGATTCGTAAAAACTCCAGCATCTGATCACCAAGTGAACCGAGGAAAATAAGATCCGAAGTATCAGGAACATCAATAGCCGATCGACTGTTTTTATCAAATCCTATCCTATAAATCTCCTTTCCATGAGATGCGCTCTTCCCGGTTTTCTCTCTTCTGAAAGAAGTGTCTCCATCGGTTTTTTCTCTATATGCTGACGGGAAGGTATCCTTATACCCGATCAAGCTCTCCCAAGCTAACCGTCGATGCCAATGGCGATACTTATAGCATAAATGGGGCAATTAAGGGATGCGATCACAAATCTTGTGCCATTCGCGTTTTGGGTAGCCTTTATGAACCTTGCTGACTAGCGGCTCCGATCTCAGCTGCTTAAAATATTCGGGCCCACAACTTGGGAAGTGGCAATATCCTGGAGGAAATCCTTCCTCGCCTTGGAAAAGCAGATGATCAAGCTCTGGCTTTAACACTGAAACAGAGAGACGCCACAGTTTCGCACCGCGCCTTTGACCTACAATCGTCACCATGGCCTGATTCTCCTGGAGGGGGCTCTATTAACCGCTTTCGACGACTCGATCAGGTGGCAAGCTGCGAATCGAGCCAATAGAGTTCTTGGGCAGCAGCGATCATGGGAATTGCCCGATCTAAGCGCTCTTGACTGGTGAACAAACTATTCATGCATACGCAAAGAAGAGATTGTCAATTGCTCGATTTGGCTCCGATCGCCATCAAAGATAGGATAAGCAACTGACCCACTTTTAGCAAGCCAACGACAACCTGCTCGCCTTCTCTCTTCCAAGCAGAACTGATAGAAGAGAATACCCTTTATTCTTCATAAGCCTTCTCCAATTTTATTTTTGCAGATACTCTTGCACGATAAACAGCAGTTGCTTCACCGCAAACATAGCCAGTTAAAGATAATAAAATGGTTGCAATCTCTTTGGGAAAATCAATCGGATATAAACGGAATAGAAAAAATCCTAGAGCTCCAAAAGTGATAGCAAGAAGAGCCGCCATAAAGTTCCCTTTTCTTTTGAATAAGGCTATCCATATCGGGATGAATAGGCAGCTTACAGATAGTTCATAACTTTGAATGAGTAAATCAACAATGTTATCGAAGTAAAATGCAAAAAATATTGCCCCAATAGAAATTAAACAGGTCATTCCCTTAACGATCTTCATAGGATCACTTTTTTTAAGAAAAGTAAGCTTGAAATCGCCGGATAAGTTAGAACTAATGGAGTTAATAAGAGAGGTAGCAGTGGATATGATAGCCGCTAGAACAGCACATCCTACTAAGGCGGTCATCCAAGGGTTGGTAGTTTCAGCAATGGTTGCCATTAATACACTACCTCCTTTAGCCACTTTAACACCTATCACATTGGCCAAAGAACCGAAAAAAAGAGGAACTATGCAGACTACCATTGTGATAATTCCCGCCAAAAAAGATGCCCTTGATACAATTTTAGGCGAAGCTCCAGCAAAACAACGCTGCCCCATATCTTGCTCAATAATCATAAACAGTAGAGGCATTAGCAACCATCCAGATAATTTTGACGATACCTTTGCAAAATTTCCAATAGATGCTGTTTGAATGGCAGAAACAGAAGGCTCTGATATAAGAACCCACCCAAAGCATAAAAGAAATATGGTGGAGAAAAAGGCTGCTTGAACCATATCAGTAGAAATTACTGCCTTCAAGCCTCCCTGAGCAGTATAAATAATGACTATAGCCCAAAATGCAATGAATAATGGAGTATTGCTAAGCCCTAAGCTTACTAAAAACTTATTCGAAGCAATAATCTGTGCTACAAGAATCATAAACAAAGAAACCACTGATAAAATAGAGGCAACTTTTTTTAGCTTAACAGAACCGTAAACTACTTCAAAAATTTGAGCGACCGTGGAAACCTTGAATCCTGCGAGTTTACGACCTATGCCAGATCCAAGCAAAATTAGTCCAAGGGCTGCTCCCAGTGGATAGAGTAGCACAGGCCATCCAAATAAATAAGCTTCATCTGCTGCTCCCAGAATAATTCCTCCTCCTACTTGCGTAGCAAGAAAGGTCATCATTAAGGGGAAAAGCTGAACGCTTTTGCCTGCTAAGAAGTAGTCTTCTTTATCCTTTAGGTTCTTTGAGGCTCGTCGTCCTACAAACCAGTAGAAAAATTGAAGGCTAAAAAGTAGAAAAACAAATAGATAGATATTCATATTAATACCATCCATTTATGTTGTGAATGAGATCTCTTGAAAGTGGCATACTGAATCGTTTTCCTGAAATTGAGGGTTTGGAAAGATAGTCAAAGTAGGAGTGAACCTCCTCTGCTCCTACTTTAGGGGCTTTCGGTCGTTTATCAATGTAAGGCCTTGCTGTTCGATTATTTCCATACTCAAAAAACTGAAAAGAAATATTAACATCAACACCCAATAACTCTTTTCCAAAATCTAGTTGAAGCATCTTTTCAATACTTTTGGGGTAATCTAAATAATATTTGCTTTCATCATTGGGTAATACAAAAGCAATTTGAATCTTTTTTTGCCCATTTGACACTGCTTCTCTGACTGATTTTTGAATCAGATAATATCCTTCAACGTATTGCATTGGCGAATATGCTGCAGATAGATCTAAATCTTTAATAGAATCAAATAAAGATATTTGTTTATTAAAAAACTCACCTACGGTCATGCCTTTTTTTCGTTGATTTTCTGATAAAGTGAATAACCACTCCTTTTTTGGTAATTCCTCATTTAAAAAATCATAGATTCTACTCTTTTTTTGGATTTCAGTGCAGTATTGAAAAAACGAAGAGGCATAAACGCACTCAATAGCCGCACTATTAATGCGATTGATCGCTTCTCCTAAAGGTGTAGAAGAGGACATGTTTGCAACATTTTTTTTGAGTTCCCATGCCTTAAGAGAATAAAGACAAAGTTTTGCATCTTTTTTTAATCTATAGAGTGGCTCAAAAATAGCTTTCCTCATAAAATCTGCACCCGACTTTGGAAGGCATTGAGAGCCTTCGTACCAACAGTAAACATCAATAGCTCCTTCCATTGAAGCCAGTCGGTTGACGACAATCTCTGGAGAACAAAGATCAGAATAAACTTGAAGCTTAATGCTTCTTTCCTTAGGTTTTTGGATCTCTTCCCACCTAAAGCTTGGTGATGGTATTTCAGATAAAAAATTCATAATTAACTCCTATTATTTTAAAAAACTTTTTTCTAATATTTTTTGTGCGACCACTTCTAATGGGTCTATTATTAATTTATTAGGCAGAGAGAGAGAATCGGCAAAAAGAGAGAGTTCTGTACATCCTAGAATCACTGTTTTTTCTGTTTGAGCCTGAAGCAATTTTTCTAATTTTTCCGAAACAATTTTTTGATCTATTCCTTGAAGAATTTGATCAATAATTTCATCCACTGCGCCCTGAGTTTGCAGATCAGGATAGCTGCAAGGAAAAAAACGTTTATGTAATCCAAATTGCATTGAGGTAGATGTACAAAATAGAAGGGGTTTTTCGAATGGAGGAATCTCCTTTGCCAACGAACGCGGTAGGTGAACAAGGTCGTCTAAATCATCTTTCTCTTCTAAAAAAGCATGTAACGTATTGCACGCAATCGCTAAAACAGAAGCGCCGTTGTTACGTAACTGATTCAGACATTGACTCAGCTCATCTCGTAGCCTTGCCGCATCGATAGTTGGTGAAAGCATTTCCGAAAATGGAAAGCTTATTAAAAATATTTCCGGAAAATCTGCATCTCTGTAGCACCCATATTTTTTATTCGCGATGGATAGAACTTTTCCAAGCAAAAAAGCGCCTGCCTGAGGTCCAGCTCCACCTATAATTCCTATAGACTTGGGTTTCATAAAAAAATCCTAATTTTTGAGCGCAGCAAAACGCGCAAATTTTTTAGCAAAAAAATAATTAAATATAACTACCTAGTTTTGAAAAGAATGGTTCGTAAACAATTCAGGCGAACGAATTCGATTCAAAAAAAATAAAAATTAAAAAACTAATGAGCAGAATGCCCGTGATGATGGGAAGAATGATGAGCTGAAAGAAGTGAGAAAAGATTAAGGTTACCATTGGATTGCATTTGAGGTTTCTGCACTCCAAATTTAAATTGCCTAATGCTCATATCATGACTCCTATTTACAGTCGCTCGAGCAAGTAGCACCGAGCCAATCAAAGCTTACACGATTGGGGAATTTATAGCGATCGAAATATCTGTCGAAGATCAGTTTGCCACAACCTAACCTACTCCAATACTTCAGCTGGTATAGTCATGTTTTCCCCTCTGAATCTGATTATAGAGGCGTACCGAGAGAGTGTCAAATGGCTTGTTTTGGATTCTCTGGAGAAGCTTATCGTCTCCATGAAATCTCTATTTTCATGATTTTAAGCAAACACAATATCTCCCTAAAATTAGACTATATGCAAATTTACAGAGATGATAGATCACTCTATCCATTTTATCGGCATTTTATGCTTGACTTATACGCTGCTTATCGGCATCATAAACAATATAAGAGAAACTGATATTGAGCTCACGTCATGCCGACAAATTTTAAACCCGTCTACAGTATAACAGCTGGTATTGCGAAAAATCTGATGAGAATTGAGGCTGCGAAGGAGAAGGTGGCGTTACTGCCGGTTACTCCCACAGTTCTCGCCTCTTTACGTG
>CAYNKV010000039.1:0-8566 GCA_964397905.1 uncultured bacterium
CAGAGGATAGAGATAGATATTTTAGAAAAAAAATTTTCGAATCAATAAAGCTGATTAGAGGGATGCTCCTGCCCTGTTCGCTCCTTCTGCTTGCTGCTTGCCATACGCTCTCTTCAAAAAAAGCCTCCACTCCTGAAAAAGTGGGGGTTACTACCTTGGCTCTTTATGATGCTTCCCGCAGTAGACCGTTGGTCACTGAGGTCT
This sequence comes from uncultured bacterium, assembly GCA_964397905.1. Lineage (GTDB taxonomy): Bacteria > Chlamydiota > Chlamydiia > Chlamydiales > Rhabdochlamydiaceae > PALSA-1444. The sequence continues at coordinate 205 of CAYNKV010000039.1, forward strand.
GGTATCCTGTAGAGAAAAACGCCCCTGCAACTTCTGTCCGTGGGTTTTGGGTACGCTCTTTGGAGGCACGCAACGCAGAGATAAAAGATTCTTCTCAAGGGTATCCATTAATCATAATTTCTCATGGAAATGGAGGGGATCGGCTCAACCATGCATGGCTTGCTGAGATTCTATCTGCCAATGGCTATGTAGTTGCGGCAATAGACCATTTTGGCAATACCTGGAATAATAAAGTTCCCGAGGCTTTTATTAAAATTTGGGATCGACCTCAAGACATCTCTTTTGTTATAGATGCCGTCGAAGAAAAGTTTAAGCCGTTTATTTGTCACGGAAAGGTGGGTTTTATAGGTTATTCCCTCGGCGGTCTTACAGGGATATGGATTGCAGGTGGGAAGATCTCCGATTTTAGCAAGCTCGATCTGGAGAAGCTTCGTGTCAATCGCTACACTCGACAGATTTTAACTCCAGAGCTTATCGATTCGATCGATCTTTCTCCCGCAAAAGCATCTTATCGGGATCAGCGTGTGACCGCCATGTTTTTGATAGCCCCTGCTCTTGGCTATTTTTTTGATCCAGAGAGCTTAGCCTCCATTACCGTTCCTATCGAGATCGTTGCTTCCCGAGCAGATACGATCGCTGGCACCACTCCTCAGCTTTTGGCAGAAAAGATTAACCAAGCCTCCCTTACCTTTATTAAAGAAGAGGCAACTCATTACGTTTTTTTGAATCAGGCTACCTCTGGAGGAAAATTGATCTTAGACCAAACGCTTTGGAAAGATCCCCCAGAAGTGGATAGAGCTCAAGTGCATCAAAAGGTAGGGGAAGCAGCCCTCCATTTCTTTGATCAGCATTTTTACCCATAACCCTTTGCTTCCATGCTTGAGATATGGCAGGATACCACGTTATGAATGGTTTAATGCCATTGTATATGTCGGAAGTGGTGTTTTTTCAGTCGGCGTTAAATCTACTTTCCGCGAAAAATTGGGCCAAACAGTTTCCATCAGGAGAGTTTGTTTTAGTCTCTCTGTCTCTTTCTTCGCTCCACATATGCTTACGCTATCTACTTGGAAGATCTATGGGATTAGAAAAAGAAATCAAGAAAGAATCTAGTTCAGAAAATGATTTCTTTGAAAGGCAAGCTGATTTGATATTTAAGGATTTGATCGATCTTCATTCACAAAAATGGATATTGATTTATCGTTTTTTGTTCAATATGTTGATTCTGCTGTTTTTGAAAATTATTTCAATGCACTCCGATTTATTGGTAAAAGATTTTCTAAAAAAAGAGGGAGTTCCTCTCTTTCTAAGGGAACTAGAGCCTACGTTCAAAATTGCACTCTCTTCCCTCTCCCTTCTTTTCATCACAAAGCTCCTGCTAGATGATTTGTTCAGATGCTCAGATGAAAACACAGCCTCTCTAAGGAAGCGTAATTGGAGATCCAAATCGGTATCGCAAAGGGGGGTGCCCAATCTGTCTGAAACTCTTGAGATCGATAAAGGAGATCCATCTTTTTTCCTTGATAGTTCGGATAGATCTCTCTATTCTTGTCTTGTTACATTATCAGGATACAAAAAAGTATGAGTTTAAAAAAAATGCCCAGGATAGGAGTCGAACCTACACGCTTTGAGGGCGACAGACCCTAATTCTGTTGTGTCTACCAGTTTCACCACCTGGGCGTCAAACTATCCTAACTTTATCTGAAAAGGAGCATATAAGCTTAGACGAGAAGGAGCTTCTCACCTCTTTTCTGCTACTAGTGAGGTAACTATACAATGGATTCCCACTAATGCCAACAACAATTGTAGTTTTTTTACTGAAAGAAAAGAGGGATATAAAGGAGCAGGTAAAACATAGCTATTGTTGCACTTTTCTCTTGATCGACGCTTTCTTCAGAGTTATGATGCCTCCACTCCGATGAAGCCAAAAGAGCTGCAGTTTCCTTCCGGTGAGCGGGACCCCTTTTTTTCTGCGCCTCTCCTCTTTATTCCTGAACAGTTTGTCTCTGAGGATTCATCTATAGTGGTGCCCGATTTTTTTTTAGACTCGCTCCCTATTGCTCTCGAGTTATGTGCTGGAAATGGTGGTTGGGTGGTGGGTAGAGCAGAGAGAGGCGATAAGAATTGGATTGCTGTAGAACGAAGGTTTGACCGGGTCAGAAAGATCTGGTCAAAGATCCATAATCATCGATTAAAAAATCTTTTCGTTGTCTCTGGTAGGGCGGAAATTTTTCTTTCTCATTTTCTTCGAGATGGTTCGGTAGACGAAATATTTGTTAATTTTCCTGATCCTTGGCCTAAAAGAAGGCACGCACATCATCGTCTATTCCAGACCTCTTTTGTTTCTAATGTAGCTCGTGTAATGAAACCTTTAGGTCGGGTGACGGTGGTTACCGACGATGCTGCTTATGGAGAGCAAATAGTTGCCTCTTTTCTTCTCTCCTCTAACTGCTGGAGGGCTCTTTTCCCTTTACCCTACTTTATTACTGAGTGGCCTGAGTATGGTTCCTCTTTTTTCGAAGAGCTCTGGAGGAAAAAGGGGAGAGAGATCCGCTATTTTCAATTTGAAAAAAAAGAAATGTAGGAAAATCTTTTTAGAGAAAAGGTGGCGATTTTTCTTAAATAATTCGGAGCAGAGGGATTCGAACCCCCGACCTACTGCTCCCAAAGCAGTTGCGCTAGCCAAACTGCGCTATACTCCGAACTAGGGTAGCTTATCTCTTTTGGGGAAATTTTTTCAAATCTATTTTGTTTGAAGGAGCTCTATGGTAGGATTTTTCTGCAGTTGGGTGTTAATATGCGGTTAGGTGATTATGAAGAGCTGGAGAGAAGGGCGCTTTCTCCACCTGATTTGAGGAGGGTTTTGAGTTCTCAGAGGGTAAGTCAGATGGTTGCTGCTGCTCTGGGCATTAAGCTTTCTTATGCAACTGAGAGGGTGGATGAGCATATTCTTCATGAGCTGGATTTGCTTGCTCGAAAGGAGGCGCTCATCGATCAGATGGAAGCGATGCAGTCGGGAAAGCTGATGGGTCGGAATGGGCGTAGAGTGCTTCATACTGCGATGCGTGATCTCTTCGAAGAGAGAGAGAGGAGCAGCTTCGAGGAGGAGGCTCTCGCTTTTGAGCTAAAAGAGATAGAAAAACTTCGTCTGGTTATGGGGGAGTTAGAGGGGTTTTCCGATCTTGTACAAATTGGTATTGGGGGCTCTTCTCTTGGGCCTAAGGCGATCTATCTAGGTTTGGATGCCTATTCAATAAAGGGGCGCCGTGTCCATTTTCTTTCTAACCTGGATCCAGACCCGCTTTCCTCTCTCTTAAAGGAGATTAATCTTCGAACTTCTCTGTTTCTGGTTGTTTCTAAGTCAGGTTCTACTCTTGAGACGGTGACCAATGAGGCTATCGTGCGCGAGCATTTGCAAAGGGCGGGAGTAAATCCAAGGGATCATTGTATAGCTGTGACGGAGCAGGGCTCTTCTATGGAGCGGAATCAATCTTATCGTGCTTCTTTCTACATTCACCCTGCTGTGGGGGGTCGTTATTCTGTCACTTCTATGGTGGGGGGTATTTTGCTCTCTTTTGCGTTAGGTATCGATAATTTTCTCCTTTTTTTGCGTGGAGCTTCTGCGATGGATCGTGTCGCTCTCAATCGGAACCTAATGGATAATCTGCCTCTTTTAAGTGCGCTTTTTTCTGTCTGGAACAGAAATTTTTTGGGCTATCCGACAGTAGCCATAGTGCCCTATTCTCATGCATTGACTCACTTTCCATCCCATATCCAGCAGTTGGATATGGAGTCGAGTGGAAAGAGAGTCGATAGAGCGGGTAGTGAACTTAGCTGTAAGACGGGAGCAATCATATGGGGGGGAACTGGAACTGATGCTCAGCACTCATTTTTTCAGCTTCTCCACCAGGGTAGCGATCGAGTGCCAGTAGAGTTTATCGGCTTTCTCCACAGTCAATATGGGGACGATTTTCTCTTGGATCGCTCCTACTCGCAAGAGAAGTTGTTGGCCAATCTTATGGGACAGGCGATAGCTTTAGCTGTGGGGCAAGAGGGTGAAAATAGTTATCAAGCATCTCTTGGGAACAGACCCTCTCGGATTCTGTTGGCAGATAAGATCGACCCGTTTACATTGGGAGCGCTTTTAGCCTACTATGAGCATAAAGTGGCTTTTCAGGGGTTCGTCTGGGGTATCGATTCATTTGATCAGGAGGGAGTGGAGTTAGGTAAGCGGTTGGCCTCCCACCTTCTTGATGATTTTGTTGCTCTAAGAGGGGGAGTTTCTTTGGGAGATAGTTTAGAGACTGCTTATCTCTCTCTCTTGCGGTAGGCGGTTTTTTTATCAGGTGTGGTGGTGAAAGAGGATAACGTCGCCATCTTGAACGGTATAATCTTTGCCTTCAGATCGAATTTTTCCTGCCTCTTTAGCTTCGGTTCTGCTCTGAAATAGGATTAGCTCTTGGTAGTTGATCACTTCTGCGCGGATAAATCCTTTCTGAATCTCTGTATGAATTTCTCCGGCTGCTTCTTGTGCAGAGGTTCCTCTTTGGATCGGCCACGCTCGGCTTTCCATTTCTCCTGTCGTCAAGAATGTGATCAGATCTAATGTAGTAAAGGAGCTTTTGATGAGGAGATCTAATCCTCTGGTAGATAGTCCTAGGCTTTGCAAATATTGGTCCGCTTCTTCTTTATCTAGATCTCCCAGTTCTGCTTCTAGCTGGGCACAGATGGGAACCATGAAAGAGCCTATTTCCTTAGCATAGCTATCTACTTTGTCGACGAGACGATTATTATAGGAGGGAAGAGCTGTTTCATCTACATTGGCGACAAATAGGAGCGGTTTATTAGTGAGGAAGGGATATTTTTTCAGCAACTTCTTTTCTTCAAGGGTGACGGGAAGGCTGCGTAGGGGTTTATTGGAGTCTAAGTAAGATATTCCTTTCAAAAGAATCTCATATAAAGGGAGGAGCTCTTTTTTGCTGGAGAGCTGTTTTTTCATCTTGTCGACGATGTTCTGTGCCATCTGAAGGTCGGCAAGGAGCAGTTCTAGGTTGATGGTTTCGATATCTTCTATCGGGTCTATCGATCCTGATACATGGATTATCTTCTCTTGTTCGAAACAGCGGACCACCTGGACTATGATCGCAGTTTCCCGTATTTGGTGAAGAAAGCTGTTTCCTAAGCCTTCTCCCTTTGAGGCTCCTTCTACAAGGCCTGCTATGTCGACCCAGCTGATCGTTGCAGGAACTATTTTTTTGCTCTGGGAGAGGCGTGAGAGAGAAGAGAGTCTACTATCTTCTACCTCTACTGTTCCCATGTTGGGATCGATGGTGCAGAAAGGGTAGTTGGCTGCAGGAGCTCTTTGGTGTGTTAGTGCATTGAATAAGGTGGACTTACCTACGTTAGGTAATCCGACCAATCCACATGATGGTTCGGGCATAGGTAGACTCCTTGGGTATAGTTAGTGAGATACTCTTTTTCATCCTTCTCCGGGTGGTGGGGGGGATTTATTGATAAACATCGGATATGATGGCGGAATTAATCTGATCTATATGAGGAAAACTTGGATCGTAAAGAGGGGCGCCTTCAATTGCATCTTTGATGGAAAAAGATCCGGAACGTAGTCTCCTTAGTGAGGAGAGATGAGCACCGCATCGGAGTAGTTTTCCCATATCTTGGGCAATGGATCGGATATAAGTTCCTTTGGAACAGATGATATTTAAAGAGAGGATCGGGTATTGGTAGTATAGAATATGGCTTTTTATCTTAACTGAAATGGTAGCTCTTGGAATAGTGATCTTTTGGCGTGCGAGTTGATATAATCTTCTACCTCCTACTTTCTTAGCAGAAAACATGGGAGGAAGCTGTTCGATCTCTCCTTGGAAATGGGCTACGGCTGCTTCAACTTCTGAGGATGAGGGAACTAGGTAAGAGCTTTCTACTATCGATCCTGTGCAATCATAGCTGTCGGTCTCTTTTCCTAAGAAAAGGGTGCAATCATACTCTTTTTCTGCTGCAATAAATCGGTCTGCTTGTCGAGTGAAGCGGCTTCCAATCAATAGGACCATGAGTCCTGTAGCAAAAGGGTCTAAGGTTCCTGAGTGTCCTATCTTTTTTATCTTGCTTAGACGACGAAGTTGATGGACCAAGCTGAAGGAGCTTTTTCCCTCTGGCTTATCGATCAAGAGGATTCCTTCTTTCATCGGAGTAAGCGGATTGGGTTGAGTTTATTGTTTCTAAAATCTGGTGTACGCGAATTTCATTTTCTAAAGTGGGGTCTATATGAAAATGGAGGATAGGAAAGTAACGAAGGGTAATTTTTTTTGATGCTTGGGTAGAGATAAATCCTGCTGCTGATTGCAAGATGGAAAGGGTCTTCTTTTGCTGCAAAGGAGATGCGATGATTCCTATATATACTTGAGCGTGATGAAGGTCTGGAGTAATCTCCACTCTTCTAATGGAGATTACTCCTATTAATTTGGGATTGCGCATTTCATATATAACTACTTCCGCAATAATCTCTTTTAAAAGGGTGTTAAGACGTTCTAGGCGCTTGTTCATCTGGCTAGAGATCCGGTGTAAGATATTTTATGTCAAAGGCGTACAATAGGTCACCCTCCTTAAAGTCGGAAAATCCTTGGAGTAAGAGTCCAAACTCTTGGCCTTTGGATACTTCTCGAACATCTTCTTTTACTCTTTTGAGCGAGCCAACTGTGGTGGTTTCTAGGGGAGCTCCATCGCGGACTAGGCGGATATGGCTGGAGCGGGAAATAAAACCGTCACTCATCTGGCATCCCGCTATGCGGCCAAGCTGGGAAGCTTTGAATACTGCCTTCACTATAGCTTGTCCTGTAGCTTCTTCTTTAACTATTTTATCTAAAGACTCTATCATTAGCTTTTTTACATCTTCGACTGCATGGTAGATTATGTCGTGGAGTTTGACCTCTATTTTTAGCTCCTTTATTAAAGGCTCAGCATGGCTCTCTATTTGAGTATGAAATCCTATAATTTTTGCTTTGGCAGCTGCAGCAAGGGATATATCTGATTCGGAAATTTCTCCTACTAAAGCGGAGACAAAATGGAGTCTCACTTTGGAGCTTTCTATTTTTTCTAAAGAGTGTTTCAATGCTTCCAATGATCCCTGGACATCTGCTCGTAGAATAAGGTTTACTGTTTTCTGTGCTTGTTTTTGGATCTGTTTTTGTAAAAAGCCTTCCAATTCTACCGGTTTGGTTGGGGCATTCAAACGTTTGCGTTGGGTAGATCTTTTTTCCGAAAGCTCACTTGCCGATTTCTCATTTTCTACAACGATAAATTCGCTTCCTGCTTCTGGAATTCCTGACAATCCGGTAATTTTAGCAGGAGTAGCAGGTCCTGCTCTATCGATCGATCGATTGTTTTCGTCATGCATGGTTTTCACTCGACCCCAATGTTCTGCAAAGACGATAGCATCTCCGATATGCAAAGAACCATTCTGGACTAATACTGTTGCTACTGCACCCAGTCCCTTATTATTTTCTGATTCAATTACCGATCCTCTTGCTCGAGTATCTGGATTAGCTTTCAACTCTAATATTTCCGATTGGAGTGCTATCATTTCTAATAGGTTTTCTACTCCATCTCCTGTAAGAGCAGAGCAGTTGAGGGTGACTACTTTCCCTCCCCAAACCTCTGGTAGAAGATCCAATTTGGCCAGCTCTCTATAGATTGGTTCTGGATTAAAATTAGGTTTGTCGCTCTTGTTAATTGCTATTAGCATAGGCACTTGAGCCGCCTTTGCTTGATTGATAGCCTCTACAGTTTGTTCGCGAACTCCCTCATCCCCAGCTATTACAATGATTACTATGTCTGTGACGTTGGCACCGCGTGTTCTCATCGTAGAAAATGCCTCATGTCCTGGAGTATCGAGGATAGTGAGATCTCCTACCTTAGTATGATACCTAAAAGCGGCGATATGTTGTGTTATAGAGCCCGCCTCTCCAGAAACGCGGTTAGATTTTCGAATTCTATCTATTAGGCTTGTTTTTCCATGATCTACATGTCCCATGAATGCAACTACAGGATTTCGAGGTAGAAGCTGATCGGCAGCGGTCTCTTCGATCTCCTGTTTCACCGTCTTGTCGGTGATCTGGATTCTCTTTTCTTCCTTGATGTCTATGCTAATCTCACAGTCAAAATCTTGTCCCAAAAGTTGGATGGTGGTCTCATCGTCTAAGTAATCGTTTAGGGTAATTAACACTCCTTTCATGAAGAGTTTAGAAATAAGCTGCGAAGCTTTCAATTTCATCTGGGCAGCTAAATCTTTGACCATGATGGGAAGCCGGATGCTCAAAACCTTGGGACGTATCGTTATCTCTTCCTGATC
>CAYNKV010000040.1:0-7662 GCA_964397905.1 uncultured bacterium
CAACAATCTCCTTAGATATAGAAAAAACATCTCTAAAACTATCACTCTCTTGAATAGGAATCTTTCGTAATAGAGATCCTTTAATATTAAGTATAATGTGGGTTACATCTTCTACAACACCTTCGATAGAGCTATACTCATGAGGTACTCCATCTATACAAACAGATATAATCCCCGGTGCTTCCATAGAAGTAAGTAAAATGCGACGAAGAGCATTGCCAACGGTAGTCCCATATCCTCTTTCGAAAGGCTCAGCAACAAATCGGGCATAACAGGGATCATCATCAGAACCATCAACTTTAATTCTACTAGGAAGCTCTAACTTCCCCATCTTAAATTTATTCATCATCCTCTCCAAATATTAGACCCGACGCCTTTTACGAGCTTTACATCCATTGTGTGGTGGCGAAGTAACATCTCGAATCGTCGTAATATTTAAACCAGAACTCTGCAAACCACGTACGGCTGATTCTCGTCCAGACCCAGGTCCTTTCAGGTTCACCTCCACATCTTTCATTCCCAACAAAACAGCAGATTTAGCTGCCTCTTGAGCTGCCACTGTCGCTGCAAATGCAGAAGATTTACGTGAACCAGAATAGCCAGCTTTACCCGATGAAGACCAAGCAATAGGATATCCTGCCAAATCAGTAATAGTCACTATGGTATTATTAAAAGAGGCTAAGACGTGAGCAATACCCGATGGCACAATTCTATGGTTCTTTTTTTTATTTCTTTTGTTATCAGACGGATTCGATTTTTTTATCTCTTTCATTTTACTTCTTCTTGTTAGCTACCGTTTTTCTCTTACCCTTCCTCACTCTAGAATTAGTCCGAGTTCTTTGTCCACGAACCGGCAAGCTGAGGCGGTGTCTCGTACCTCTATAACAATTAATGATGTTTAACCTTTTGATATCATTTTGAAACTTTCTTCTCAGATCTCCTTCCACTAAGTAATTAGATTGAAGCAACGCATTAATACGAGCAATTTCATCTTGGCTTAACCCATGAGCCCTCATGTTTGGATCTAATCCAAGCTTGGCAATAATTTCTTTAGACCGTTTCTTGCCAATTCCATATATATAGGTCAAAGCTACTTCTATTCTTTTATCATTAGGAACATCTACACCGATAATACGCGGCATCTACAAAACCCTCTATTAATATTCAGGCAGTTTACCAAATAAACCACTTTACCTCAACCCTGATACATTTGAAAAAAAAGATAGTTCCATTGCTTTTATAATTTCTTTACCGATGATGAGTACGCTTCATAAATCCATCATACCTTTTATTAAGAAGATGCGATTCTATCTGCTTTGCGGTATCAATTACAACACCTACTAAAATAAGTAAGGAAGTTCCCCCAAAAAAATGGCTAATGGAAGAATCGACACCTAAAATTTTACCAATTAAAACGGGCAAAATCGCTATGAGCATTAGAAATATAGCTCCAGCAAAAGTAATCATCTGCATGCTCGATTCTAAATAATCTTGGGTAGGTTTTCCTTGTCTAACTCCAGGAATGAAAGCACCATTCTTCTTCATGTCTGAGGCAATTTGCTCTGGATGGAACTGTGTAGCAGTCCAAAAATAGGTGAAAAATATAATCAACAAACCATACATAGATGTGTGCAATAAAGTGCCAGGAGAAAACCAGCCAGCCACTTTCCCCAAAAAATTTCCATGGCCCGCAAATTGGGCGATAGTAGCTGGAAACATGAGTAGCGAGGAGGCGAAAATCACCGGTATCACTCCTGCATAATTGATCTTTAAAGGAATGTAAGCATTGCCTCCCTGAACTTCATGACGCCCTACTACGCGTCTAGCATATTGTACTGATATACGTCTTTGTCCCTGGATTACCAAAATCGTTCCCATAATAATCGCTATAAAAACTGCAATAAGAAGGAAAAGGGAGAAAAAGGTAAGGGTACCAGGTTCCTGAGAATCCAAGTTCAGTTGTCGCACTATAGAACCTAAGGTTGCTGGCAAGGAGGAGAGAATGCCTACTGTGATGATTAAAGAAATTCCATTTCCAATTCCTTTTTCAGATATCTGCTCTCCACTCCAGATCAAAAGCATGGTTCCTGTAGTCATAGTAAACATCGCCATAATGTAGAAAAGCCAAGGAATGCCGAACCACTGGACATGCATTAATTCTGGAACGATAATACCGGGACTACTGCTGTTTAATTGAATTGCATATTTAGCAAATAGAGCTGACTGAAAGAGCGCAAGACCTATTGTTAAGCTCCGGATCCACCTGCCCATCTTTACACGTCCCTGATCAGGGCTCTCCTTAATATCGCGCTGTAAAGATGGCACGAGAGCAACAAGAAGCTGCATAATAATTGAGGCGGAAATATAGGGCATAACACCCAAGGCGGTTACTGTCATATGGGCAAAAGCACCACCAGAAAAAACATCCATCAACTGAAACAGATTTTGACTTCCCCCTGTAGCATAATGGAATAATCGAACAGCTAGGTCACCATCAATTCCAGGAACAGGAATATGAGCACCTATCCTACAAATAACGAGGATAGCAGCTGTAAATAAAATTCGCCTTTTTAGGTCAGGAATAGAAAAAATGGATCGAAGCGACTCTATCATCTGCTAAGATTTGTTAGAAGCTACTTTAAAAAAAATGGAACGCTCCTGCATCTTGCGAACAGCTCCTTCAGAAAAGAGATCTGCCTCTATTCTCACTGACTTATCCAAACTGCCCTTCCCAAGCACTTTGAGAACGCCTTTACTCGCTTTAGGCAAATAACCGAGTCTGTAAAGGGTCTCCCTATTTACTAGCTCTCCATCAGAAAAAAAATGGTTTATTTGACCTAAATCAATGCAATAAGTGACGCCAGCAAATCGCCTATTGGTAAATCCTCTCGTAGGTAGTTTTCGATAGAGAGGAAGCTGACCCCCTTCTTTACCTAGATGAGCTTTATATCCACGACGAGACTTATCTCCTTTTATTCCACGACAAGAGGTTTTTCCCCTTTTAGAACCGATCCCACGACCTACTCTTTGAACTTTTTTACGTATTAATGAAGAGTTAGTTAAAGAAGACAAAGTTAACATAAACAACCTCGCGCCAACAGAGTTTCCCGACGACTTTTTAATAAGGAAAGTGCTTTCAATGTAACTCTTACCTGATTGAATGGATTGTTAGAACCATATAATTTAGCGACAACATCGACGATTCCTCCAAGCCTGAGGATCGTACGCACTGCAGACCCGGCAATCATACCAGCACCCTTGAGAGCGGGTTTCAAAATAATCTTAGCACCATCCCATCTCAAACTAACATCATGCGGAATGCTGGTCCCTTCTCTTTCAAAAACAATAATGCTTTTTCGAGCAATCTCCCCCGCTTTTCTAATCGCATCTGAAACCTCGTTAGCTTTGGCAAATCCAAATCCAACATGCCCTTCTCCATCTCCGACCGCAACTAGAGCAGAAAAGCTAAATTTTCTACCACCCTTTACTACTTTAGAACAGCGATTAACATAAAGAACTTTCTCTTCAAATTCAGTGCCAAAATCTTCCTGTCTAAAAAACCTACTTCTTTGCTTCATTTGTAATTCCTAAAACTTTAGCCCGGCTGACCGAGCTCCTTTTGCACACTCAGCAACAATCCCATGAAACTTGTAAAATCCACGATCAAATACGACAGAAGCAATACTCTTCTGAATTGCTACCTCTCCCAAATGCTTGCCAAGTGTATAAGCACTGCTTTTGTTCTTTTTCAAAGAACGGAAAAGATCCATCTGAGTAGTAGCTGCAGCTAGAGTAACTCCCTGATCATCATCGATTATTTGCAGATAAATATGACGATTAGATCTAAATATAGTCAAGCGAGGACGATCTTGAGTTCCATGAATCAAGCTACGAACTCTCCACTTTCTCTTTTTTCTACAATTTGCTCTTTCTTTTAACGCATGCTCTACCATTGTACCTTACCCTCCAGCCGTCTTCTTGCCTGCTTTACCTGCTTTCTTGCGAACATGTTCGTCCTGGTACCTTATCCCCTTACCTTTATACGGCTCAGGTGGTTTAACAGAACGAACTAAAGCTGCAAACTGGCCTACCAACTGTTTATCGACACCTGCGATGATGATGGTTACCCCTTTATCATCTATGCTTACTTGGATTCCATCAGGAATAGGCAGCCGATTAGGATGAGAATTTCCTACAAACAGGTCAAGAGATCTATTCTGTAGAGAAGAGCGGTAACCGACTCCCACCATAAGAACCGTTTTCTTGAATCCCAAAGAGACGCCCTGAACCATGTTCTTCATTATAGCTCTATAAAGCCCCGATTTTCTTTTGTCAGAAGAGAGAACCCCCTGCTTAAAAACCACTTTATCCTCTTCTAGCTGATCAACTATTCCATTAGGAAAATCGACCTCTGAAGAGCCCTTAGGACCCTCAACTTTTAGTCTATTACTCTCCAAAAAAACTTTAACGCCTTTAGGAATAACAAGAGGAACTTTACTTAATCGCGACATAACCCCCTCACCATACTGAACAAAGTAGCTCTCCACCCAGACGATGCTGCTTAGCATCTTCTCCACTCATTACCCCATTAGGTGTAGAAACAACGGCTAAACCAAGCCCATTATATATTTTAGGAATAGATCTGTAGCCTACATATTTACGCAAACTAGGCTTCGAAATTCGGACTAAACTTCGAATTACTGGATCTCCCTCCACCCCATATTTTAAAAAAACACGCATCTTTCTTTTTTCCTTATCAACCAAAATATGCTCAATGAAGCCCTCTTTCTCCAAAACAAGCAAAACATCAAGCTTATTTCGACTTAAAGGAATATCGACAAATTTATTAGAAGCAGAAACTCCATTTCTAATGCGTGTAAGAAGGTCAGCAATAGGATCACTATGCGACATAACCACCTCTCGCTCGTTCTTTCTTAAAAGGAAAACCCAACATGCCTAACAACTCTACACACTCCTCGTCTGTTCGAGCAGAAGTAACGAAGGTAATATTCATTCCCTGAGACCTCTTCACTTCATCTAACTTTATCTCCGGAAAAGATTGCTGATCATTAAGTCCTATAGAGTAAGAACCGTTACCATCGCAACGAGAAGGAAAACCACGAAAATCGCTAATCCTCGGTGCTACTATATGAGAGAAGCGATCCAAAAAGTCAAACATCCGTTCTCCCCTCAAAGTTACCTTAAGCCCAATAATCTGACCTTTACGCGATTTGTAATTCGCAATAGATTTTTTCGTAAAAGTAAAAATAGGCTTTTGACCCGACAAAGCTGTCAGCTCTTTCAAACAATCCTGAAGAGCATTTTTGTCTTTTGCCGCTTCAGCTAATCCCATGCTGATTACTATCTTCTTCAAAGAAGGTACCAACATTTGATTAGGATAACCAAACTTATCTACCAAAGCTTGCTTTACTTTATTCTTGTATTTAGTCAATAATTTGCTCATTTAAACCATAACCCACTGATTATTTCCTTAATGTTCTAAAAAAAATCTCCTTTCCATCTTTTTCATACCAAAGCTCTTTTCCTTTTCCAACATGACGAACTTTAATATGGATAGGAGAAGCATCCTCATCACAAAGGGCTACATTGGATATGTGAACAGATTTTTCCACCTCTATAATTGCAGGCCCCTGCTCCTGACTACGTCTTTTAAGATGCTTTTTCCTAATATTTACCCCTTGAACTATTACCCGATCGAATGAACGACTAACTACATTACCCTTTTTTCCAATATCATTTCCAGCAATCACTACTACGTTATCGCCCTTTTTTACCCATCTACTCATCTTAAACCACCTCAGGAGCTAGCGAAGCTATTTTCACAAAACCACTCTCTTTTACCTCACGCGCAACGGGTCCAAAAACACGACTTCCCTTGGGATTTCCCTTCTCATCCAAAATTACGCAGCTATTATCATAAAAACGGAGAAAAGAACCATCAGAGCGGCGAATATAACTACGACTCCTCACAATAACCGCTTTTACTACATCTCCCTTCTTTACTAATCCCCTAGGATCAGAATCCTTAACGCTACAAACAATAATATCTCCAACATGAGCGTAACGACGCTTAGAACCACCCAAAACTTTAAAACAGCGGACTCTCTTAGCACCGCTGTTATCAGCAACACTCAACTCACTTTCTTGTTGAATCACGACAAAACCCCCACAACGCGCCATCTTTTTAACTTGGAAATAGGTCGCGTTTCAACAATTCTTACCTTCTCTCCTTCCTTAACGTCGAATCCAACACAGTGGGCATAATACTTGCTACTACGGCTAACCACCTTTCCAAATAAAGGATGTACCAAAGAGCGAACAACCCGAACAGAAACAGTTTTATCCATTCGAGCTGATACTACAACACCCTTAAGCTCTCTGCGAAGAGAAGGACTCTCATTTTTTTTCATCTCTACCTCTTTCTCCCTTCTGCTATTTTTCTATTCAAAAGAGTCATTATGCGCGCTCTATCCTTTTTTTTCTTCCTTAAAAGATCGGGTCGATCCAATTTTTTTGCCATGTTCAACTGACAATCCATCTCATAAATCTCTTTAGAAAGCTCCAAACAAAGGGTTCTAAGCTGTTCTACTGTATCACCCTCATGCTCTTTTATCTCTAACATAAACTAAACCCTCTCTACCCTATCTACAAATCGAGTCTTTAAACCTAACTTCGCAGCACCTCGCCTTAGTGCGTTTTGAGCCATCTCTTTAGAAACACCATCTACCTCAAACAAAATCCGTCCAGGACGAACCACTGCAACCCAATGACTCACTGCACCCTTTCCCTTTCCCATGCGAGTTTCTGCTGGCTTCTTAGTAACCGGCTTGTCAGGAAAAATACGGATCCAGACCTGCCCTTTACGATCAAAATAACGATTTATTGCAACGCGACACGCCTCTATCTGGGCGCTAGTAATCCAACCTCTCTCTAAAACCTGCATTCCAAACAAGCCAAACTCAACAAAATGAGCGGCTTTGCTTATTCCACTCCTCTGTCCTTTCTGAACCTTGCGAAACTTGGTTCGAGCAGGTACCATTGCCATATCTAAACCTTCCCCTCTAATTTAATCCAAACCTTAACACCAACCGAACCATATGCGGTCTCAGCACGTCCTTGAGCAAAATCGATAGGAACTTTAAGAGTGTGTAGAGAAATAGACCCATCTTTATAAAACTCTGAACGGGCAATGTCAGCACCACCCAAACGACCAGAAATAAGCACCCTTATTCCAGAAGCTCCTGCATCCATAGCAACACGAATAGCCTTTTTCATTACACGACGATAGGGAACACGTCTCTTCAACTGTTGGGCAATCCAATCAGCAACTAACTTTGCATCCAAATCAGGACGCTTAACCTCTTCTACCTCGACCCAAACTTCCTGATTAGTCAGTTTCCTAAGCTCCTGCTTTAGAACCTCAATATCAGCTCCCTTTTTTCCAATAACCATGCCTGGACGAGCTGTATGTATGGTAACCTCCAACTTGCCGCTCACCCTCTTGATTTCAATAAGAGAAGTAGCTACACAGATCGGCTTGCTCATCAAATAAGAACGAATCTCTTTATCCTCTCCCAAAAAATTGCCAAAACCTCTCTTATCAGCATACCAAAGAGATTTCCACTTTTTATTTAAAGCTAA
>CAYNKV010000041.1:0-7077 GCA_964397905.1 uncultured bacterium
CCTCAGCTGGAAGAGAGCCTCGCTAAAAGAGCCGCCCCTTAAAGGGCGCTCTCTTTTTGCTGCTTCCTGGTAGGGGTGTGGCGGGCAGGTGAAGCTGCTGTCGACCTTTGTTGGAGTTGGATAATTTTTATCTGATTTCCTCGTCTACTACCTGCTGAGCGCTAGCCAAAAGATAGGAAACTAGGGCCAGGTCCCCTTTATAACTCATCTCTACGACCATCGAGTTATTTTCTGCAGATGGGGAACAGCTGATCCATATGTAGCCGCTTTGGGAAGATTCTTTTCCAACGGAGTGAGTTTTTAATTTTAAACTATCTTTTCTCATTAGACAAGCCTTTTTTAAACAAAAGAATAGATAACCACTTAAATCGCATAAGAATTATTAATATGCAATCTTAGATTTTTTCTTTGAGGTCACACAGTAAAATCAGGTTCTTCTGTTTCAATTTTTTTATATCTAGACAAAAAAGAAGGTTCGATGGTAAAATTGCTGCTTTTTGAATGGGAGGAACTGTTTATGGCGCTGGAGCGGACTTTGTCGATAATTAAGCCGGATGCAGTGGGAGCGAACCGAGTGGGGGCTATCTTAAGTCGGATTGAAATGGGTGGTCTCAAGATAGTAGGAAGCAAGATGGTGCGCTTAAGTTTAGAGCAGGCTCGTCGCTTCTACTTGGTTCATGAGAAAAAACCTTTTTACTCTTCTCTTGTCCAATTTATGAGCGAAGGACCGGTTCTTGTATCTGTATTAGAGGGGGAAAATGGGGTCGCTCTTTATAGATCTCTGATGGGTGATACTGATCCTGCAAAGGCTGCTGTCGGGACTATTCGGCACGAGTTTGGTCAATCGATAGATCGGAATGCGGTTCATGGTTCTGATTCGTTGGAGAATGGGGAGAAGGAGATCGCCTTTTTCTTTCAGCGGCAGGAGATCTATTCGAGGTCGTGCGGGAACGCTCGCTGCTGTTGCGGGTAAGGATTAAATAATTCTCGTAAAGCTCTTTTTTCAGCTCTTTTAATGTTTCTTGTTCTAAGTGGATATTGAAAAGAAACTCTCTTTTCTCATATATTCGGCCAAATAGGTTCTGGTAAGGGTTATTAAGATTGCTTGTTAGATTCGTGTTGGATCTGTGAAGTGATGATCTGTTGATGATAAAAGCAGTAAGGAGTTGTTAAAGATGAATTTTATTAAAAGGATCTTTTTTCTTTGTGCAGTAAACCTCTTGGTCATGTTAACTATTTCATCGATAGTGCATTTCATCAACCTACAACCCTACCTTAGCTCCCATGGGCTAAATTACAGAGATTTGATGATTTTCTGCCTTTTGTGGGGGTTTGGTGGTGCTTTTATCTCTCTTGCCCTTTCCCGCATAATGGCGCGATGGATCATGGGGGTTTCTCTTGTTGACCCAAATAGTAGTGACCCAAAGCTGCAGTCGATCTTAAAGTTGGTCAATAGCTTGGCACGTGCGGCACATCTACCTGAAGCACCTCAGGTGGGTATATACGAGTCGAGCGAAGTAAATGCTTTTGCCACAGGCCCTTCTCGCAAGCGTTCTCTCTTAGCGCTCTCAAGCCGTATTATGGAGCTGTCCGATTCAGAAATTAAAGGAATAATAGGGCATGAGATTTCCCATATAGCTAATGGGGATATGGTGACGATCACTTTGCTTCAGGGGCTGATTAATGCGTTCGTTATGTTTTTAGCAAGGGTAGTCGCTTTTTTCTTCTTGAACTCAAGGAAGGAGCGTGGATCTTCGAGTCAGAGTTATCATCTTTTTGTTTTTGTTTTCGAGTTGGTTTTTATGGCTCTCGGTTTTCTCGTCATAGCTGCTTACTCTCGTTTTCGCGAATTTAGAGCTGACAAGGGGTCTGCTGAGATTGCAGGTCGACAGAATATGATAGAGGCTCTTCGAAGGCTGGCTCGGACAGAGTCAATCCTAGATCCTAGAAGTAATCCGGCTTCATATCAGATGATGAAGATCCGCAGTGGAAGGCGTTCTCACTTTTCGCAACTCTTTGCTACACATCCTACGATCGAATCGAGGATTAAAAGATTGGAAGGCGCTTCCATTTATTAAGGAGAGGGGCATGGGCGCTCTATGTTATTGCACGGGTCAAAGTTATGGGTCTCGTCGGTAATGGGAAAGATCGAATCTTTTTCCCTTTTTTCAGAAAATTACTTTTCGTAGATGGCACAGTTGATAGGAATATTGGGTAAGATAAGGAAGGTGTGCGTAGCGGTCATTGGAGACTATCTATGCGACACTTATACTATTGGAAAAGTTGAGAGGATTTCTCCCGAAGCTCCGGTGTCGGTGCTTCATGTGGAGCGAGAGGAGCGTCGTCCTGGAGGAGCAGGCAATGTGCTTCTTAACCTTATTTCTTTGGGAGCTCAAACCATCGCTATTGGGCGAGTGGGGGCGGACAGTGCCGGAAGAGGGATTATCGCGGCGCTCGCAGAAGAGGGTGCTGATGTTCGAGGCATGGTAATAGAAGAGGGGGTTCCCACTCCGGTCAAAAATCGATTTATTGCTGGATCGCAGCAGCTTTTACGGGCTGACTTTGAAAAGATCATCCCTCTTTCTCCCTCTTGTGAACAACAGATTATCGAAAAGCTGCCGCAACTGCTTGAGAAAGCAGAGGCAATAGCTATTTCCGACTACGGAAAGGGATTTTTATCCCCCTCCTTACTGGCAGAAATTATATCGTTTGGAAAACAAAAAAAGATCCCCACCATCGTCGATCCGAAAGGAGATAGTTTCGCAAAATATCAGGGAGCAACGATTCTGAAGCCCAATCTACAGGAGGCTTATATGGCAACTTTGCTGCCCCGCGCCACCTCTTTAGAAAGGGTTGCCGACAAGATTTTCAGAGAAACAGCTGTAGAATTTCTGATGATCACTCGCTCAGAGGAGGGGATATCTCTCTTTAGCCCTTCGGGAGAGAGATGGAATTTTCCCACTCAGGCAAGAGAAGTGAAAGATGTAACGGGGGCCGGCGATACCGTGCTTGCTATGCTCAGCATAGCGGCAGCAAATGGTTTGGATACCCAAGATGGAATTCAGCTTGCCAATATCGCGGCAGGTGTCGCAGTAGAGCGATCGACCTGTGCACAGGTGCAACTCTCTGACCTGATCGGCCATCTTTTAGCATCTGACATAAGGAACAAAATATTCTCTTCGGAACAGCTCTTCTCTCTTCAGCTCCTCCTCTCTAAGGAGAGTTGCTCATTACTAGAAATTTCTGGCATAGAAGAGATGGGAGAGAAGCTGTTTAGAACCATTCGAAAAATTGCTACTGACCACCCGAAAAATAAACTGCTCGTCTCTCTCAGGGATGAGGAGCTTAACGAGGAGCTTCTTCTGCTCCTAGCTTCCCTCTCGGAGGTCCACTTCATTGTCAGGGTAGGTGATGGGGGCGGCAGCTTAAGTGAATTCCTCAATATAGAGAAGTTGTTCAGAATAAGTGGAGAAGAGGCATAGAGAAGAACTCTATTTCTTCAAAAACTCCTCAAACTGATCGCGAAAAGATCGGGGAACCACTTCGTAGATCCCTGTGGGATCATAAACCAAGAAATAGATGCAAGCAATCATGATCCCCAAAGCTGGATGAAAGAGAGCTACTAAGAGGGCCACAGCGCAAATTCCTCCCCTCTTTAACCGGGCCCAAGAGTTAAAGAAAATCGCACGGCTTTTTTCCACCTTAGAGGCGGTAATTAAGTTAAAAGCTCCGCTCAAAAAAAGAATAAAGAGGGTATAAAGAACCCAGAGGATATCAGCTGTTAGAAGAAAAAAAAATAGAACCCTTGTGGTCAGAGAAGAAAAAAAACAGTCCCTCGCCTCTCCCTTCTTAGAAAGATCTTCAACTGGTAAATCAGTTGTTTCGAAAAGATCATAAATAGCCATAAGATACTCCCTCAGTAAACAACCAGAGTTCAGCAGCTCTTACCATAGAGCCAGCAACTTCAGAGCCAATAAGCAGTCTCTTTATTTTCGGCAACAACCCCCAGCTTCTATCAAATAAGATAGAGCGACATCCCGGACAAGAGGCACACCGCCCACCTTTCTCAGATGAAAACGAAGTTCCACAGATGAAGAGACTTTTCCAAAATCTAATTAACAGAGTTCCAATTTTTCCTCAGTATACTTGTAGGGAGATATTTCAGATATCATATAAATTGGCGATTAACTCCAAAAACTGGTTTCGATCCTAGCCTAAACCGGTGACCAAAAGCGAGCAAGCCGCTTTCCCTATTGCTAGATAAATGGCTCCACGCTATATTCTGCTTTCAAAACAGGGGTACAGATGCCAAGAAGATGTCAAGTGACGGGTAAAACAGCTGTAAGAGGGAACAGCTATGCGATCAGGGGTATCGCTAAGAAGAAGAAAGGAATAGGCCTTAAGATCACCGGCGTCAAGAAGAGACGTTTTAATCCCAATCTTTTTAAGAAGCGGTTTTGGTTTTCCGAGGAGGGTAGATTTATTTCTTTAAAAGTAAGCGCCTCGGGTATGCGCACCATAGACAAATCTGGTCTAAGCAAGGTGGTAAGAAAGATCCGTTCTTCTGGTGAGAAAGTCTAGCTTCTTCCTGATTCTTGCTTCCTCGCTTCTTTTTTACTTTGTCTTAGTTTTTTTTGCTCTCTTTCCTTCGCTTCCTTCTCCTAAGAGACCCTTGATTTTCTATTCCAATCAACAAAGAGATGACCTTAGGCTCGTTTTTCGTCGGATCTTCGGTCGAGCCTCCAGATCGATAGAGATAACCATGTATGCACTTACCGATCGCTCCCTTCTCGACCAGCTAGAACGCAAAGCAAAAAGTGGAATTGCCGTTACCATCTACTACGACTCTTCCACTAGATCGACCATCTCATCGCCCCATCTGAAAACCGTACCGATACATACGCGAGGACTGATGCACAGAAAAATAGTCATAGTAGACGATCAATATGTCTTTCTAGGATCTGCCAATATGACCACCTCCTCATTAGTCTTACATGACAACATCTCTGTTGGAATATATCACCCTGATCTAGCCTCTTTTATCCAGAATCCGACCAGTTCCTATTTCGATTTTAAACTCAAAACAGAGCGATGCAGACTATGGCTCCTACCCGACCTGAAAGCGCGCTCTTACCTAGAAGAAAAAATCAACAAGAGCCACTCTTCCCTATTTATTGCGATGTTCACATTGACAGATCCAAAGCTTATAGAAGCACTAATAGAAGCAGATAAAAGAAAAGTGAAGGTAACTGTAGCTGTCGATCGCTATACAGCTCGAGGCGCTAGCAAAGCAGCAGTGGGACGTCTTCTTTCCCAAGGAATCACCATACTGGTAAGCCATGGCCCTCAGCTGTTTCACCATAAATGGGCCTACATTGATCAAGAAGAAATCATCCTAGGCTCTACCAATTGGACACAAGCAGCCTTTAAAAAAAACCAGGACTGCCTCCTTTTCATCTCATCACTCTCCAAAAAAAAAGAGAAAATAATCGGTCAATTATGTAAGAAAATTTGCCTCGAGCTAAAACCTCTTAAGGAAGAGGAGCTCTAACTAGGATCTGCTACTGGATAAAGATCCTCCTTTTTCGGCTTAGGGAAATAGCTGCCTAATCTTTTAGTTCCAGCAAACCAGACTCCCATCATCAACATAGAGGCAACGCCAATGACAAAGAAGCCAGACGATTGCGTACAGAAAATCAAAATAAACTGATATAGAATAGAGGAGCAAGATTTGCCTAAACGGGAACCAATAGTATCGATTATAGACTTTGCCTGCATTCTACTACCTGCTTCGATCGATAAAAATGCCATCTCCTTACATGGATCAAAGAGAGCATATTTGAGAGCATATTCGGTGATGTAATGCATAGCGCCTAATAAAACAATGAACACAATAGGAGTAATGCCTAAGTAATTGGTAAAACCTTCGAGAAAACGGTGAGGCAATAAAAGAAGAGAAAAAAATAGCCCCCCTGTTATGCTCAACAAAAGAGGAGGAATAACCGCCACTCGCACCCAACTAAAAACTTGAAAAAGCCATCGGGACAACAGTGCCATTCCAACAGCCAATAAACCGATCAAAGAGGTCAACTGATTACTAAAAGCATTGTAATCCCTAGGATCTGGATGCACTAGTCTCACATGTTTTTTCCATACCACTTCGAAAAGATTACTCGTCAAACAAAATCCTATCACCATAAGAGCTATACACAAGAGAGGAGGAGATTTAATTACCGCAACAATATTTTCTCTAAATGAAAACTTAACCGTAGAACGTTCCGTTCGAGGAGTTACTACACCATGAGAAGAGAGCCAACAGCGAATAGCTGCAATAGTACAACCTGAAAGAAAAATTAAGACAACTAGAAGCTGAAGAGTTGACTCCCAAGATAAAAAATTCTTTAAATAATGGGATAGAAAATAGGAAATCTGTCCAGAAAAGATCCCTGAAACATTGCCCGTCAGCACACAGAGTGGATAAAATGTTTTTGCATTTTCTAAAGAACTGATCTCATTAATGTACCCCCAAAAAAGAAGCGACAAAACCAGTAAAGACCAAAGCTCAGCAGAAACATAAAAAAGTGTATAATGCCAAAAACTCATTACAACAATTAACCCCCTCAAACCCACCGGGAAAATCAGCAGTAAAGCATCATGAAGCCGTTTTAGATAAAAAAAATCCCTATTAGGATAGATAAAGAAAGCGAAGAAAAGGTAGAAACCCAATAGAGAAAAAAGGGTAATATGAAACGTTTTTTCTCTCCCATATCTATGGTATAATCTTGAAAAAATATAACTAACAGCGATAGCAGAGGGAAACATAGCCCAGGTTTTAATAAAAGGCAAAACCTCAGCACCTACATCATCTGCCGTAACTACAATAGATTCTTTTAAATCTTTTAAGATATGGAAGGAAAATATAATCAGAAAAAACTGAACTAAAAGCCGAAAATTAAATCTGCTTAAATGTTTCACAAAAACCAGTTTTTCTTTGAAAGAACTATTGTAACTGAAAAATATAATCAAAATCAAGTCCCAAACTTTATGGGAAGGACAATAGGCAAAATTTTCAATTAG
>CAYNKV010000042.1:0-7073 GCA_964397905.1 uncultured bacterium
CCAGAGACGCTCTTCTTTTTAACTCATTTGACCCATCTTGACCTTAGCTGCAACCAGCTTAGATCGATACCAGCGACGCTCTTCTCCTCTTTAACTCATTTGACCCATCTTGACCTTAGCTGCAACGAGCTTAGATCGATACCAGAGACGCTCTTCTCTTTTTTAGCTAATTTGACCCATCTTGACCTTAGCTGCAACCCGATTTCGATACCAGAGACACTTAAATTAGCAAATCTTCTCAAACAATGGTCTGGATTCGCAGGAAAAGAGAATGCCGAAGAGCTCAAATTTATCTTGGCATTGAGTGAACAAGAGAAAATAGACATGGTTATCTGGCTTGAACGCCTTAAAGAAACCAAAGATTTTGACAAATTAAAGGGAAAGCTTGCTAAGACCGTTTGTGAGATGTTGGCGGATTTAAGTAGTCAGAATGTGTTTAAAAAATTGTTTATTGATCAGATTGTAGCAAACAATCAATCTTGCGGCGACCGTGCGGCAATGGGGTTCAACGAGCTTTACCTTCAATGGAGGGTGCTCGTTCCAAAACAGGGTGAAAACGACATTTTCACGCTCTTAGCATCCGCAGGAAAGACATTAGCTCTTCGGTATGCATTAATTAATATTCAAGAGCTTAATGATTCAGAGGAAAGTGTTGA
Source organism: uncultured bacterium (assembly GCA_964397905.1). Taxonomy (GTDB): domain Bacteria; phylum Chlamydiota; class Chlamydiia; order Chlamydiales; family Rhabdochlamydiaceae; genus PALSA-1444. The sequence continues at coordinate 657 of CAYNKV010000042.1, forward strand.
GGTTTTCCTCTATTATGAAATGAAGCTTAAAGAGACGCTGGGACTCCTCACCTTCATGGATTCGATGCTATATGAAGAATGTGGTAAAAAAGATTCGATTGATGAACAACAATTAATCGCTAGCGTTAATGAAAACTACCTGGACTCTGTTATTGAACTTCCTTTGTTTGAATCTGTTTTTGCACAAAAAGCAAGCCAAGAAGAGAAAGATTATCTTCAATCAGGGCTAGATAAAATGCATTCAGATCTAGATTCATTAGATTCCCAAAATTTGTCTGGTCAAGAGTATAAAACAAAATCAGACCAACTCAAGACCGATTTTGATCGGTTCAAAAAGGGTTTTTATAAGCAATGGTTTTTAAAGAGAAATCCTATTGATTTATAAGAGTAATATGGCCACTTAAAAGATGCGCAAACTTTCCTTTTGGATGATGATCAAAAGGAGAACGAGGTATTAACGGTAATCCTGGATAGTTATATGATTTGGCCAATTATTGGACGCATGCTAGGCGTTTGGATCTATATTTTCTTTGGGTTTAACGGGTAGATCTGTGATGCAAAGAAAAGCGTTCACTCTAGCAGAATTAAGATATGTCGAACATAACCGGAAGAAACAGTAAGGCTCAAATCTTTGAAATAGTGCCTTCGATTCATACACATCTACGGTTCACAAATATTTTCATTGTCCATGGGCGAAAAAGATCCTGGAACAACCTTCTGTGTTCATATCCATTAAGAGAGAGGTGCGCTGCTTACACTTGTTTTATCGGTGAAAGTCACAGCTCACCACAACCTAACGAAATCCCCAACAAGAGTGGTGCGGCCATGGCCGCTTCTCCAAGTGTGATTGGAGAAGCGCACTTGCAGAATGCGAAATAGACCTTTTTGGAATCTCTGAAAACTATTAACTAGATTCAGCGTCGTTACTTTATTCCCCATCTTAAAAACTTAGAATTCCCGATTTGTGATAAATTGCCTTGCTATTCACATACAATATCTCCTTTGGATTACGAAATATGAAACCCGCAGGATATATAGACAATATCTTCAAGTATCAAAAACATCATCTTGAGCATTTTTATTGACTCAATATAATGCGCAATATGCTGTGTAGGATATCGAAAAGGGCTATTCTGAAACAAAATTATGTGCAGCTGATCCTGTAACTTAAAAAAGCGGCCCTCCTGTAACCCCGCCATACGAAACAGCGCACTTATGCAAAATATCCCCTGGTATCATAAAGAGTTAATGATATGGGCCATTTTGGTATAAACTAACGCTATCTCCTCGTCTGTTATACAATATGGCGGCAATAGGTAAACTGTGTTGCCAAGCGGTCTAAGTAACATGCCTTGCTGGAAAAAATGTTGCTTAAGAGAAGCGATCAAATGGGATGCGTCTTTGATATCAAAGGCAGCTATTGTCCCGATAACTCTAGTTTTTTCCACTCTTGGAGATGCCAATTTCAATGATTCTATTCCTTTTTTGTGCATTTCGTTAAGCTTTTTTATAGAATTCTGACACTCAGATTGTTTAAGTAACCGAAGCGAAGCAACGGCAGCGCTGCATGCTAAAGGATTTGCTGTATAAGAATGGCCATGAGCAAAAGCGGTCTTAAAATCATCTCCTAAAAAAGCTTCGTAGATCTTGTTGCCTGTAATCGTCAGAGCCAAAGGTAAGAAACCAGCAGTAATCGCTTTTGAAAGGCATAAGAAATCAGGAACTATATCGAGCTGTTCAAGAGCGAAATAGCTCCCTGTTCGGCCAAACCCTGTCATGATTTCATCAAAAATAACCAAAATATCATTTTGCCGTACGAGAGCAACGACCTCCTTTATAAATTGTGGCGTACAAATTCTCATGCCACTCGCTCCTTGGATGAGCGGCTCCAAAATGATAGCTGCTATCTTATGATCATAAGTATCTAAATAACGCTTCAATACGTTGATAGCTTTTTCTTCTTTTAATGCTAATTCTTCATCACCATCCCAAGTATCTGGATAAGGTATAAAAAGGACTTCGAAGAATAACTCTTTGAATCGGTTATGAAAATGAGATTCCCCCCCTACCGACATGGCGCCAAATGTGTCTCCGTGGTACCCACCATCAAAACTTAAGAAAGTTCTCTTTCCATCGATCCCTAAATTGCGCCAATATTGATAGGCCATCTTTAACGCTACTTCAACAGCAGTTGAACCGTTATCAGAAAAGAAGAATTTGCACAGGTCAGGTGGCAACAGGGTTTGTAAACCCTCGCACAAATTGAGGGCAGGCTCATGGGTAAACCCTGCAAATATCAGCTGTTCCAGCGTTATAGCTTGTTCGTAGATGCTTTTTGCTATCTCAGGATGTGCGTGCCCATGGATATTCACCCACCAGCTTGAGATCAAATCAAGGCATGCTTTATTACTCTCATCATAAATGTAACAGCCCTCCGCTCTTTTTATACAGATCACCTCTGGGGCCGTTTTTTCTTGTGTAAAAGGATGCCAGATAATCCTCTTATCACGCTCTGCCATGCTCATTTTATCTTTAAAACTTCTTTTAATTTTTGCGGAAGAGCGATCTTTTTAAGCCTATTCTTGTTTAAGATTTCTAGCTTAGGAAATAGGGCAAGAACAGATGTGTGCCCATAGAACTCTATAGCAGCACTATTCTGGAGATTCTGCTCTCCATTCAAAATGACTCCAGCGACTTCTATATTACGCGATCGTAATGCTTCCAAGCTAAGAAGGGTATGATTTATGGTGCCCAAACTGGTAGCTGAGACTAAAATAATTGGCAGCTCTAATTTTTTGATAAGATCGACCATGAGATAGCTCTCATTAATTGGCACCAAAACTCCGCCAGCCCCTTCGACGATTAATTTCTTTTCTTTAGGCAATACAATTTTTTCTATATCGATCGTTTCATTTTCGATTCTCGCAGCTAAATGGGGAGATAGTGGCTCCTTATACGCATAAATTTCAGGATAAATTTTAGCGTCAGATAATTTTCCTACTCTATATGAGTCTGCCCCTTCCTTCAGACCAGTTTGTATAGGCTTAAAGTAAGAAAACTTTGCGTGCAGCGCTATCCAACTAGAGATCACCGTTTTTCCAACATCTGTACCAGTGCCGGTAATAAAAAGGTTCATCGATCTACCTTCCTAAAAATTCCAAAAAATATTTTATAAGCGACTGTTAGACCTTGGCATGGCTCTCGAATGAGTTTTTTAAGATTAGATAGATAGATTAGGTTATTAGGGCTTGAAACCCCCAGCAATTTTAGGTAGCGCATAAATGCTGTAGGAGTATGGAAGAACAAAGGAACCTCCATCAACCAAAATTCAAATATCTGATCATCTTTTTTGAGTTTGCTGCATAAATGGATTAATTCTTCTGCTTCTGGATAGTTCAAAATCTGAATAGATTGGTAGTGGTTAATCATGCTTTCCCACTCTTTGAATGTTCCATTTAATAAAGTGGAAAAAGCAAAAAAGCGAGAACTTTTAGAGTGGCAAAACTTTAGCGAATATTCCAAATCAGAGGCCCACTGGAGAGCCAAGTTGCTTATCACACACTCATATATATCCCCATTTAATTGCATCATATCTCCCTTGAGATAATAAACATTGGTAGCTTTAGCAAATTTTGCTTTGCACACCTTAAGCATCTGATCAGATAGATCATTAAGATAAAAAGAAGCTTTCTCCAACCTTGGCAATAGCAGTTCAGCGATATAACCTGTCCCCGTACCCAAATCGAGAACCGTTTGCGGAATAAAATTTTGATATTTTAAAAGTTTATTGACCAAAAAATGAGCGGCATCTTTTTGAACTGTAGCTACAGCATCATATGATTTACTTGCTTTATTAAATCCTCTTTCTATCTGCCTAAGCTCTGCAATCATCTAAAAAACTCATAATTTTCTCATAAACCTCTGATGGTTTTTTAAAACCAAGAGCATGCCCACCATTCATGATCATTTTGATCTTAACATTCCGCTCTTTTGAGAAGTTATCTGAGGTAATTATATCTGGAACGAGAATATCATCATCAGAACTTAAAATTAAGGTGGCCACTTCTGGAAGTTTATACTCTTTTTGAAGCGACTCCAAATCAGACATCATTAAATTAAGGTTGAGCTTTGAGAAATCGATAGATTTTATAAGCTCTGCACTACCAGAACGTCTGTACAAATTCCTTAGAGCGGAATCGGGATCCCTTAAAAAGCTTGACCGTAGAGCTTTTAATTCTTTCTGCCTTTTTTGGTAGATGGCTTGATCGGATCCCAAAAAATTTGTGAAACTATTCAGACCTATAAGGCAATCAAATTTTTCGTGGATAGATATTAATTTAGATAATCCTATCGAATGTCCTATACCTATTATCCTTTGCTCACGCAAATGCTGGTTATCCGAAGGATTATTAAAATAGCCTAAATCTATAAAAGAGCACCTTTCTTGCGAAAAATAGGGTGCAATAGGCTCCCAAAATTGGGTTTCGAACCCTAATCCATGACAGAAAACGAAATGCATCACGCTTCCATCGCTATAGTCAACGTTTCTACCAACCGTTCAAGATCTTTCTGAGTATGCTTTGCTGTAACTGCAATTCTTAAACGGGAACTACCAGGCGGTACCGTAGGAGGTCTAATACAAGAAACCCTAATCCCCTCCCGAAAAAGCGCTTCCTCGATTTTTAAACATCTATCTTCCTCATGTAAGATAATAGGAACGATATGCGTTTGAGAAGCGCCAATATTAAACCCACGCTCTTTTAGCATTTTACGCAAACCCTTTCCCAGACTTTGTAAAGATTCACGCTCTCTATCTAAAGATTTTACCCAACTCCATGCTTTGAAAGCGGCACCCACTACTGCAGGTGATGGAGCCGTAGAATAAATGAAACTGGCCGATCGGTTAATAATGAAATCACGTACAATGCTGTGACACGCAATATATCCTCCACTAACAGCGATCGCTTTACTAAACGTGCCCATGACGATGTGAGGTATATTGTGCAAATCAAGAGTGGTCGATAAACCATAGCCATTTACCCCAGCCCACCCTGTGGCATGCGCTTCATCCAAATATAAAAACAGATTAAACTTTCTTGCGAGAGCAACGATTTGATCAAGAGGAGCGATGTCGCCATCCATGCCAAAAACTGTTTCTGTTACGATAAATTTCTGTCGCGGATCATTTTTATGCTTTTCTAAAAGAGATTCGAGATGAGAGATATCGTTATGATGATAGCGCTTAAGCTCCGCTTTGCTTAAAAAGATAGCCTGATAAAGACTTGCGTGATTCAATCTATCAAAAAATACTAGCGGTTTCTCGTTTAAAATTTTACTATCGAGAAGGGAAGCTAGGGTGCCCATATTTGCTTGAAAGCCTGAATTAAAGATTAAGCTAGACTCTGATCGCTTATCTGTTGCAATAGCCTCTTCAAACTCTTCGCACAGTCTATAATTCCCAGATAAGAGGCGTGATCCTGTTGAGCCGCTGCCGTAGGTTTCTGCTGCAATTTCTCCTGCTGCTATAATATCCCTGTTACGACTTAGATTAAGATAATCGTTCGTTGAAAAATCTAGAAATTCCGAATCACTTTCTCGTGACAACCTCCCTAATTTGCGATATCTCCCATTATTCTGTAAGGTGGCTAAATATCGTTCATATGCTTGATACACTCTGGCCTTATCGATAGATTGGGATTAACTATGCTGGAAAAATGGACTCCAGAACAAGAGAAATCGATCGACCAGTTGAGAAATGGCAATAAGCTTGGAAGAAAAAAGCATCCACCTTCTTGGAAAAATAGAAAATCCATCTCTGACTTTAAGCTGAAACAGCTAGAGACCCAATCGTAGCGCTACCCCTTTTTAAGCTAAAATGATAACAGCATTTTATTCGGTAAAGAGAGTAAAAACCGTTTCAACTCAGGATCAGCAGGATAGATCCCTGAGAACAAAACCTTTCTCATACCCAATGAAACAATAAAGAAGAACCATTTTTTACATCAAGCAAAGTGAATTAAACCATCTTCAAAAGGATACTCCACAGAGCCACGCTTCTCCCATCAGATTGAGAGAAGAGAGCCATTGCCATACCCGTTTCGTTGGGTGATTACCGTTTAGTTGGCCGCCATTTCCAGCAATACAATAGGTGTGGGCAAACTCCCCATTGAGAGGGAAGCTGGTTCCAGGATCTTTGTTTGTCCATCGACAATGAAAATATTTATGAGCTATAGCCTCCATAGTATGCATAGAGGGCTCCACTTCAAAGGCGTGAGCATTACCGCTTCTTCCCGCTATGTCGACAGAGCTGAGTTTGGTTAGAGTAAGCAGTCTTTTTTTACATCATGCATCTACCCTTTAGGCGCCATTTGCTTTTGAAACCATTGCTTGTAAAAAGCGTTCTCGGTTTCTCTATGT
>CAYNKV010000043.1:0-7027 GCA_964397905.1 uncultured bacterium
ACCAATAGAAAAGAGCTCGACACTCATTCCGCTATATCGAGCTGCAATCAGGTGGCCTAATTCGTGGATAAAAACAAGAAAACCAAGACCTAAAAGAGCCAAAAACAGATATAAGAGACTCATTAGCGCCATCCTAATTTTCTTATCTTTTTAAGATTAAACCTTTCCTTCTTCTAAAAGTCAATAAAGTAGAAAAAAGGTAGCTAGATGAGAGAAGGAGAGAGACTATTCCTGCGGTCGAAAAAGAGAGATGATATACTGAAAGAAGATGCCTTGACAAGGCGACGCCTAATAGGGAACAGCCGACGCCTATAGCTAAGGAGAGCATAACTAGAGGGATAAGACGGCAGCTCCACTGACGAGCAATCAGAATAGGGACTACGATGAATGAGAGGACTAGAATTACGCCGACCGCACGAAACACTGCTATCAATGTGGATGCGGTGAGAAACATCATCAAATAGTGGAACCATCGAACAGCTATTCCTAGCGATGCGGCTAATGGTTCATCAAAGCAGATAATGGTCCATTGGCGGAAGAAGAGGAGAATAAAAACAAGATCTGTGATAGCAATAGTCCAGACTAAGCTAATCTCTTCTGGATCGAGAGCATCCACATTGCCAGTAACAATTTCGACACCGATATGACTGTTTCTGGTGAATATAGTTACCAATATGATTCCGATAGCAAAGAGAGTGGTAAATACAAGGCCTATTGCCGAATCGTTGGAAAGTTTAAGATGATCTCTTACCCATTGAGTTAAGCTAGTGGTAAGCAGGGCAGAAAGAAGAGCTGCAAAAAGAAGAATGGAGGAGTTAAGATAGAGATCGACCTTTAAATCAAGAAGGATCATTGAAGCAATAACTATTCCGAAGAGTGTAGTGTGAGAAAGTGCATTGGCCATCATGGTCATCTTTTTGAGCGTTAAGAAACTACCGATCAAAACAGTGGCTATAACTGTTCCTAAAAGCACCAGCAGTTGTACCTCATCTGTAGGCCAGCGATCTTGGGGTAGTCGCTGTGCTAGACGATCTCCAAGAAGAATAAAAAAAGAAAAAAAGTCTTTTCCCCAGTAAGGATTCATTCTCTCTCCTCACAGGGGAGAGGAATCGGCTGATGATGCGGGTCATGTGTAGGATTTTTTAGCAAACAGGTTAGCTTTTCTTCCAACTCTGGAGACATTAAATGTTCCAACTCTTCAGCACTTTTATGTACTTTTTCCGCTTTTTGACCTAAATAATCGACTAAATAGACCTCCCAGAGGCGATGAAGGCGTACAATCTTTTCTGCTCTATACTTTCCCTTGTTTGTAAGATGATTGGAGCGATCTATCCAACCCTGCTGCCTAAGTCTTAATCGAAAAATAGGGGCGATAGCAACTTTTTCTCCTTTCCACAATTTTTTTAAAACATTTTCTGTTTTTACTTTCATATGAAAACGACGCATTCGTATATATCGGATCAATAAACCACTATTAGGTGCTGCAATTAGACCCAAAAGGCAGAGAGTTGAAGAAAAGAGTAAAATCGTAGGTCCTGTTGGAAGAGAATAGGCTCCCTGGGGAATCACAATAGATAGGTAGTTGCCTCCAAAACCGGTTACAATGCCACAGATGGCTGCAAGAATAAAATGAGAGGAGAGTCTGTTGGTAAAAGGGCGGGCAGCTATTGCAGGAGCTATTAACATTCCTCCCATTAAAACCACTCCCACACTTCTGATGCCTGTTACAATTGCAATCACAATTAAAAAAAAGGAGATCCTATCCATCCTTTTCGAAGGAATGCCTAAGGTTTCGGCAAAAGCAGGATCGAAATTTACTGCCTCTAAATAACGGTAAAAATAGATAGTAAATCCGATTACAATGAGAGCAAAGCTGCTATAGATAATCAGATGCACCTGGGTCATTGTCGCAGCCTGGCCATATAGAAAGATGAGCGCTTGCTTGTACCAGAGGGGGCGTACCTGCTGAAGACGACTGGCTATTAAAACAGCTATACCAAAGAAGGAGCTAAGTACGAAACAGAGGGCATTGTCTGAAGAGACGTTCAACTTTCTTTCCAATAAATGGATTATGGCTAAACCTAAAAAAGCAAAAAGAGAGGCTCCCGTAATAATTCCCATGGTGATGGCTAGATCTGATAGAGGGGCTATTAAAGAACCGCATATTACACCTACCACTACACCAGGAAAAGAGGCATGAGAAAGGGTCTCACCAATAAGAGAGCGTTTGCGGAGAAAGAGAATTACTCCCACAATAGCAGAAGTTAAACACATCAGCATGCTTCCAATGGTAGAAGAACGCAATATGGGGTCAGAAAAAAATGGATAGATCGCCTCCATTAAAGAAGAACTCCACTTTTAGTTTTCATCGCAATTTCTTCGAAGAGCAGACTTTTATGTCCATAAGTTCTTGCGATATTAGGAGAATTAAAAACAGAAGCAGTAGTTCCTGAAGCAATCAGACAGGTATTAAGAAGTATGAGCCAGTCAAAATAGCTCTCTACAGAGGAAAGATCGTGGTGGACTACTATTATTGTTTTCCCTTGACTTCTAATAGTTTCAAATAGTTTTATCAATTCTTTTTCTGTAGCCATATCAATGCCTGCAAAAGGCTCATCAAGAAGGTAGAGATCAGCCTCTTGAACTAATGCTCGAGCAATAAACAGCCGCTGCTGCTGACCTCCTGACAATTGACCAATTTGTCTCTTCGCAAAAGCTGCCATATCGACCATTTCTAATGCTTTATAAGTGGCTTCTCGATCTTTTTTAGAAGCCCACTTCAACAAACCCATCTGTTTGTAGCGCCCCATCATTACTAAGTCTAGAGCGGTAATGGGAAAATCCCAATCAACCGAAACTCTTTGAGGCACATAGGCAACTCGGCTTCGCACCTTTTTAAGCGAATCGCCAAAAAAAGAGATCCTACCATTTGCAGGTCGAACAAGACCTAACATCGCCTTAAGAAGAGTGCTTTTTCCTGCTCCATTAGGACCTAAGATAGCCACAATCTTTTCTTCAGGAATAGAGAAGCTAATATCCCACAAAACAGAGGTTTTATCGTAATTTACAGTTAACTCTCCTACCTCAACAGCAGACATTCTTGTCCTTGTTTATTCGCTCAAGCCGTTACAGATCACAGCTGCATTATGTTCCATAATCTTTTGATAACTATCTAACGAAGAACCCGGAACTCCCAAAGTATCAGAGTAAAGAACTTCTTGAGAAAGAGAGAGTGGCACACCTTTTTCCTTACAGACAGAGATCACTTTATTGAGGGAATCTCTTCCCACATCCGCTTCTGGGAAAATTTTCCTAATCTCATGCTGAATAATATAATTAACGATCAACTGAATGTCGCGGCAACTGATTTGTCCATCAGGGGCAATTCCCTCGGGCGCGCGGAATCGATCTTCCGATTCTTCTTTTGTTACATTTAAATATCTGCGAGCAAAATAATGAAACGCCTCGTGAGCCGTGACAAGATAGCGCTTCTCTGGAGGGAACCGCTTAATTGCATCATTGATTCGAGCATCCAAAGCAATCAATTCATTTTGCAAATCTATTCCATTTGCATCGTAAAGGGGAGCTCCCTCCGGATCTATATTCGATAATTCTTTAACGATGATTCTTGCTGTCTGGGCCCATATAGAAACATCTAACCATATATGAGGATCTACTTCACCCTCATGCATTATGATTAAAGAGGGATCGTTTTTCCTAAGAAGATCTCCTAACCCAAATGCGCGAGGATGGTTTGCTAGAGAATGGTTTAAGCTGGCACCATGCTCTAGACCAAGGCCATTATGAAAAACTAGCTGTGCGTAAGTTATTTTTTCATCATCTCCCTTCACTAGCTCGTAGCTATGAGGGTCGATGCCCCCTTCAATTAGCGTAATCGAAACGATGCGATCTCCTCCTATTCGCTCAACAAGATCTGCAACCATAGCAGTAGTGCAGAGAACCCTAATTTTATTGTTTGAAGAGATCCAGTTATCTAGAGAAGATGAATTGTTGCTACAACTAGAGAATATAAATGCAAGAAAGAGTAAAAACCAACGGCACATAATCAACCTATCATAATCAGCGAAGAATAATTATGAATCTGAAATTTTATTTATTTGAGAAAAGAAAGAGGTGTAAAATTGCAAAATTTCGAATTAACGAAAAAAAGCTTGTGCAATAATTATTCATTAGTGTATATTCTCGACGAACATTAAAAAAGAGCTCTTTTTGTAGTTGGGAGATTTAAAATGAGTAGAACTGGGCAAGAAGTGAGTGAAATGAAGAATTTAGATGATGTTGAGGATGCAATTCGAAGAGCACAGAGCAAGCTTGGTCTAAATAAAGAGAGCCAGTTGTGTAGATTTCTCCCTTCACCTAACGGGGGAAAGGGTTATTTACATCACTTTACTTTTAAAAAATGGAAAAGTCGAAATCCTAAGGAACTGCGCCAGGTTATTGAAAACCATATCCTTGGTCCTGAAAGGCCTCAGCTGATACCTCATAAAGAAAGAGCACCTAGAGGAAATCTTGCGCGTCTTTTAGGCAAGCTTTCTCCAAAGGATTTGGATCAGCTAATGGTGTTGGTTCAACAGTCTGGTTCTCCTAGTTTAACGGCTGTTTTTTCTCCTAAGCATTCGCTTGCGGATATAAAAAGAATGTTGATATATTCTATCCGAATTAATGAGGTGAACAGAAAGTTATGGGATGCTTATGTAGAGGTGGTGGGCAAGTATATCGTAGATCAAGCGGCTGATTTCTGCTGATGGTTTCCCGTTAAATTTTTGCTAGCTAAAAGTTCTGATTTCTCTGCTTCCTAGAAGGGCTCTGATTCTATGGATATTCAGCTAAAGCTGCGCAATTGTTCTCTCTTCTTTTTTTTATCTCTTCTCTTTATTTTTTTTCGCTGCTGGTATTTGTCTGTTTTTAAACATCAATATTACTTAGAAAAGGCAGAACAATCAAGATCTCGCATAGGGTTAGAAAGAGCTGAAAGGGCTCCTATTTACGACCGTTTTGGAATTCCCCTTGCTACTAATATGGTACAATACAACGTATCTGTTTTATACGCCGATATAAAACAGATACCAGCTATCTCCTGGAAAAAAGATAAGAGCGGAAAGCGGCATAAATATTTTCCTCGAATTCGTTATATCGAGCAGCTTGCTCAGATGTTGAGCAAAGAGTTGGCTATTCCTTCTCTTTTTATCGAAGATATAATTCATGGTAGAGCAGCGCTTTTGCCTCATACGGTTTGTGCTATTAAGGAAGAGATTAAGGAAGAGCAATATTATCGACTGAAAATGGTAGAGAAGGATTGGATCGGACTAGAAGTGGAGAGAGTGAGCCGACGCAATTACCCTTTAGGAAAAGTAGCATGCCACATTTTAGGATATATGGGAGCTATCGACTCGCGCCATTATTTAAAAAAAGTAGAAGAATTAAAAAGGTTAGAAGAATACTTATCCGCTGATAAAAAAGGAGAGCATCCATTTCTTCCTGAAGGGTTTTCTTCATCCGAAGCGCTTTTTCTTCGTTATATAGAGCTTCGAGAAAGGGCGTATACAGCAGATGATTTAGTGGGAAAAAGTGGAGTAGAGGCTTTTTATGAAGAAGAGCTAAGAGGAGTAGCTGGAAAACGGATATACAAGGTCGATATTAAAGGAAATCCTTTTCGGGAAATAGAAGGTTCATATCCGCCTACTTCTGGAAGTGGAATAAAATTAACTATATCAGCAGAACTTCAAGGATTTGCAGAAAATCTCTTAGCTGCAGCAGAATTTTCTTATCCTGAGCTAGATCAAATTGATGAAAAATGGATACGAGGGGGTTCTATAGTAGCTTTAAAACCTGAAACAGGTGAGGTAATAGCTCTTGCATCTTATCCCTCTTTTGATCCTAATGATTTTATTGGAAATAATTTAACTGATAGAGAGAAACCATTTCGCATCCATAAATGGCTTGAAACAGAGCAATATATTGGAGATATTTGGGATGGATTACGTCCTTTAGAAAGAGAACGATTTTCGTTTGTCACTAATAGCTACATTCAAGAGCAGCTACCCATGACTTTAAGTAGGTATGTAGTCACTCTATTAGCCTCGCGACCTCATCTTATAGAGACGATGAACCATATTGTAGATATAACTACTGCTTTGGAAGTTCAGGAAGAGGGAATCGATCATCCTTTACTAACCAAAATTGGATCGGATCAAGAACGACTGCTTATTCTTGATCTATGCCATCTTTTTGTTCCCAACGAGCGATTTTCTTCCAATTTAAGAAAAGAGGTGAACGCTCTTTCTTTAGCAGATTTCGATAAAAGTAGAAAAGAGGCAATGCAGTTGCTGGATAAAATTAAAATAGAAATTCGACCATTATTTGATCAGTTAGAGTTTGCTGAGTGGCGCAAACTCCACTTCCAGCAATATTTAAAAGAAAAGAGAGAGAAAGAGAGAAAAACGAAGCGCTACACCAAACCTTACACCGATTATCTTAAAGAAGTAGAGAGCAGATTGTGGAATAATTTTTGGAATAGCTACAAACCATTTTTTTTATACACCCTTATTTCTGGAGAAATCCCCCTTGAAAAAGCTTCTCTAAGATCTCTTGCTCCCTATTTTTCTCTTCTACAAGATTTTTATAAACAGAATAGTAGTGCGACAGAGTTGATGCTTAGAGAAAGAACTGTAAAGCTTTCTCCTGATCTGAGAATAGATTTCCTTAAAACATTTCGCAGTTTTTCTGAGCTAGATCAGCCACTTAAAGCAAACTTTCTTTCCAAAGAAAGAGAGTTGGAAAAACATTTAGCATCTGCTTTTTATCCACAATATGGATATGGATTTCTTCGATCACAAGCGTTCCAAGTATCGAGTCCTTTGGGATCTGTCTTTAAATTAATTACTAGCTATGCTTTTTTATTAGAACGATATCGTAATCATCAACCATTAAATCCTCTTACCATCATCGATGATCTACATGATAAGAGTGTTTCTTCCGAACAGATATTGGGTTTTTGGGTTGATGG
>CAYNKV010000044.1:0-5380 GCA_964397905.1 uncultured bacterium
AATTTCGATGCCAGTCCGTGGTATGTCTGGCCTCGTTTGGGAGGGTCTACCAGTTGGCTTGCGCACCGCAAATTCTCTCTAATCACCAATCTATCCACCGCTCTTTTATACGGCCGTACCCATCAGAATATATCAACAGATTGGTTCAAAGCCAACATTGTAGGTCAAGCATTGGAAATTTATGAAGAAATAAAAAGTGAGAGTAACCGTTTCATGACCATCTCACCAACAGTGCAGCTTGCTCTAGGAGGAAAATGGACTCATCAGAATAAATTCAATAAAAAATTTGAAATCTATCTTGAATGGGAATCCAATTTTTGGTGGAACACATCTCAATTCTTTAGCTATGATAAACCTCTTGCTATACAAGGTTTAACGGGAGGAGTAAGCTTCAGTTTTTAAGTAGATTTTCTGAAGATAAGCTTGCTTTTTTTCACTTAACAATCACCAGGCAATAGAAATGGAACCTTATTTGGACCTTATTGATAAGCTCTTCTCTGAAGGAGAGGAGAGGGAAGATCGTACAGGAACAGGAGTTTTAAGTGTTTTCGGCGCCCAGAAGCGATATGATATATCCCATTATTTTCCTCTTCTCACAACAAAAAAGGTCCACTTTCATTCCGTCGTACATGAGTTGCTCTGGTTTCTCAAAGGCGAGACCAACATTCGCTATCTTAAAGAAAATAGAGTAAATATCTGGGATCAATGGGCTGACAAAGAAGGAGAATTAGGTCCTATATATGGTTATCAATGGAGAAGATGGAATAGTCCTTCTGGAACAATCGATCAAATGCGAGAAGTTATAGAAGGAATTAAAAAGAATCCTTTTAGCAGAAGGCATATTGTATCAGCATGGAATCCCGCTGATATTAACCGGATGGCATTGCCTCCTTGCCATCTTCTATTTCAATTCTATGTGAGTAAATCAGAAGAATTAAGCTGTCACCTTTATCAACGGAGTGGAGATCTATTTCTTGGGGTGCCTTTCAACATAGCTTCTTACTCTCTTTTAACTTGGATGATTGCTCATCTATGCAAGTTAAAACCGAAATGGTTTATCCATACTTTTGGCGATTTACATCTATATAAGAATCATATCGAAGCAGCCCGCCTGCAACGTTCTCGTATTCCAAGAAAACTGCCTACATTAATATTAAACCCTTCCGTAACCGATATAGATCAATTTCGTGCAGAAGAGATAGAAGTTCTCAACTACGAACCACATCCAACCATTAAGGCTGAGATCTCTATATGATCTCTCACCGAAAGCCCTCTTTAAAAGCTATTGCTGCTATGTCGCTGAACCGGGCAATTGGGATAAAGAACCGGCTGCCATGGCATTTACCTGATGAACTTGCCTGGTTTAAGCAAAGCACGATGAATCAAACCCTCTTAATGGGAAGAAAAACCTTTGAGTCGATGGGAAAGAGAGCTCTACCCAACCGTTATCATATCATCCTCTCATCGAAAAAAGAGAGGGAAATCACTAATACTGTTTCTTATATCAGCTCAATAGAAGAAGTTTTTGCTCTCAAGGACCCCATCTGGATTTGTGGTGGAGCCACTATCTATCAGCAGCTGCTTCCCTTCTGCGAAGAGCTGTTTCTTACAATAGTAAAGAGGATTGTTGAAGGAGATACTTTTTTTCCTTTTTTTGAAGACCTATTTAGCTACTCTAATACTGTGAAAGAAACCTGCGACTTTAGGGTAGAACATTGGAAGCGACTAGAATAAAAAATTAGAAAATAGAGTAGAAAAAAAGGAGTTTTTCCATTGAAACCCACCATTCGAGCGATCCTTCTTATGGGAGGAGAAGGAAAGCGATACCAGCAATCGACACCAAAGCAATTTTGTTATCTAGATAAACAGAGAATCTATCAACATACTTTGGATCAGCTACTTCAAAAAGATCTCTTCGAAGAGATTATTCTCGTATCCCACCCTAACTGGATTGACCTAGTACGAAAAGAAACCTATTCCAGTCGCTGCACCGTAATCCCTGGCGGCGCTAGAAGGCAAGAATCTTCGCGCCTAGGACTAGAAGCTTGTCCTCCCTCCACTGATTTTGTACTGATTCATGATGCAGTAAGGCCCTTTCTCTCTTTAGATCTCCTAGAGAAACATTGCTCTATGGTAATCCACCATGCAGCCATCGACACCTGCATCCCTCATGCCGACACTATCGTTGAATCAGAGGATGGCGTTCTCATCTCCTCTATACCTTCAAGAAAAAAAATCTTAAGAGGACAAACCCCACAAACTTTTTCTTTTAATCTGATCCAAAAAGCACATCAATCGACTCAAGAACTCGATGCAACTGATGATTGTTCTTTAGTCTATCAACTAGGCCATCCCATATTTATTGTTAGAGGAGAGGAGAGTAATATCAAAATAACCACTCAGTTGGACCTAAAAATTGCTGAATTTATCCATTCCTGTAGCGTTGCATCTGCATCCTCAAAAGAAAAGCTTAAGCAAAAGCAGGTTAAAACATTTTGATGCAGCTAAAAAAAAATAGATACCTAGAGTGGATGGAGTTTGATCTTTTTTCCTCTATCCCCTCACTACGCCATGGAATTTTCTTGCGGCAGCTATCTGATTTTTCCAAACCGTTTGCCTCGCTTATCCAAGAGCAGTTCAACCATGAAACTATACTCTACCCAAAACAGACCCATAGCGCTATGGTAGAAGAAGCTTCGTCCGATCAGATAACCGTTTCATGTGACGGTTTAACTACTCAAAAAACAGCGGTTGGATTAGCTATCCTTCATGCTGACTGTCAAGCAGCTCTTTTCTACGATCCTATAAACCAAGCTATTGCAGCAGTTCATGCAGGATGGAGAGGAAGCAAAGAAAACATATACCAAAAAATGATAGACAAAATGTCTCTTTTATTCGGAACGAAAGCCAAAGATCTGATGGTAGGAATTTCACCTAGCTTAGGCCCCTGTTGCGCAGAATTTGTTCATTATAAGAGCGAACTCCCCTCCTCATTCCACTCCTTTCAGCCAAAGCCGTTCCACTTTGACTTCTGGGAAATAAGCCGCTCCCAACTAATAAATGCAAACGTCTTGCCATCCAACATAGAAATATCCGCAATCTGCACCCAATGCAGCAGCTACCTATTCCACTCCTATCGGAGAAACAAAAGCCCCCAGAGACAGATAACCATTATCTGTATATGTTGATCGCAATGATCCAGCTACTCAGAACATTTGCATTTCTACCTGCAAAAGTGAGCGAATAGCCTCCGATAATTCCCACACTCGAGCTAAAGTTATACTCGATAGCCGGTGTTATATCGAATCGCTCAGAAGAGGGAGCTGAAGGAGCGGTTCCCGGAGGAGATTCCCCAGAAAACCTATTCCTATTCGCATATCTATAGACAAAATCGATCGCCGTTGCCCAATTTTGGGTGATGTTAAACTCGACACTTTGGGCAAAAGTCCACCTCTCTCCTATATGCACCTTTCCTTTGGTCCCGGGAAGAGAAGAGGTGGGAGCCTCCCCACCATAAACACTAAGACCATCCACGGAAACAGTATTAGGTATCGAATAATTAACCCACATTCTCCAAGAAAGATAATGAGCCTCCCCACAATGAAAAAGACGACCCAAAATCAAGCCTACGTTTGGATCCCAACTACCTATTCCGCTAAAATTGGTCCCATATCTGTCGCTCTTTCCAGAATCATATTTACCTAAAGGAATATTGGCACCTATACGAAGCTTAATCGCAGGATACCATCCACTGCTTTCTAGAATCTGTATCCCTAAACTAGCAGGCAGATCTCCCACCAGCAACCTCTCCCTTCCTTCACAATGAAGAGAAAGAATATTGGGAACAAAGTTCAGATCCACCCTATTAAAGAGACCAAACTTCATAGAGACCTGCGAGAGCAACTGGTGAAGAGGAATCCTCTGCTCTTTATGCCAATGCTCATTAAATCGACCATCAATCGAGTTCCAATAAAAAGTGGGCTCCCAGTTCTGATGACCTAACGGAACGACCCGAGGAGAGGGAGTGATTAAGGGGCCAGTAAACCAAGGAGAAAAATCAGAAGGGGAAGAAAAATCCCCTTTCTTAGCAAATAAATAAAAAGGCATGAAGATAACAACTATCCAGAATGTTCTCCGCATATTTTCTGCCCACCCAATTGTTCACCAAGTGTCGCATATCCTTTTTCTTTTTGTCCATCCTATTCAAAATAATGTTTGATATTTTGATCCACTTCCCCTTTAAGCTCATGATCTCCCCCTACATTAATGAAGATGGTGAACAGAATATAGCATCGTTTAATCAAAGCAGCCGCTATTGCCTGCTCCCCAATACTGTTCCAATAGACGAAGTAGAAACAGCCAGCAAAAAAACTATTGAGCATCTGAAAAGAGAACTACCCTAAGCATCACTGTTTTAGATGGTGTAAAAAACCCAACAGACCCTCAAAACTATTGCCCCACTTTACCCAAATCCCTAATTCAACTTAACTATCGACATAAAAACAGAGGGCAATCCTCCAGATCCGCAGACTATTCGTCCAGAAGCAGTAGGTTTCAGCCTAAACGAGGTAGGCTTTTGGAGGTGAACCATCACAGAAGCGGCCCCCTCTACCTTAGAACTATAATTATAGAGAATATAGGTGTACAACGCCTCTTTATCATCTACCAACAAAATAGAGCCTTTTCCATCGTCAAATTGGTATCTAACTCCAAGGGAAATATGATAAACCCCTACATCATTTACCAGAACTCGATCAGCGCCTACCAAGGAAATTTTAGTTCCCTCAGGGGTGTTTGTCAAAAGCTTGATAGGAAAACATTCTCTTGCAGATACAGGACAATCTTCACTAAAAATGGTATAAGTAAATCCATAATCTGAAATGTTGGTAGATCCCGCAACCTCTCTGGCGCCCGTCGCTCCCCTTAGAACAGCAGCAGCTGTAGCTCCATTCGGAGCTATTGCACCTTGACAAACCTTTCGCTCCTCTCTATCCCTGAGCAGCAGCCCCCTTTAGAGACCAGCGGGACCTGTAGCTCCAGTATTGGACCCTGTGGATCTACATCACCGTTTGGAGCTGTGGCGCCTTTAGAGCTTTTTTTCGGGGAGGGGGAAGATCATCCGGGGCTTCTCTACCTTTGGCTTTTTCCTTTGGATCGATCGGTACTTGCTGTTTTCTAATTGTGTGAGCAGATTCCACGTTAGTAATGAATAATAAACTTAAACTGGTTAATAAAAATAATTTGATCCTTCTCACGAACCCGATATTTGGGATGTAATAAAAAAAGTCAATTTTTTTATATGCATAAGCAAGGTTTTTAATCTGGTCAAAATCAAGTCCCAAACTTTATGGGAAGGACAATAGGCAAAATTTTCAATTAG
>CAYNKV010000045.1:0-1477 GCA_964397905.1 uncultured bacterium
CGATCATCGGGTAGAACAGGCAGATAAATTTGCGTTCGGAGCGATCGCTTATTTCCTTCTAACAGGCAAACATCCTGAAGGATTTTTTGAGATGCCCTCTTCCGTTGCACCCGATTATCGGTTTAATTGGGATCCATTAATCAAAAAATCCCTCCATATCGACCCAGAAAAACGCCCCCGATCTTTGTCGGAGGAGCTCTCACTCCTCCTTCGAAAAGAGGCGGAGCGCTCTGAGGAAGCGTCTCCCTCCTTAAAGCCACTGCTGAAACCGGTAGGAGTAAAAGGTCCAGAGGAAACCCCACTGGCAACTTCCCCACACGACTCCACAGTAGAAGCGTATCAACCGAGAAAAAGGGAGCTACTCTCTAGAGAGATAGAGCCTCTCTTGACCCCGATGGTGATCATCCGCAAAGGCAGCTACCTTAGAGGAAGCAACCAAGAGAGCAGAGATGAGATGCCTCGACATACCATCACCCTCGACCACTTTGCAATAGATATACACCCGGTGACCAACGAGCAGTTTATTCGGTTTCTAGAGATGCTGCAAGGAGAAAAAGATAGCAACAACAACGATATCATTCTATTCCGTGAGTCAAGAATTAGACGATCGAGTGGAAAGCTATCGATAGAGTCGGGCTACGCCCATCATCCCGTAGTAGGAGTCACCTATTATGGATCCGTAGCCTATAGCCAATGGATAGGAAAGCGATTGCCTACCGAGGCAGAGTGGGAAATTGCCTCGCGAGGTGGCAATGAAGATTATATCTACCCTACAGGCAGCGATATCGACCGGTCACAGGCCAACTTCTTTAGCTCCGACACCACCCCAGTAATCAGCTATCCAGCTAATGGCTATGGACTCTACGATATGGGCGGCAACGTCTATGAATGGTGCCATGATTGGTATGATTACTCTTACTACAGCATCGCACTGCAAGAGCCGCATAACCCACAAGGCCCTGCACAGGGAACCTACCGAGTATTGCGCGGAGGTTGCTGGAAAAGCTTAAAAGAGGACCTCAGATGCTCTCACCGCCACCGCAATAACCCAGGGATCGTGAACAAAACCTATGGCTTCCGCTGCGCCTCCGACGTCTCCCCCTCCTAATTTCCGAAAAAAAGTAACTAAGTCATATTGGAAATAATAGATACCGCTCTTCCCCATCCCGATCCCAACCCTAATAGCTCGATAGCCGAATCGAAAAAATATCGTGCAGTTCCAGGCGTTAGCCAGTTAAGCAGAGGCAAAATCTTGCCAAGATCAAGATATAGATACACATTAGATTTTTTTCCATGCAAAAAGATAGAGTTTACCATCGACAAAAAGATGGTTATCGCGGTCAAACCATAGATCTCTTTGTGCGAGATCCACTCTTTACTTTCGCCAGATTTTTCTCTGAGTTTGAACTGAACCGATTCCATTTTTATATTGACTTGTCTATAGAGCGACGCAAGATATAATATTCGAATAGCTTCT
>CAYNKV010000045.1:1577-5224 GCA_964397905.1 uncultured bacterium
ATGCAGTTGCAATTTTTTTTATACAAACAGGAAAATGAGTACGTATAAATGCATGTTTTATATTGACTTGTCTATAGAGCGACGCAAGATATAATATTCGAATAGCTTCTCTAAGCTTCGCTTCCCGGTCATTGGCAACGGGATTTGAAACCTTCTCTGTTTTATTAGCTTTTATGGGAACATAGGTCTTCTTAGTCTTTCTTTTTGTAGCTTTTCCATCGATCAGACTCGATAGACGATCTCGCTCTTCTTGAGCAAAATGGCGAACTGATGCCCATGCAGTTGCAATTTTTTTTATACAAACAGGAAAATGAGTACGTATAAATGCATGAGCTCCATATTTCTCATATAGCAACAGTTGAACAACTGCCTTTTGCGTTTGCCTAGACCTTAAAAGATATTTGTTTGTACAAAGCAGAAGAATAGCAACTACCGCTAAATAGCGAAGATTCTGAGAAGAGGCCAATTTAAAAGGATCAAAAAAAGGGGGGGTATATCCTCTCTTCGATCCCTTAAAAACAACCTCTATCTGATTGCCTTCAGAAGGAGAGATGAAATTGAATTGGGGATACTCTATGAAATGTTTTTGAGGATCATTCTCCTGTTTTTTGCTACTTAGTAGTAGGAAGTTATCAGCAACGTTTACATCTCTCCCTTCTGGAGATAAAAGATTTTTAAAAAAATCTTTAAGCCGCTTATCTACTCTTTTCTTCGCCTCTTCTTCCCTCGCCTCTTTTTTGCTCGCCTCTTCTTCCCTCGCCTCTTTTTTGCTCGCCTCTTTTTTGCTCGCCTCTTTTTTGCTCGCCTTTTCTTCCCTCGCCTTTTCTTCCCTCGGACGGGTTTTAAATAAACTTTTTTCATCACTAGTTGGATTTTCTTTTTCAGAATTAAATCTACTCGTTGTTTCGTAATAAATAGAATTCTGAATGAAATCCAATACTGACGGATTAATGTGAAACCTATTAACTAATAGACTATTATTCGTTGTTGATGCCTTATCCTTACAAAGAAAACCTGCTGGAAAATACTCACAAAAACCTAGAATACCATTATGACCAGGAACATTAGAAAAATTTCGAAAAACAGTTCTTATAGGGGTTGACACGACTCTTCTCCAAGATTCTGATTCGGTAAAGTTGGTTCCTCTTTTTCATCCGTCGGATAGAAAGTCATACGAAACGGTATCAGAGTGAGAAAACCAATAGTAACAGTTCTTTTCATTTGAAACCATCTATCAACATCTCTATAAGATTTTGAACAAAAACCGATTACCAAGCAGGTTATCGCAAAAAGCGAGAAAAAAATAAGGATTATTCTTAAAAAGTCTTTTTCAATTTCTGGCGAAGCGGCAACTGATGTTTCTGAATAATTCAACTCTAAATTGAAATTTTTAATTTTTTCACCTTTCAAAATTCGTTCTGCAGCAGATAATAAAGAACAAATATTAGGAATAAATTGTAAAAGACGACCCACTTCGGACAGATCTTCTATCGCTTGTTCAATAATTTTTTCTTCCGGTTTTTTATCAACAAAAATTTTATTTAAATCTTCAAGCAAACCTTCATTTTCACATTTTTTGATATCCAACGGAACATTGTTTAATCCTTGAAATTTTTCATAAAATTTATTTATTTCATCGAAGCTATTTTGAAAAGATGATGCGTCGTTAATTAATTTTTCGATTTTATTTTTTATTTCTAAACAGATTTTCTTTGCATTTCTATCATTTGGATAGTTATTTATTGTATTCACAATACTTTTTATATTTTCGGGATCTATAATTTGAGCAATCGCGAATAATTCTTTAGGAATTTTTTTAGGATTGTTATTTGGTAATTCATTAATAAATGAACTGATTGAATTAGCTGTTTTTATAGCATTGCATAATTTAATGTATGCATCTATATCTTCTTTTCGTATCGAAGTAACTAGTCCAAATAAACGTTTCTGCAGATCTCCTTCTTCTAGAGATAGCTTGATACCTGTTCGGACAATAAAGCTATCTCTCATTGTCTGCACCCAAACATCAATCCCATTTGTGATTTGTTTGATAACTTCGTCTATTTTTTGAAAACTGATTTTTTTATATTGTAAAGATGGAGATGGGTTAATCATTTGGCGTCTCCATAAGATGTGATACATATCGATTGGATCTGATACATCGCAAAAACAACCAAAATAAAAGAAGATATCACTTTTGAAGGATCGAATTTGTGAAAATGCGTTTTAAGCTCCAGAATCGTTATAGTTTTTTGTAGAAGAAAAACTATGTTTTTTCCATGTAGACTTCTAATAGCTCGGAAAAAATCTGTCAGAAATTGGGCTTTTCTGCATATATCAAGAACATTTTCTAGAAAAAACTCTTCTGTTTTTTGATTATTTTTTTTCGAAACTGGATTTGACGGATTCATTTGGTGACCATGCTTTTAGGATAGTAATCTGAGTTAAAATTGGAAAAAATAAAATGGAGCAGTTTTTCCAAATAGGAGAAAAATTTATCGGTTGCTCTTTCTGAGCTAGCAACAACTACCAACACAACGAGAGGGATAAAAATATTAACAGGATGTGTAAATCTATAATCTTTAGTATTAAAACCCAAAATGTTGATTGAAGGAGCGGGAGTTTCTGCAATTTCTCTTGTTGTTCTAGTGAGTTCATCGATCGCAACTTTTCTATCATTATATTTTTTTTCTTCTTCTTCTAAAAAAGCAGAGAATTGTTTGATGAAGAGCAGTATTTCTTCGATTGATTTTGATAAACAAGAAAACAAGGGGTCTGTTTGAGAACTTTGAGTCGAGATGGTGGTTAAAGTGTTTTGAAAGATCGATCGACACAGGAGTGTGTTGTTATTTGCATTAAATAGATTTTTTTCTTTTTCAATAAAATCGCTTATTTTGGTTACATCATATATACCTGTTAATTTTTCTATCTCTTTCTTTTGTTTTTCGAGAAAAGCAAGATGTTCTCGAATTAAACCTTCTCGGTTTTCTGAATTTTCTTTCAGTTGAGAGAGTAGATTTTTTTGAAAAACATTGATATCATCAATTGCTTTTCCAGTAAGAGGACCCTTTTCTAATTTGGCTAAAATTTTGGAAAAGAGATCGATTTCAGCATTTTGTTTAATATTTTCTGGATTACAAGCAGCTAAATAATCAGCTAGATAATCGAGTCTACCATTATAAAAGTTCTGATCTAAAAGGTAACATAGATCCGAAGGCGTCCAATCTGTTTGTTTTTCTTGATAAGATAATCCAGGCAGGTAAACGGGAGAGGTGGGGTTAGTCATTGCTCTCTCTTATTATTTTCGAGACAAACTCTACCGGATAAGCCGGAAATGTTTTAAACAAAAAAACGAAGCAACTTTTCAGGAACTTAACGGTATTTTCGGTTTTTTCTTTCGATCGACAACCGTTCGCGAGCAAGCCTAACACTAAAAAGAAGGAAATAATTTTAAAAAAAAGAAAATAATTAAATTCTTTTCTAAATGAGGCTGAAACCCTTGTTTTCGACTCTGCTATATTAAAAGAACTAAGCATCTCATTGGACAGATTCACTGATAATAGTTCTAATTTTGAAACATTTTCTTGCAATGTATCATATCGGCAACACTGAAATTTTAAATTACAAACCAGTAAATCCTGAACTTG
>CAYNKV010000046.1:0-4791 GCA_964397905.1 uncultured bacterium
CCATATAATGAAGAACGGCTCTTGGCACTGCTAATAGTGGTGGATCAATATGAGAAAGGCACTCCTGATCGCCAAGAAGAGTTATCTACATTTTACCTGAGACACCTTGATCGCATTAATAATTGGAACCTTGTGGATAGCTCAGCTTACCAGATTTTAGGCCATTATTTATGGGAGAGGGACCGATCTATTCTCGCTAAACTTGCGACCTCTCATATATTGTGGGAGCGCAGAATTGCGATTGTGGCGACCCGCTATTTTATTCGCAAGTCTGATCTGGAATCCACATTTAGCATAGCGCAACTGTTGCTAAATGATCGAGAGGAGCTGATTCATAAAGCGGTTGGCTGGATGCTGCGTGAAGCAGGAAAAAGGGATGAGACGAGATTAATATCGTTTCTTTCTGATCACGCAGATCAAATGGCTAAAACGATGTTAAGGTATGCAATCGAAAGGTTGTCTCAGGAGCAGAAAGAGGGGGTCAAAGCGTAGAACGCAAAGCGAGGGTACGATATGGATGGCGCCGCCCTCCTATCAGAGTTTTTTTATCGCTTTCCATCTTATTATAGCGCTTCTCCAGAAGAGGGGAGCTATGGCGGTGCATTATAGTTTGAAATATGGGTGAGTGCCATCATCGATCTATTTATCTAAGGGGCGGAGAAGCTCTCCTGCATCAACCCCACACTTTTTGAGATAGCTTCACCATATGCTTACACGATGCGCGAGAAAGCGCTATGCGGGTGGCTAAAAAAAATTTTGCTTAAAAGAAAGAGGAATCGTTATAGATCAGCGAAGAGGGGAGTTCGAGTGTAAAAAAGTGGCGTCAGGTGGCGTCAAAGTGGGCTCTATCAAAAGAGGAATTTGATAGCATCTGAGACTGCCTTTATATATGAAGAGAACGAGTCGGTCGATGTTGGAGCAGTGACAAGATGGGGCAGAGAGAGCGCATCCGGTATCGAAGCGATAGCTTATCTCTTAAAAAAATCATGGAGATAGAGCTGCTGATAGCAGCTCTAAAATTATGGGGGCTACGCCGATGAAATGTAATAAAATATTCACCGCCTCTTTGCTCGATACCCAGCTGGGTCGGATGGTGGCGATTGCTGATAAGAGAGCTCTTTACCTTTTAGAGTTTGTTGATAGGGGTGGTTTGGAACGGCAACTGGAAAGGTTCAGCATCAAAAGAGAGGCAGCTATCGTTCCAGGGATTACCGATCCAATCCACTCTATTGCCCTTGAACTGGGCTCTTATTTCGAAGGGAAACTTAAGCAATTCAGAACGGCGCTCCATCTTCTAGGCACTCCTTTTCAAATGCGTGTTTGGGAAGCGCTGATGCGCATTCCGTATGGAGAGACGCGAACTTATATGGCGCAAGCAGCTGCTATTGGGAAGCATAAAGCTTGCCGCGCAGTCGCCAATGCGAATGGAGCTAATCAACTGGCGCTGATCATACCCTGTCACCGCGTCATCCGTAGCAACGGTGACCTTGGCGGATATGCTGCGGGTATGGTGCGCAAAGAGTGGCTGATAGAACATGAGAAAAGCTATCTGGACCCCCAATTGAGAAGAGGGGGCGGATCGATGGTGGTCTCAGAAAATCGCTATCAGTAGAAGAGGCAGCGCTGCACAACATGATTATCCTTCATGGGGCATTTCCTCCCCAAGAGATGCCACCATCTACGGTAAAGGTAGCGCCTGTTATGTAGGATGAATGGCTGTTTGAAGCGAGCAGAAGGAGGAGGCCATCTAGATCTGCTGGTTGTGCAACAAAGCCAAGAGGAATAGTTTTTCTCATAGCCTCTTTTTCTGGGCCGCTATTGAGTTGGTGAATAGAGGTATCAAAAATTCCTGGACTAATGCAATTTATCCTGATGCTATAGGGTGATAGCTCGCCTACAAGCGCCTTGGTTAGTTGGATCACGGCAGCCTTCGATGAAGCATAGGCAGCCAGCCTATCACGCAGTTTGTTCTGCCCATTCACGCTGCCAATATTGATAATAGACCCATGGATGCGACGGTTTTTCATATGATTTGCCGCCGCTTTGGTCACATACCAGACGCCCATCAGGTTTGTTTGGATGATCGACTCAAAGGGATCATCATTACCCTCTTCAAAAAGAGGGGTAAGCAGTGCAATCCCAGCGTTATTGACACATATGTCGATCTTCTCGCCAGCTTCATCCAATTGAGCAAAGCATCGTGCCACAGATCGTTTATCTCTCACATCCATCTCCATAGCGCGACTATTCTTAAGATCGCTCTTTAAAGCTTCCAGCTTATCCATATAGAGAGCGGTTACGATCACACGTGCACCCGCAGCTGATAGTGCGCGCGCAAACCGTTCTCCTAGACCACTGGAAGCCCCGGTGATGATCGCTGTTTTCCCTTCTAAATCAAAAAAATCGCTCATTTTCTTTGGCTCCAAAAAAATATTTTACATCCAAATAGCGTAGCTTCATCTTGATCTGCTTTGCTCTTTTAAGCAAACAATGGTTTAAAGAAGAGCCTCAGCATTGATCAAGAGTCAATCAAGATTAACCCATCCTTTAGCTTGCCAGGAAATCTGGGTGCTTTTAACCTCCTTGCCGGAGGAGAGAGAGCTTTGCAGCAGGGCAGAGGTTTAGAGCTCTTATTTTACTGATCCAGGTAAGCAGAAGTAGTCGAGAAAAGCCGCTTTCAAAAAGGTAGATGAGCAGAGGGAGGAAGAAGAGCTTTATGGAGCACTCAAAAGAGGGATATAATAAGAGTATCCATGTTTTAAGTAGAGGTGTCATTATAGATCAAGAGCATATTCTCCTAGCCTATGATCCAAGGTCATCTCCTAGCCATTATTATGAATTAGGTCGCCCTTTTTACTACCTTCCAGGCGGTCATATTGATTTTCAAGAATCGGCGCAGACCGCTTTGATCCGCGAAATAAGGGAGGAAACCGGCTTTGAAGCAACCATAGAGAAATTCTTAGCCATTATCGAGCATGCATGGAGTTTTCCAGGGGATGAGCTCTGCTGTCATACGCATGAAATTAATCTTATTTTTAAGCTCCATATCAGAAATCTTAGATCGGGAGATAGGGTGCTACAGAGAGAAGAGCATGTTGCTTTCAGATGGGTAGCCATTGACTCTCTGGAGGAGATCGATCTTCGCCCCTTGCCACTTAAATCTGCTTTATCCAAATGGTTGATGGGTGCTGAAACTAATCTATTTTGGAGTACGATGAAATGAGTCAAAGATACCGTTTTAAGGTGGACAAGTTAATACGGGACAAGCTACCACAGATTATGCGTGAATCAGGGGTCCAGCTGTTTGAGCGGGTCATGGAAGAGGAGGAATATCTGAAGCGGTTAAAAGATAAGCTTCTTGAAGAGGCGAAAGAGGTGATAGCCAGTAGCTCCCCAAAAGAGATCGGCGAAGAAATGGCAGATCTGCTGGAAGTGATGTTGGCTCTGCTTAAGGTTTATCGGATAGACTTTGCAAAGGTAAGCCAAACGGCGGAGCAAAAAAGAGCAGAGAGAGGAGGGTTTGATGGCAGAATTTATAGCCCTCTTGTTGAAGTGGGAGCGGCTCATCCTCTTCTTGAATATTATAGAGCTCGGCCCGATCAATATAGAGAGCTAGAATGAGCGGCTCAAGTTTTAGAACAACGCTCATTTTTTCGCAGTCGAGGCAGCAGAAAATCGACCCCCTCTATCCCACAGAGGTACACTTTGAATCAACATGAGCTAGTATAGGAGAAGCATCGCGCAGATTGACCCGCCGAAATAAAATACCCTGGTCAACAGGAGCTGCGAGCAACCGTACAGAAGCATCCTTTCCAGTAAACGGAGCTCTTCCAGAAAAGCTCGTCTCCTTTTTTAACATTTTCTGCCATTCCATCGGAAACAATTTAACCTATCTGCTCATTTTCGAACAAAAAGCCTATTGAGAAACCACCCCCTTTACATCAAAGAGCCATTCTGGTAGTGGTAGAATGCATCTTATAACATTGCTTGATTCAGCTGGTAGAGGAAGTGTTGATCAAAAAAATGTGGAATAAACAATGAGTATTCAAAGGGTTACTACCCGGACCTCGGGTCCCTTCTTGGAAGGACCAGACAGCTCTCTATCGCAGAAATTAGCCAGATTGATAGCACCACTAATTGGCCTTTTCGACAAAAATGTGAGGCTTGAGCAGAAAATGTACTGTTCTCTTAACCGTTGGAAACAAGGAAAAGGAGAGGAACATTGTACCGTAACAGAGAGAATTAAGCAATGTTACCAATCTCATTCCGAAACACTTGATCTTAGAGATTCGTCTGTTTCATCGCTACCAGAAAACCTCTTCCTTCCTCGAGTGAAACATCTAAAGCTTTCCGATGAACAGTTTACATCATTCTTAAAAAATCCATCCTCACTCTACAGTTTAACCAGTATAAAATCTTTTTCCGTTGGAGAAAGAGATCCGGTCAATGTATCAGGAACCTTGTACGAATCGATGATAAAGGTATCAGGAACCTTGTACGAATCCATGATAAAGGACTCTCTGGATAGATGGGTGTTGGAAGGAAATCCTCAAGCCGCGGCAGATAGAATCCTATCTTGTTTCAAAAAAAATCCTCCTCGTTAGATCTTATTAATCTAAATCTTAAGTCACTACCAGCAGACTTATCTTATTTAGCTCATTTGACCCGTCTCGACCTCAGAAACAACCAGCTTACATCATTACCAGAAACTATCTCCTCATTGACTAAGCTGACCTATCTCGACCTCAGAAACAACCAGCTTGGATCATTACCAGCAGCTATCTCCTCATT
>CAYNKV010000047.1:0-4573 GCA_964397905.1 uncultured bacterium
CTTAAATCGAGAAATCCTCCAATGGGAGGAATGAAACGGCGAAACAAATTAAGATAGGGATCGGCAAGCTTAGCGACAAAGCCGTACCATCTATAATTCCACCAAGAGGGAAACCAAGAACCGATTGTCCTAATAGCAATTATCATCGTATAAATAGTGAATAGAATATGTAAGAAAAATAACATAGAGCGATCATACTAACAGAACAAAAAATAGACAGCACTTTTTATGCGTGTTTTAGGAATATTTATTGGAGCAGACAATTTTATTCAGACAGCTCTTTTATCTCGATCTAAAGGCCAAATTAAAATAGAGAATTTATCTCGTCTATCTGCGATTTCTCCCAGTCAGATAGAGAACAAACAGATAAAAATAGTAACCTCTCCACCACCCGAAAAAACCATTTGCAGAAAAATTTCATTAAAAATTGGAAAGCGATCCACTCTTCTTAAACTGCTTCCCTTTCAAATGGAAGATCTCCTACCTTTCCCTCCTGATGAAACGATCGTTTATCCTCTATTTTTTTCCGGTAAAGAAGAAACTGAAGTGGTTGTTTATGCAACAACTAGCAGTGTTTTGAAGGAACATCTTGAAACAGTTCGTAGATACCATATTAATCCAGATCAAGTCTCTTCTGTTCCCGCTGCACTTCTTCGTTTTGCCCTTTGGATTTTCCCTAATGAATCCCAGATAATATTACTTCATGAAAATAGTGGCATAGCTGTTGATCAAGGAAAAATTGTCTCTTCCCATTTTTTCGAAAATAGGGAGCGGCTAGAATTTTTTTTTCAAACCAAATATAGCTCTTATTCTAACATAAATGAAAAAGAAGGCTCTTATCAGGGATATTCTTTCGAAACGCTTAAATCATTCGCGCTTCCTTTAGGACTAGCATTGGAAGGTTTTGAAAGCGATGGCTGTCAATTTCTAGATGAAAAAAGAGAGAAAAAGATCGGGTTGCTATTTCCTTGGGGAATTAATTTGGTTGCCCTATTTATCTGCTTGCTCACTTGGGGAATAAATGAAAAAAACTGGAGCAATAAAAAAAATATCCTCGATAAAAAAATTGCACTTTTCCTTCCAGAAGCACAGGGCGATTTTAGAAACAAACTCACCTTATGGGAAGAAAAGTTGAAATTAGATGCAAAAAAGAGATCTCTACTATTTGATTTGCCCAACAATTATCAAACATTAGCTTGGCTAGATAGCTTCGAACATCCAATAGAAATTTCCTCTTTTCATTACAGCTTAGTTCACTCAGATAAAATCAACGACAAAGAAAATTTGTATCGTGCTAAAATAGAGCTTGCATTTAGAGCAGATAACCCCAAAGCAACAGAGCAGTTTCGAGAAGCACTGAAACAAGAACCTACTTTAATAGACCTTAATCAACCAATTTTATGGAATACGGAAAAAGAATTTTACACCGTCTCTTTCTGGCTACGAAGAATATAAAAAAATCGCATGCATTGTTTTTTTCCACCTTACCAAGTTGCTTATTATTATTCTTTCTATACACACAAAAAACAGAAAGGAAATGGTTGGAGAAAAAATTTTATATTCTTGAAAAACAAGAAAAAAAACTCTCTGCCTATCAAAAAAAAATCGACTCATCATCTGATCCTTCCCATCTTTCGCTTGTTTTTTTGGAATCCGCCCCTTTACTAACCTCAGAATTAGATCGCATCCAATCTCTTGCAAAACAATACCCAAATAATCCGATTATAGAAAAGCGACTTAGTTTTTTAAAAAGCAACTTCAATCGAATAAAATTTGTATCTGATCTAGATAAAAACCGATCTGGAGATCGTCTATTTAAATTAGAACATCCAGTACAAATGGACGAAAAAGATTTAAATGAAACTCTTTTATTGATAGAAGGTGAGAGCAAAAAAATCGAAATCATCAACTCAGAATATCTAATTAAAGAATTGAAAATTAAAAAAGAAATTACCGAAATTGGAGATACCGTTTACCAAGTGGAAATGGAATGTATACAAAAAAAACAATTTTAATATTTATTTTATTTTTTAGCGGATGTTTTTCTAGAGCTAATCATTCCGCTGATTCGATCCTATCGATTCAAATAGTAGATAAGAACGGATTTTCCCAAACTATCAATCAACAAGATCGTTTAAAAAAATTTAATTCAACAGAGTTTATCTCACCGCAACCCTATCAAAAAGTTACAAGAGTATATGGAAATAGCGAAAATGGACGCACTTCTTCCAAAATCAATACCTATCATCCAAATGGCCAGCCTTGGCAATACCTTGAAGTAGAAAACGGTCGATCTCATGGAAAGTTTTTTGAATGGCATCCTAATGGAGAGTTGAAAATCGACGCATTCGTAATAGAAGGGATTCCTGATCCCAGTCCAATAGGACAAGCTTCATGGCTTTTTGATGGAATTAGTCATGTTTTTGATGAACAGGGAAAGAGAGTGGCTGAAGTTCGCTATGAAAAGGGTCTTCTCGAAGGTGAATCGATCTATTTTCATCCCAACGAAATGGTTAAAAAGAAAATAATCTATTCCCAAGATGAAATAGATGGCTTGGTTCACTATTTTGACGAAGCAGGGAAAATTATTGAGACAAATAGATATAAAAGAGGAAAACAAGATGGAATCTCTTCTGCTTACTGGAGCCCTATACAACTCAAGTATGAGGAATATTATGAAGA
Organism: uncultured bacterium; assembly: GCA_964397905.1. Taxonomy (GTDB): domain Bacteria; phylum Chlamydiota; class Chlamydiia; order Chlamydiales; family Rhabdochlamydiaceae; genus PALSA-1444. Next base: position 2,683 of record CAYNKV010000047.1, read on the forward strand.
AGGAAGGTTGCTTCGTGGCGAATATTTTAGTATAGATGGAACAGAAATTGCCCGAGTTGATCAAGGAAATGGATTTAAAGCTGTTTTTGAAAAAGAAAAACTAACCCAATTAATTCAATTTGAATCAGGAATAGCTGAAGGGAGTGTAAGTAGTTTTAGCCCTAACGGCGCTCTCATTTCAACTATTAAGATAAAAAATGGGATTAAACATGGAGAAGAGCGGGAATATTACCTTAATGGAAACATCAAATTATCGATAGAATGGGCAGAGGGAGTTATAGAAGGAATAGTTAAAAGTTGGTACGAAAATGGTATTCTTGAAAGCCAAAGAGAAATTCACCAAAACCAAAAAGAGGGAATCGCATATGGATGGTTCGAAGATGGAGAGTTAATGCTAATGGAAACATACGAAAAAAATCACCTAATAGAAGGGCTATACTTTGAAAAAGGAAAAAAGGAGGCAATTTCTAAAGTAGAACATGGGAAAGGTATCGCAACTATTCTAGACAAAAAAGGCCACTGTCTAAGAAAAGTGGTCTATGAAGAAGGAGAACCTAAGCTCTTTTAAGGGAGCTGCCCTTCTGGAGGTCCCTCATTTCTAGGAATGCTTTTCTTGACCCCTTCGTCCATTCCAGAAGAGTTTCCCTTCCCTTTTTTAGGAGGACAAGAGCGAGCACCTGTCCCTCCCATAGCAGTCACCGTTGACCCTGAATTTACACTCTCATTTACCGAAAAAATAGAGTCTTCCCCTCCTAAGCAATACCAATTCACTCTATAGGGAGTTTGAGACTGCCCATAATAAGATATTTCACCTGAACTACCATTCCAAGAAGCTGTCTCATTGCTTCCTAAAACCATCTCTCCCAAATAGGATCCATCTGCTGACTGAATCCTAGCCCGTAATTGATATGCTGAATCATTGAGAAGTTTAATCGAACCAGCCGATGCTTCAGAAAATAGCAAAGATGCGAAAAAAAGAAGAAAAAAAACTTTCATACTCTTCATACTAACCAACCTTTTTATCCTGCGATAATCCTGAGCCTAAAAACATTCCAACCTCATCAAGCAACAAAACCAGCTAGGGCATACTGTCTGAAAGCTACACTCGAACGGACCCAAAGCTAGTAAAATCGAGGATAAAAATCAAATATTTATTTGATATTAAAATCCCATCACTTTCTTCACTTTTTTTCTATTAATCATTGTTCGATTATTTATCAAAAATGAAACTCATTTTAGATATCTCACATAAAGAGAAATAATATATCCGAAAAAAGAGAACTTTATCCATTTTTGCTCTATCAAAATTTTCTTAATAGTAACATAATCCTCAACAGCTTCTCTGCTCTGAATGAACTACTTAGCCAAAAAAACGGCTTATTGAAAAGATCAAATATATTAGTGGAAAAGCTTCATTTTTTAAAAAAGATCCTCATTTTAGCAGTTGAGAAAGTAAAAGCTGCTCCATGAGCAACATCTGCTAAACATAGCTCTCAACAGAATCTTAAACAGCTTCTCTATAGATAGCGCTAACTGAAAAAAGCTGCTAAACAGCCTCCTGCTCAATACCCTTACTTGGTAAAAAAGAGAAAAAAATCGAGCAAGCGATTAACCTGCTCGATTTAAGAGGCGCGTTTATTTAGAACCCCTTCTTGAACAACAACTACTCTTCCTTGCTGCTGTTTTCTTAGCAGGTGCTTTTCTCGCTGTTGTACGCGCTGTTGTACGCGCTGTTGTACGCGCTTTTTTTACCATAAATACTCCTTGGTATTTTACAAGAGCTATGATATATTAATATGTTATAAACAAATAGGCTCTTGTAAATTTAAATATATTAAATAAATTAATTTAATTCAATAATATAAAATCACAAACTCCAATAACTCTTAAA
>CAYNKV010000048.1:0-3626 GCA_964397905.1 uncultured bacterium
GTAGGATATATAACTGATGCCAGTAGGAGACCCATGCGAGTTATAACTAATGCAACTAATCCAAACAATTCCATCTAGAGCTACTATCGTTCAAACTAATTCAATCCAACTAGCCATTCCAGTTATTTTAGCAAGTTCCAGAATGATTCCATCAACAAATATACAAAACCTAAATAGCAAACGAACACAAAATCGGTAATTAGCATTCGTTTATTACGGAAGCTATCCTCTTTTTCCGTCGATCGACATTACCAACAGATACACTGTTTTTGTGTAATATACAATCGATTAAATAATTTATTTTTTTTATGAAATGAGTTGCCGCAGAAGATAAAGAGGCGCTATTTATTTTTTTTGGCTCCTTACTGTTTTTGATCTTTTTTAGTAGATAGAAAAATAATAAATCTTCTCTTCCTTGGCTGTTGTCGGTTTTTTTCTGGTTAGCAGTTTTTCCATCTGTATTGTTGACATTTCTCGAAATTGATTTGTCTCGATGAGGTTTATGATTTTTTCGAGAAAAAATTAAGAGGATTAGGGCTAAGAAAACTGTTATTGATAGGGTTGCCAGCGCGAAAGTTTTTGGCTTCGAGGGAGCTGGTAGTGCTGTTTTTGATCTAAACGTTAAATGAACTGCTCCCACTTCCGGACAATCATACAAATATGCATTTATGAAAACAATAGGTAAGATGCACTCTCTTGTAATTTTGATAGGTGTAATTGCTTTTATAAAGAATTAATTTTTCTCAAATTAGTTGCTGAAAAAATGGACCAGATCATGAGTAAATTTGATCAGAGATTTTTCAGAAATGAAAATGTTATTGGCGTTCTCAAATGCTTTAAAATCATTTCTGATCGTTACAAAAACAGGCGTAAGCGTTTTGCTTTAAGGGTTAACTTAATTGCTGGAATCTATAATTGGGAGCTCACATCTTGAGTTTTGAAAGAGGTCTATTGGATCAGGTATGAGGTATCTATGAATGCTTTTGTTTTGATCAAAGTCAAGGAGAAAAGGGGTTTAGTTAGTTGCCCTTCTCTCGGAGGGATGAGAGGATGGTTCCAACTGCTTTGCTCTTTGTTTATTGCTGTTCTGAGATCGGTTGGAGCCAATCGACTATCGCTCTGCTGAGCTTATCCGCTTTGGGCAGCTGATTTTGTATGCTTTTTTTGCTAAAAAATGTGCAAAAATTTTATCTCAATGTCTATTACTTCTCTACAATATGTGAAGCTTTCCGGAATGCCGCGCGAATCAATCTACTGAAAAAAATGAGTCCTATAGAACTCACGGAATGAACCATCATATTCTGAGTCTTCGGTAAGGTTCATTAAAAGTTTGGACAAAGAGGATAAAGTAACCAACGGAAAGGTTGTTGCCAGAGTAGAATCAAGAATTGATCTAATGAATAAAACGACAATTTCTAAAAAACTAACTTTCCTCAAGGTCCTTATTTAAGGATTCCCAATATGAAACAGAATCAATCCCTCCTTAAGAGAGCTTCTGCTATGCGTAGATGCGCGAATAAAGCTCCTGTAACCTTCTGAGTTGGTCGTTCAATCTTGACTCTTGATCTTCGATCTCTCGATAGCTCTTGTTAGAGATTCCTTGTTGCGTCTGGATATATTCCTTTCTTTCTTGCAGAAAGAGATCAGCGCCTCCAAATACTGTTTCAACTATTCCAAACCTATCTGGTCCCAAATAGATTTGCGTCGCTTGCACGGCTAACTTAGATAATACTTTCCATTTCTGATATGTATAGTACTTGCTTTCTTTAGCGGATAAACCATCTGAAAGATCTTCTTGTCGGTACCTTAATTTTGCCAAAACATCATTCAACTGTCTAACTTTTTCTTCGATATCAGCTATTGGGCTAGCATACATAAAACATCTCCATTGTTTAACTATTATATGAAATCATCCGCGCTACGCCTTCTCTTAATTTGAAAAACAAGTAATTAAACTGTTCTTTGTAAGCCTTCATCTTAATATCGGAACCTCTTTCATCGGACAGGATTTTTGCGCGCTCTGCGTCAACCTGATTCAATTTTACTTCTTGATTAGTTCTAATTGCTTTTATCCCGATGGATCCTGCTAATAATAACCTGTCAAGATCTACTTTGGTAAGAATCCCATTAACAAAGAAAAGTAGGCAATTAGCAGAATAGAGTAGATCGACCCATTTTCTAAAACTTTCCTGATGCTTTTTACTGATCAAACGAGATGCTAGTTCCGCTACTTTTGAAACAACGGGCTGTAACAAACTGTAGACTGCTGCATATGCAAACTGTTCTCCAGCAGCTGCATACGCATATCTTTCATCATTAGATGAAGAAACAGATCTTTTTATCGAAATGAAACTCAATGAGGCGAAAACCAAAAAACGAAGTGAGAGGTGAAGAGCTTTTTCTGGAAATAGAAGGCTTAGGTAAGGGGGGGGCTCGCTTTGTATGGAATTTTCTGTTTTTGTTAATTCGATAGCTGTTTTGTTATACCTCTCTATCTGCATCCAAAAGAAGGAATTGATCTTATTTAGTAGTTGTTCCATCTTGATGTATGCAAAGGGCAAAAGATATGCCAAAGGAAATTTCCCCTGGCTCAGAACAGGACTCATAGAAGAAATAGCTTTCACATCCATAATTACACTCTTTGCCGATCTATGATTCTTTGCATCGCTTCTTGCTGTTTTTCCAATATTTTTCTAATAATCGGAAGCAGCTGGTTTTGCTCTTCTGTAAGTCGATTGGTTTGTGTCATGATCTGATTGGATGAGCGCAGATCTTGGTCTATTTTTCTATGTAGCGCTGTTTTAATGGTTTCTGCCTCTTCTCTACTCCACTCCTTTTTCTGAAGTAGCGGGATATCCTGAAATGGTTCTGATAGGGCTTCGCGGTTTTCTATGCTGATCTTTGATTTCTTGCCTGACAAACCCTGCTCTATCGCTGTTATGATCGAGGTTGCCTTATCTACATTGTTTTGAAGTAGATCTAAACGGACTAAATAGTTCCTACTCTTTTTCTCATTTGTCTGCTCGGTACCTAACAGAATACCGATCAAGGATTGCGCCAGACTGGGTAGATCGGTAGATGAGGATCCTTCAGCGCTACTGCTGTTCAATTGATGCGCTAAGCTAGCAGAGATCGAATCAATTTTAGCCGACATGATGGGTCCTCCCGATAAGTTGGCGCTATTCTACTAGTTTTCTTTTTTTGAAGCAATCGGTTTGTTTTAATAATTTCTATTCCATATGAGGGAAAATTTTCCTTGATTATCTTCTTCTGTTTCTGCTTTTAGGACGAATCCTCCTTTTAATTCTACTTCAACGGTTACTTGGCTGCTTACGTTGCTTTGGGTTAGGGTAATAAGGATTCCTTTGCTTATCTCTTTTCCCACTTCAAGTGAGATGAGGCCTGTTTGTTTAGAGGTGGAAATGGCAAGGTGATCGATGCCTAACCCTTTTCTGATTTTATCGATAAAATTTATTCGATTTTCTCCTGCCATAGAAAAAATTGCGGATGCAAGTTGGAGAACTTGACTTATGTTGAGTTGGGAAATTTCTTTGTTAAAAAGGAGGTGAGATAGGATAGCGCTTGTTGAGAGGGGGGGGTGTGATTGGAGGGTTAATTGGGGATGG
>CAYNKV010000049.1:0-2427 GCA_964397905.1 uncultured bacterium
CGGACTGGCATCGAAATTTGCTTTCCAGTAAACCGGCATCTTACGAGTCTCTTGCCCTTCTGTAATCGAGACGTATCCCTCAAGAAGAAGACGTTCTTTTTGGCTTATCCATGCGGTTCGTAAAGAGCAGAAAGGGCGCCATAGCATATTTCCGTTAATGTAGTTTTTGCCCATTTCAAGGTCGAACACATTGTAATTAAGGTGAAATAGACCTTGATTAAGTGCGAATTTGGGGTCTACCGTATCAGGGAGTAGTATGGATGGCAATAAGGGGATCCCTTCAATAGCGGCTTTTCCATTATTCATGTAATGACAAAGTGAGCATTGGATATCTATTTTTTCTTGTTCGAACAGGTAGTCGGCAAAACAACGTATTCCTGGATTCCATGCTTTGTTTACTTGAGTGGATTGAGTTGTGACCGTATGCCTTTGATATTTTTCTACAAGTAGTGATAGAGGTAGATCTTCGGTTATGTCCGAAGCAATGGTGGAGACAGGAAAGAGATGGTATGTTCCCCACCACAAAAAATCTACACCTAACTTCCAGTGAGAAAACTTTTCCTCGGTAATAAGAGGTTTACTGAGAGGGATAGCTTGAGAGGATTCTATTTTTTTTGGAGGGGGGGAAGTGTTTTTCCATTGCTTTTTTTGTTCTTCTGCAGCAATAGACTCTGATATAAAAAGAGCCGAAAAAACGAAAATGAAAAGAGCTCTATAGGTCATTGAGTTCTCCATGGTTGTCTGAGTGCCGCAATGTATTTTCTTTATAACATTGAAAGAATCAATAGTAAACAAAATAGAAAAGACAAAACTGCTGTTTTTTTCAAAGCTTTATTAACCACTTTTTTATCTTCTATTTGCCATATAATTTTTAAAGGAACCCAAGCGGGAATAAGTATAAGCAGAGGAAGATAGTAGCCATATAGAGAAGGAATGAGGGCTGCGCCAATTAAAGAGAGAGTGTACTCTACTTTCCCCCATCTTGCTCCCCATCGAACAGAGGTGGTCTTTTTTCCTGACAGGGAATCCTCTTCTATATCCCGAAGGTTATTGACTGTTAATAGAGCAGTGGATAGAAGACCAGGAGAAAGAGCGATGATAAGAATAGAATAGGGTAGGTTGTTTGTTTGCAGATAGTAGGTTAAGCCGACGGCAAGAGGTCCAAAACAGATTAAGACAAAAATATCTGCTAAACCTAAGTAAGCAAGAGGAAAAGGACCTCCAGAATAGCCCCATCCTAAAAGTATGGAGACAACAGCAATGACCATTATTATGGGTCCAGTAATAAAGGCTAGGTAGCTACTAAAAACTAATGTTGTTGCAAAAGCATATAGGGCGGCCTTTTTCATCTGATCAGGCGTCACCTGCTTAGTGTGGATCGGTCGAATATCGCCTTTACGTTGGGGAGTGTCCACTCCCTTTATAAAATCAAAATAGTCGTTAGCAAAGTTGGTGCCAATCTGAACAGTTACTCCTGCACAAAGGGTAGCTAGGGCCACATATATATTGAAATGGCCTGTTTGGAAAGCAAAAAAGGTTCCTAATATTATGGGACTAAGAGAGGCGACAAGCGTCTTAGGCCGACCTGCTTTCCACCAGATAAGTGCTCTCTCTTTTATCGATGATCGATTCATCTATGGGTAACGTTGAAATGGAGAAAAATTGGGAGCTCTTTTTTCCACAAATGCATTGCGTCCCTCCTGTGCCTCTTCTGTCATATAGAAGAGTCTTGTCGCATTGCCTGCTAACTCCTGTATGCCTACCGCTCCGTCGCAGTCAGCATTACAGCCCGCTTTTATGCAACGGATCGCCATAGGAGAGTGGGCCAAAATTTCTTGACACCATTCAATAGTAGTAGTTTCGAGTAGATCGTAAGGAACGACGCAGTTAATCATTCCCATCGCAAGCGCTTCTTCTGCATTATATTTTCTACAGAGGAACCAAATCTCTCTTGCTCTCTTTTGACCCACAATTCTTGCCATATATCCCGATCCAAATCCTGCATCAAATGAGCCTACTTTGGGACCCACTTGACCAAAAACGGCGTTATCTGCTGCAATGGTCAGGTCGCACACTATCTGGAGCACATTGCCCCCTCCTATAGCATAGCCTGCTACCATCGCTATTACGGGCTTCGGAGAAGAGCGAATCGATCGTTGAAAATCGAGAATATTGAGGCTTTCTATTCCCTCTTCATCGGAGTATCCTCCGTTTCCTCTGATCTTTTGATCTCCCCCTGCACAAAATGCTTCTCTTCCTTCTCCAGTTAAAATAACCACCCCTATCGATCGGTTATGGCGTGCCCTTTCTAATGCATCCATCATCTCCCTAACCGTAAGAGGGCGAAAAGCGTTGCGCACTTCTGGACGATTAATGGTAATTTTTCCTATGCCAGCATAACTTTCATATCGAATGTCGGTATAAAGC
>CAYNKV010000050.1:0-2132 GCA_964397905.1 uncultured bacterium
TAGCTTTCTTGCTTTCGATTAATTGGTCGATCTTTTCTTCAATAGTTTTGATCGACACCATTTTGAATATCTGCGTCCCTCGGCTCTGACCTATTCGGTGTACTCTTGCAGTGGCTTGTTCCTCTTTAGCTGGATTCCACCATCGATCGTAATGGATAACGATAGAGGCGGATGTCAGATCTATTCCAACACTTGTTGTCTGCAACGAGCCTAAGAAGACTCTGCATTTAGGATCTTTTTGAAATCGCTCCACCTCTCTCTTTCGTTCTTTAGTGGCTCCTTTAATGGTAGCGTAACAGATTCCTTTTTCTTGAAGGTAGATTTCGATTATATCGAGCATGCCAAGATATTGAGAAAAAATGACCATCTTTTGTCCACTTTCTTCTGCTTCATTAATTAGTTCTCTGCAATAGTTCCATTTTCCAGAATCGTGAAGCGCATATTCTTTAGCTCTATTTTTATAGAGAGCAGGGTGGTTGCATATTTTTTTTAATTTAGAGATGAGCGAAAAGATATGGATAGAGGCAGTAGGGGAATTGCGATCGATCTCGCTTAACAGTTTTCCTCTAGCTTGTGCATATACTTCTCGATAGAGTTTCTCTTGTTCTTCAGATAATGGAATGAATGCAGTCGTTTCTACTTTTTCAGGTAATTCTAAAAGCACTTCTTCTTTTTTTCGCCTTAAAATAAAAGGGTTAACCAATCGATAGAGCAACTTTTTTTTCTCTTCGCTTGGTTCATCGATAAAGAGCTCTTTATAAATTTTTTGACTAGGCATATAGTCGGGAAGAACGATGTCAAAGAGAGATTTAAGTTCTAATGGATGGTTTTCTATAGGAGTTCCCGTCAATCCAATTCTTGTCTGAGATTTGATTTTTTTAAGAGATTTATGGGTTTTCGAAAGGGAATTTTTGGCTATTTGGATTTCGTCGAAGAGGACGAGATCAAAAAGAGATTGAGATAAAAGATGGCTCTCACTTCTTAAAGTGCCATAGGAAGTTAAAATCAGATCTGGATCTGATACGATCCTTTTTTTTCGGGTTCCATGGTATAATTCTACTTTTAATCCAGGCAGGAATTGCTTTAATAAAGACTCCCAATGGAATAATACTGAAGTAGGAGCAATAACCAAACATTTTATCTTTTCCTTTTTTTTCTTTAGTGCGGCAATAAGAGCCATAGCCTGGTGGGTTTTGCCCAATCCCATTTCGTCACATAAGAGACCAGAAAGTCCATTGGAGAAAAGAGACCAGAGCCATTGAAATCCCTTATATTGATAGTCGCGCAGCTCGCTGTTTAATTCTTCTAGGTTGAATGGAGGAGGTTTTAGATCGCCAAGCTGGTTGGAAAGGAGGTTTTTTTCAAAGGCGGAAAGCTTAATCCATTCTAATTTGGTTAATCGCATGCTTTTTTTTCTCGGAAGCCAAGCTTTTTTGGGAACCATTTTGAGCCAATAATATTGAGGCGAATGGAGGGAAATTAGACCTGCGGATGAGAAGAGATACCGCTTTTTTTCGTAGAACGCTTTCCATAGATCTTTAAGAGAAACAGATCCTATTTCGCTACAGTAATTGCCTTTGATTAGCCAATGTCCGCTACCATCTTCTTTACAATCGATTTTCAATATTATTTCTTTTGCCGTTTCTAGCCTTGGATCTATTTCAATAATCCAAGGGCGCAGGGTATTAATTTGGTGAAAAAGAAAATGGTGCAGAGACTTTGGTCCAATTTTTGTTTCCTTAAAATAGGGATTCGGTAGCTGAAATCGATCGGGGATTTCAGCAAAACCTTCTCCTTGAACAAAAGTAAAATGTTCGAAACAGAGGCTGATTTTTTCATATCCAGGCAGAAAAAAATATTTAGGTTTAATTAGAATATTTCCTTCTTTGCTCAATTGGATGGTAACTCCTGATTTTTCTATAGGAGATTCTTTGGAAAAAAAAGAGGGAATGTTAGACAAAAGATCACTATGGGAACGAATGAAAGAGGGTAAATGATCAAAAGAGATGGTTTGGGAAATTTTTCCATAGGATGAAGTAGAGCGCGGATAAAATCCTTTCCCTTTAATGTAGACCCATTGGTCGAATTCTATCTTCTCTTCACTTGATAAGGGGAAAAAGGTGACTCTATTA
>CAYNKV010000051.1:0-1663 GCA_964397905.1 uncultured bacterium
ATATTATAGCTTTTCTCCCGTTATGTGGGGTATTTTTTATGCGCATACTCTTTGCTTTTCTCCTGCTTTTAGTTGGATGTCAAAGAAACAGATCTTCATCGGTCGATTCCTCAGTGAATAATAAGACTATTAAGGTAGGTCTTCTTTCTGACCTTTCTTCCTTGGATCCTCGTACAGGGGCTATGATGAACAATCAGGGTGTAATTCGAGCACTCTATGCGGGACTCTTTTTCCTTGATGAGAGTCTAAACCCTCATCCAGATTTGGCTGATTCTTATCAGGTGTCTGATGATTTTCGCTTTTACACCATCCATTTGAGAGAAGCTCGGTGGTCTGATGGTTCGCTCATTTCGATGTATGATTTTGAGAGAAGTTGGAAATCTGCGCTAGCAGCTCAATTTACCTCCTTTAATACCAACCTTCTTTTTTTTATCAAGAATTGCAAAGCGGCTCATGCGGGTACCGTTTCTGTAGACGAGATAGGCGTGCGTGTAGTTGATGATAGAACGATTGTGATTGAATTAGAGCACCCCCACACTAATTTTTCTGCCATTTTGGCTAGTTCCGTTTTTTTTCCTGTTCACAGTTCTCTGATTGCATCGACTAATCATAATGCCAATCTGATAACTTCTGGTCCCTTTCGACTCGATTCTTATCAGCTGCAAAAGGAGATTGTTGTCAAAAAAAATCCCTTCTTTTGGGATGCAGATAGAGTCAAAATCGATCAGATTGATTTTTCGATTGTGAAAAACCTTACCACTGCGAGGCTCATGTTTGAGGAGGGTGCTTTAGATTGGTTGGGATCTCCTTTTAGCCCCCTTCCTGTAAGCGAGGTGCTGCATTTGAGAGGTCGTGGATTATGTAAAGAAGAGGGAGCAGGGTTGTATATGGTGGTAATCAACACCCGTCGGTCACCTCTTGATAATGTTCATATTCGTAAAGCATTAGCCTCTGCCATTGATTATCAGGTTGTCTTGGACCTTTCATACATAGATAAAGAACCTTACACTCCGCTCATCCCTAATGTTTTGAGGAAGCAGTTATGGAAACCTTCTCTTGCTGACTTCACTCTCGATTCGGCTAGAGACCATTTTTCTAGGGGGCTTCAAGAGTTGGGTTTGACGGTGGAAACTTTCCCTGAAATCTCTTTTAAGTATTCTGCTGCTGGAGTGACCAACTCTAGGCTGGGAGAGGCCTTGCAGGATATGTGGTCGAGAAATTTAGGCATCAATATTCGGTTAGAGGGAGCTGAAGCTGGATCTTATTATGTTCAAACGATAGGTAAAGGAGACTTTGATTTGGCCACATTCGGTTGGATTTGTCAATATCCCGATCCGATCAACTTTATCGACCTTTTTAAATATAGGGACAAACCGCCTAATGTGGTTGGCTGGGAAAACCCAGAGTTTATTAAGAATGCTGACGCCTATGCTAGCTGTATCGATTCCAAATCGTCATGGAGCTATATTGAGAATGCGGAAAAAATATTTTTTGAAGAGATGCCCGCAATTCCGATCTATCCTGCAGATGTCTACTATTTGAAACAGAAAAAAGTGCATGGTGTAAAGTTTAATGGAATGCTCATGATTGATTTTCGGCATGCCTATATAGATGATACCGATTGATAGAGACTATTCATGGTGATAGCTTTCCATTGCTTTAA